>NZ_JBEXOT010000025.1:0-101769 GCF_040611675.1 Streptomyces sp. NPDC006551
GGAGAGCACGACGTCGACGAGGTGCTCCAGGAGCCTCGGTCCGGCGATGGCGCCGTCCTTCGCCCGCCACGGTCGTGGAGCTTGTCCACCAGGGCGGCGTCCAGCGGAATGAGTCGTACCGGAAGGCGCTCGGAGAGGGTCTGGACCGCGTGGGTGGGCAGCCCGCCCGACCAGAAGAACGCGTCGAGCTGCTTGCGCTCCAGCAGCGACGGCATCGTGTCGATACCGGCCGACACCGGCTGGATGCCGACGTCCGGGGTGAGCCCCGCGGCCGCCAGGACCCGGTCCGCGATCAGTCTCACCCCGGAGCCCTCCTGCCCGACGCCCACCCGCAGGCCGCGCAGGTCGGCCACCGACCGGACGGGCGACTCCTTACGGACCACCAGCTGTACGTAGTCGTCGTAGAGGCGGGCGGAGCCGCGCAGCCGGTCGAATCCCGGCTTCCGGTCCCGCTGGTACTGGGCCACCGCGTCGGCTGTCGCGATCGTGAAATCCACCTCGCCGGAGGCGAGCCGAGCCAGGTTCTGCTGGGAGCCCTCGCTGTTCCTGAGCGTTATCGAGACATCCGGCAGATCGCGGGCGAGGGCCTGCTTCAGCAGGTCGCCGTACCGCTGGTAGACGCCGGTGGGCACGCCGGTACTGAAGGTCACGGTGCCGCTCGGCGCGGGCGGACCGATAGGAACCAGCCACCAGACGAGCAGCCCGCCCACCACCAGGAGCGCCGCCGCCAGCTGGAGGGCACGGCGTCGGGCGGCGCGGGAGAGGGTGGCGAACATGGCGCGATCCTGCCAGCTCGGCCCCCGCGATGGCCAGGCCCGCAGGGGCCGTACGCGGGGAGCCACGAGGCCCCGATCGCGGCGAGCCGGGTCGGCCGGGGCGTCAGGCCTCCCCGGGCGGCGGCCGGAGCTGGGCCGACTGGCTGCGCAGCCAGTCGAGCAGCCGGGAGACCCGGGCGTCCTCCTCGGGTGGCCGCGGGCTGAGCAGGTGGTAGTGCGTGCCGTCCGCGACCAGGCCGAAGGGCGCCACCAACTGCCCGCGGACGAGATCGTCATGGACGAGGGCGTACGGGCCGATCGCGACACCCACCCCCGCGACGGCCGCCTGCAACGCCAGATAGAAGTGCTCGAAGGTCTGCTGCGACGCGCCTTCGACACGGGTCCCGGTGAGCCGCCACCAGTCGTCCCACGCCTGTGGCCGGGTGCTGGTGTGCAGGAGCGACAGACCGGCGAGATCCTCCACCCGGCTCAGGCGCCGCGCCAGATCGGGGCTGCAGACCGGACCGATCCGCTCCTCGAAGAGGTGCGTGCGGCTCACCCGATCCGGTACGGGGAAGTCGTCCCTGCGCAGAGCGAGGTCGATGGTCTCCCGCTCGAAGGAGACGGGCCCACCGCCCGCCGACAGGTGCACGGTGAGGCCGGGCACCCGCACGGCGAGATCCGGCAGGCGGGGGATCAGCCAGCGCATCAGCAGCGTGGGCTCGCAGGAGAGCGCGATCGGACCGCCCCGCTCACGGCGGGAGATCTCCCGGGCCGCCGAGTCGATCTGGTCGAGCGCGTCACGGACGGCGGCCGCCAGCCGACGGGCCTGCGGGGTGGGACGCAGTGACCGCGTCCCGCGCTCGAACAGCGTGGTGCCGAGCGCCTTCTCCAGGTTCTGGATCTGCCGGCTGATCGCCCCGTGGGTGACGTGGAGCTCGTGGGCGGCCCGGGTCATGCTCGCGTGCCGCACGGTGGCCTCGAAGGGGAGAAGGGTGTTCGGCGGCGGGAGGTCGGGCCAGCGCATGTGTGAAATCTACTCACAGGTGGGGTGAGAAGGAATCGCTTGTCCCAGGTGCTTCGCGGGCGCCAGGGTTGACGACGTCACCGACCGGCGATCCGAGGAAGACGTATCAGGATGGCGCATCAGGCCCCTCAGAAACCGCAGGCATCGCAGGCACCACAGATACGCCAGGCATCGCAGACGCCCCGGGACCCGCAGGCACCGCAGGACCCTCAGGCATCGCAGACGCCCCGGGACCCGCAGGCACCGCAGGACCCCCAGGCGCCCCAGGCACCCCGGGACCCCCAGGCGCCGCACGGCCCCATGGCCGCACGGACGCCCCACATGCCCCGAGCGACCTATACGCCCTACGTGCCCCGGTGGCCCCACGCGGGCCCGTTCGCATCGACCATCGCCGTCCTCGCCGACGACCTGACCAGCGCCGGTGACGGTGCGGCCCCCTTCCGCAGGGGTGGTCACCGCGCCCAGGTGCTGCTCAGCGCCTCCGCTACCGCGCCCGAGGCGGTGAACGGTGTGGTGGCCGTCGACCTCGGCAGCCGGCTGCTCGGCCAGGGCGAGGCCGTGGCCGAGACGCGACGGGCCGCCCAGACGTACGCCGGAGCCGACCTGTTGATCAAGACGGTCGACTCCACGCTGAGGGGCCATGTCGCCGCCGAGATCCGCGCCGCCCACGCGGGCTCGCGTCGCCGTGCCGTGGTGATCGCGCCCGCCTTCCCGGCGGAGGGGCGGACCACGGTCCGGGGGGTCCAGCATGTGCACGGAGTTCCGGTGCACGAGAGTGCGTTCGGCAGCGACCCGGCGCACCCGGTCACCTCCTCGGACCTCACGCACCTCCTGCCGGAGGCCGTCGTCCTCGAACCCGACCGGCTGGACCGGCTGCCCGAACTGATCGAAGGCGGCGGCCTGTTCGTCTGCTCGGCCGCCACGGACCGCGATCTGGACCGTCTCGTCTCCGCGGCGCCGGCGATCCGTGAGGTGCTGTGGGTCGGCTCCCCGGGCCTCGCCGCCGCGCTGGCCCGGCATCACTCCCGTACCGCCACCGCCACCGCCACAACCACCGCCCTGCCCGCCGCACGCCATCCGCTGGTGGTGGTCGGCAGCGCGAATCCGGCGACCCGACGCCAGTTGGACCGGCTGCGCGGGCGACCGGACGTGGCCGCGGTGGCGGCGGGCGACCCCCTCGCCGCCGCCGGGGCGCTGCGGCGTACGGCGGCGCCGGTACGGGTCGTCCACACGCCCGATGCCCGCCGCGAGGCCCCCGCCCCGGGCTCGCTCACCCGCGATCTGGCGCTCGTGGCGGGGAGGTTGGTGGCGGACGGGCTGGTCGACGGGCTCGTCCTGACCGGGGGAGAGACGGCCGTCACCGTCCTCCGGGCGCTCGGGGCCACCGGGATCGACCTGTACGACGAGCCCGAGCCCGGGATCGCCCGCGGCACGCTGCTCGGCCCGCGGGGCATCCCCGTCCTGATCAAGGCCGGCGGGTTCGGCGACGACGGGACGCTCGACCGGCTGTGCCGCCTTCTCGCCGAAGGCGACGAAAGGAGCACGCGCGCGTGAAGCCCCTGGCCGTCACCATGGGTGACCCGAACGGCATCGGGCCCGAGATCACCGTCAAGGCGCACGCCGACCCCGCCCGCCGGCCACCGGTCGTCGTGATCGGGGACCCGGACGTCCTCACCCGTGCCTGCCGCACCACGGGCACGGCCCTGACCGTGCGGGCGATCGACTCCGTGGCCCAGGCCCGTCCCACCCCAGGTGTCATGGACGTGCTCGCCGAGGGCGAACTCCCCGCGGACCTGTCACCGGGCACGGTGGACGCCCGAGCCGGGATGGCGTGCTTCCGGTACGTACGGCGGGGTGTCGAACTCGCGCTCCGCGGCGAGATCCGGGCCCTGACCACCGCGCCGATCAACAAGGAGGCGCTCCGACTGGCCGGGCTGCCCTACCCCGGACACACGGAGATCCTCGCCGACCTGTCGGGCACGACCGACTACGCGATGATGATGGCCAACGACGAGCTGCGGGTCGTCCTGGTCACCGTCCACCAGTCGCTGCGTACGGCCCTCGACGCACTCACCACCGCCCGCGAGCTGGAGATCATCCGGCTGACCGACCGCACCTTGCGGGGCGGCGGGCTCAGCCGTCCCCGTATCGCCGTGGCCGCGCTCAACCCGCACGCGGGCGAGAACGGGCTCTTCGGGCGCGAGGACCTCGACATCATCGAGCCGGCCGTCCGGGGTGCACGGGCGGAGGGCATCGAGGCGAGCGGGCCGTGGCCGGCCGACACGGTCTTCATGCGGGCCCGGGCAGGGGAGTTCGACGCGGTCGTCGCCCAGTACCACGACCAAGGGCTCATCCCCGTCAAGTACCTGGGGCTCGAACGCGGCGTCAACATCACCATCGGCCTGCCGTTCGTGCGTACGAGCGTCGACCACGGAACGGCCTTCGACATCGCGGGACACGGCACCGCGGACCATACGAGCCTGCTCACCGCCCTGCACCAGGCCGCCGACCTGACCGCCGACAGGACCGGTGACCCGACGGATGCCGCGCCGCCGACCTGACGGACGCTCCGTCGACGGCCCGACCGCCGACCTGACCCACTCCCCGGAGGACCACCGTGGACTTCATCTTCATGCTCACCCGTGACGACAGGACCGTCACGGACTGCCTGCGCGTCCTCGACTCCGTCGCGGACCTCGACATCGGCCACATCGGTTTCAAGGACATCGGCGTCGACCCCGCGACCCTCGCCCGGCTCCACCGCCGGATCAAGGAGAGAGGCGCCACCAGCTACCTCGAAGTGGTGAGCACCACGCGGGAGCAGGCCCTCGCGTCCGTGAGGAGCGCGATCGACCTCGGTGTCGACCGGCTCATGGGCGGCACCTGGATCGACGAGACGCAGGCCCTCCTCGCCGGAACGGGCATCGAGTACCTGCCCTTCGCGGGCGAACCCCTCGGGCACCCCACCCGGCTGGCCGGCGGTCCGGACCGTATCGCCGACGACTGCCGCCGAGCCGAGACGGCGGGCTGCGCGGGCGTCGACCTCCTCGCCTACCGCGCCACCGACGCCGACCCGCTCGACCTCGTCCGCGCCGCCCGCGCCGCGACCACCGGCCGGCTCGTGGTGGCCGGAAGCATCACCACCCCCGCACAGATCCGCGCCCTGGCCGACGCGGGCGCCGACGCCTTCACCATCGGCTCCGCGGCCTTCAACGGCTCCCTCCGCCCGGACGCGGGCACGCTCGGCGCCCAGCTCACAGCGGTGGCCGAGGCCATGGCAGCGGCCGTCGCCCACCACTAGAGGCCCGCCCGCCGCCGCCTCCCGCCCCACGAGAGGCACGGGCCGGCGCTCCTCCGACGGCCCTTACCCTAGAGACGTGACTAGCATCGACCGGAGCCTCGCCGTGGGCGAACCCAAGACCTATGAGATCCGCACCTACGGGTGCCAGATGAACGTCCACGATTCCGAGCGGCTCTCCGGTCTGCTGGAGGACGCCGGCTACGTCCGCGCTCCCAAGGGCGCCGACGGTGACGCCGACGTCGTCGTGTTCAACACCTGCGCCGTCCGCGAGAACGCCGACAACAAGCTGTACGGCAACCTCGGCCGGCTCGCCCCGATGAAGACCTCGCGCCCCGGGATGCAGATCGCCGTCGGTGGCTGTCTCGCCCAGAAGGACCGCGACACCATCGTCAAGAAGGCGCCCTGGGTCGACGTCGTCTTCGGTACGCACAACATCGGCAAGCTGCCGGTCCTCCTGGAGCGCGCCCGTATCCAGGAAGAGGCGCAGATCGAGATCGCCGAGTCGCTGGAGGCGTTCCCCTCCACGCTGCCGACCCGGCGCGAGTCCGCCTACGCCGCCTGGGTGTCGATCTCCGTCGGCTGCAACAACACCTGCACGTTCTGCATCGTCCCGGCGCTGCGCGGCAAGGAGAAGGACCGCCGTCCCGGCGACATCCTCGCCGAGATCGAAGCCCTGGTCGCCGAGGGCGTCTCCGAGATCACCCTGCTCGGCCAGAACGTCAACGCGTACGGGTCCGACATCGGCGACCGCGAGGCGTTCTCCAAGCTGCTGCGCGCCTGCGGGAAGATCGAGGGCCTGGAGCGGGTCCGCTTCACCTCACCGCACCCCCGCGACTTCACGGACGACGTCATCGCGGCGATGGCCGAGACCCCGAACGTCATGCCGCAGCTGCACATGCCGCTGCAGTCCGGTTCGGACACGATCCTCAAGGCGATGCGCCGCTCCTACCGGCAGGAGCGTTTCCTCGGCATCATCGAGAAGGTGCGCGCCGCGATCCCGCACGCCGCCATCTCCACCGACATCATCGTGGGCTTCCCCGGCGAGACCGAGGAGGACTTCGAGCAGACGATGCACACGGTCCGCGAGGCACGGTTCGCCAACGCCTTCACCTTCCAGTACTCCAAGCGGCCCGGCACTCCCGCGGCCGAGATGGAGGGGCAGATCCCCAAGGAGGTCGTGCAGGCACGGTACGAACGCCTTGTCGCGCTCCAGGAGGAGATCTCCTGGGAGGAGAACAAGAAGCAGGTCGGCCGGACCCTGGAGGTCATGGTCGCGGAGGGCGAGGGGCGCAAGGACGGCACCACGCACCGCCTCTCCGGCCGCGCCCCCGACAACCGGCTGGTCCACTTCACCAAGCCGGACCAGGAGGTCCGCCCGGGCGATGTGGTGACGGTCGAGATCACCTACGCCGCCCCGCACCACCTGCTCGCCGAGGGTCCGACGACATCGGTACGCCGTACCCGCTCCGGAGACGCCTGGGAGAAGCGCACCGCCGAGGCCGCCGCCAAGCCGGCGGGTGTCCTGCTCGGCCTGCCGAAGATCGGCGTGCCGGAGCCGCTTCCCGCCGCCTCCGTGCCGGCCTGCGGCAGCCACTGACACCCGCGGGCCGCGGCCTGTCGTCGCAGTAGGCTGCGGATCATGCTTGTCGCCGCAGCCGTCTGTCCGTGTCCGCCGTTGCTCGTACCCGAGGTCGCGACCGGAGCCGCCCCCGAACTCCACGCCGCGCGGGTGGCGTGCGCGGACGCCCTGGGGCTGCTGGCCGCGTCCCGGCCCGATCGGCTGTACGTCGTCGGGCCCGCGGCCGAGGGCGCCCTCGGTCCGTACCCCGCCGGCTCCACGGGGTCCTTCGCCGGGTTCGGAGTCGACCTCTCCGTACGGCTCGGGGCCGCCCGGCCGGCCGGAGGCCGGCCCGGCGACGACAGGTCGGCCGGAGACCGGCCGCTGCCCGCGTCGCTCGCCGTCGCCGCCTGGCTCCTGGAGCGCACCGACTGGGCCGACGCGCCGGTCGAGGGGCTGGGAGTCGGGGAGCGGCTGGAGAGCGGCCGGTGCGCCGCCGCCGGCCGTGAGCTGGCCGCGTCCGCCGACCGCGTGGCGCTGCTGGTCATGGGCGACGGCAGCGCCTGCCGCTCGGTCAAGGCGCCCGGTTATCTGGACGAGCGCGCCGCGCCCTTCGACGCCGAGGCGGCCAGGGCGCTGGGCAGCGCCGATCCGGACGCCCTCCTGGGCCTGGACGAGAACCTCGCATACGAGCTGAAGGCGGCCGGCCGGGCTCCCTGGCAGGTTCTCGCGGGCGCCGCCCAGGGGGCGGGCCTGGAGGGCCGACTGCTGTACGAGGACGCCCCGTACGGCGTCGGATACTTCGTCGCCGCTTGGTCCTAGGGCACGGCGGGCGACCGGCCAACCACCGTCAACCAACCGCGTACGAACGGCGGACGGCCGCGGAGCGGTGTGCTCCGCGGCCGTCCGCCGTGCGGAGGGAGCGTCAGGTGACGCCGGGCGTCAGGCGGCCGGCGGCGTGGTCGGGCCTCCGCCAGGAGTGCCGTCGCCCTTGGTTCCGTCGTCCTTGTGGGCGATCCGGTCCAGAGCCTCCTTGGCCTTGCCGGTGCCCGACTCGATCTTGTCGCTGTACTTGCCCTTGGTCTTCTCGTCGACCATCTTCGCGGCCTTCTCCAGGCCGTGGTCGATCTTGTCCCCATGCTGCTGTGCGAGGTCGGAGACCTTGTGCTTGGCCGGGGCGAGCTTGGCCTTCAGTGAATCCAGGAGACCCATGGGTCACCTTCCCTCCGGTAAACCGAATTGCCGTGTCCTGTCCCCAGGAGCTACTTCCGGGCGCTCTCGCCGGCCTCGTTGTCCGCCGCCTCCTCGGCCGACTGCTGCTTGGGGATCTCCACCGACTCGGCCGCTTCGGCGGCCGGGGCCGGCTCGGTGATCCCCGCGGTCCCGCTGTCCTCCGTCGCCTCGGCATCGGTGGCGGGGGCCTCGGAAGCGTTCTCCGCCTCCTCCGCGTCGGACGTCAGGGCGACGGCCTCCGTCTCCTGCGGTGACGCCTCGGCAGCTTCCTTGCCCTTGCGGCGAAACATTGCAAAAATGCCCATTTCCACTCCATAGCGTACTCGTGCGGGAGAAGCCCCGCGGGCGCCCGGTGCGCCCCATCGCGCCACCCGGTGCAGCCGGCACGGAAACCGGCGGTCGGAACCTCGCAACAGGCAACGAACCCGGATGCGGGCCGTCACGTCGCTCATTCGGGGACTCGGCGGGAGGTTTGCGAGACTGGGGCAGTGAGAAGTGCAGCTCCCGCCCCGCGGGTCATCGCCGTCGTCGGTCCCACAGCGGCCGGAAAGTCCGATCTGGGCGTTTTCCTCGCCCAGCAGCTCGGCGGCGAGGTCGTCAACGCCGACTCGATGCAGCTCTACCGAGGGATGGACATCGGTACCGCCAAGCTGACGCTCGAAGAGCGCGGCGGCGTGCCGCACCACCTCCTCGACATCTGGGACGTGACGGAGGCCGCCAGCGTCGCCGAGTACCAGCGCCTCGCCAGGGCCGAGATCGACCGCCTCCTCGCCGCCGGCCGCACTCCCGTCCTGGTCGGGGGCTCCGGTCTGTACGTACGGGGTGCCATCGACGCGCTCGAGTTCCCCGGCACCGATCCCGTCGTACGGGCCCGTCTGGAGGCCGAGCTGGAGGAGCGGGGCTCCGGGGTCCTGCACGCCCGACTGGCTGCCGCGGACCCGGAGGCGGGGCGCGCGATCCTGCCCAGCAACGGCCGCCGCATCGTCCGGGCGCTCGAAGTCATCGAGATCACCGGCAAGCCGTTCACCGCGAATCTGCCGGGGCCCGATTCGGTCTACGACACGGTCCAGATCGGCGTGGACGTCGAGCGGCCCGAGCTCGACGAGCGGATCACCGCGCGCGTGGACCGGATGTGGGAGGCCGGGCTCGTGGACGAGGTCCGCGCGCTGGAGGCGCGCGGACTGCGCGAGGGGCGCACGGCCGCCCGCGCACTGGGCTACCAGCAGGTGCTCGCGGCGCTCGCGGGGGAGTGCACCGAGGACGAGGCGCGTGCCGAGACCGTACGCGCCACCAAGCGCTTCGCGCGCCGTCAGGACTCGTGGTTCCGGCGCGACCCGCGCGTCCACTGGCTGAGCGGCGCGGCGGAACACCGCGGGGAACTCCCGCGAGAGGCGCTGACGTTGGTCGAACGAGCGGTTACAGCCTGATCACGTGATGGCATCGGGACGCCACGCCCGTCATTCCAACGGTCGGGAGCGTGCCATCATCGAGCATCGATCGACCAAGTGGAGTCCGAGTTGGGAGGGCGCGTGGCGATGGAGGCCGGCCCTCGCGACACAGAGCAGCACGGCGCGGCCCGGGGCGAAGCCCCGGGTGACGCGCCCGGTTTGACCCCGGACGGTCCCGACGACGCCCAGGGCACCTCCGTCGAGGTGGACGCCGCCGAGGTCGAGGTCGAGCTGCGGCCCCAGCGCCGTCTGAGGATCTGGCAGCTGGCGCCCATCGTGGGCCTCGCCGCCGTCGGCTCCCTGATGTTCGCCTTCCCGCTGGCCTTCGGTTCGGGGGAGGGCGGCGCCGTCGTCGCCATGCTGGGGCTGCTCATCAGCTCCTGCGCCGCCGGCTGGGGCATGATGGCCGCCCGCAAGGTCGGCTACACCTGGCCGGGCCTGCCGTCCCGCGGCTCCGGCGAGCGCCCGGACTGGCGCGTGATGGCTCTGTACGTCTGCGTCAGCGCGCTCCTGGTGGCCCTGGCGGTCTGGCGCGTCGCCCGCCTCCGCTGACCCGCGGAGCACACGCCGCACCGACCTGCCCCGCGCGGCGGGGCACGCGATCGAGCGCCCGGCGCGACCCGCCCGCTCCGTGGACCGTCGAGGCGGCTGTCGTACCCGACCCGTACAGTTGATCCCGTGACCAGCACGCAGACATCGCCGCTCCCCTTCCTCAAGGGCCACGGGACCGAGAACGACTTCGTGATCGTCCCCGACACCGACAACACCGTCGAGCTGCCCGCCGACGTCGTCGCCCGGATCTGCGACCGGCGCGCCGGGATCGGCGGCGACGGGCTGCTGCACGTGGTCCGCAGCGCGGCCCATCCCGAGGCCCGGGCGATGGCCGGCGAAGCCGAATGGTTCATGGACTACCGCAACGCCGACGGCTCGGTCGCCGAGATGTGCGGCAACGGCCTGCGGGTCTTCGCCCGCTACCTGGAGCACGCCGGGCATGTCACGGCCGGTGAGATCGCGATCGCCACCCGCGACGGGGTCAAGAGGGTCCACCTCGACAAGGACGGTTCCGTCACCGTCGCCATGGGCCGCGCCGTCCTCTCCGAGGACGGGGTCACCGTCACCGTCGAGGGTCGCAGCTGGCCCGCCCGCAACGTGAACATGGGCAACCCGCACGCCGTCGCCTTCGTCGAGAGCCTCGACCACGCGGGCGACCTGTTCACCGAGCCGCCGTACGCCCCGGCCGAGGTCTATCCGGAAGGCGTGAACATCGAGTTCGTCGCCGACCGCGGCCCCCGCCATGTCGCCATGCGCGTGCACGAGCGCGGATCCTCCGAGACGCGCTCCTGCGGCACGGGCGCCTGCGCCGTCGCCGTGGCCACCGCGCGCAGGGACGGCGCGGACCCGGCCGAGAGCGGGACGCCCGTCACGTACACCGTCGACGTCCTCGGCGGCACGCTGATCATCACCGAGCACCCCGACGGCGAGATCGAGATGACCGGGCCCGCCGTCATCCTCGCCGAGGGCACGATCGACCCCTCCTGGCTGGCGACGGCCACCACGGCCTGAGAACCGCGACGAGCTGATTCCGGCCGGCCGTGGGCTTGGCCGGAATCGAAACAGTCAACGACGGAGCTGTCGCTCGAATGGGTGATCCGTTTCACGCTGGGCGAGAGCGTGACTGCGCCGCGTGGTGGGCTCGGTAGCATCAAGCACCGGCCAGGCAGGCACGCCTTGCCCGCCCTCCGCCGGTCGACGTCGCCGGAGGTGCCCCATGAGTGCAGAGGCCACCAATCCTGTGAGCGCGGCAGAGGCCAACGCCCCCGACGCTCCCAGCCGCAGACGCGCCCGCCCGAGGATCGACCTCCGCAGGCTCGGGCGCGCCGCTCTGCTCGGTCCGACCGCACGGGGCCGCCTGCCCGACGCCATCGGCCATGTCGCCGACGCGCACCGCGCCCACCACCCCGACGCCGACCTGGCCGTGCTGCGCCGGGCGTACGTCCTCGCCGAGTCCTCGCACCGAGGCCAGTTCCGCAAGAGCGGCGAGCCGTACATCACGCATCCGCTCGCGGTCACCCTGATCCTCGCCGAACTCGGCGCCGAGACCACGACGTTGACCGCCTCCCTCCTCCACGACACCGTCGAGGACACGGAGGTGACCCTGGATCAGGTGCGTGAGCAGTTCGGTGACGAGGTCGCCTACCTCGTCGACGGTGTGACCAAGCTGGAGAAGGTCGACTACGGCGCCGCCGCCGAACCGGAGACCTTCCGCAAGATGCTGGTCGCCACCGGCGACGACGTCCGCGTCATGTCGATCAAACTCGCCGACCGGCTCCACAACATGCGCACCCTCGGCGTCATGCGGCCCGAGAAACAGGTCCGGATCGCCAAGGTCACCCGCGACGTCCTCATCCCGCTCGCCGAACGGCTCGGCGTCCAGGCCCTCAAGACCGAGCTGGAGGACCTGGTCTTCGCGATCCTCCACCCCGAGGAGTACGAGAACACCCGTGCCCTCATCGCCGAGAACGCCGACGCCGGAGACGCGCTCGCGGCCATCGCCGAGAGCGTCTCGGCGGTCCTGCGCGAGGCCGGCATCCCCGCCGAAGTCCTCATCCGGCCGAGGCACTTCGTCTCCGTCCACCGCGTCCGGCTCAAGCGCGGCGACCTGCGCGGCAGCGATTTCGGCCGACTCCTGGTGCTGGTGGGCGAGGACGCGGACTGTTATGCCGTCCTCGGCGAACTCCACACCTGTTTCACCCCGGTGATCTCCGAGTTCAAGGACTTCATCGCCGCTCCCAAGTTCAACCTGTACCAGTCGCTGCACACCGCCGTCGCCGCTCCCGACGGCGCCGTCGCCGAAGTCCTCATCCGTACGCACCAGATGCACAAGGTCGCCGAGGCCGGCGTCGTCGCCCTGGGCAATCCGTACGTACCGCAGGACGGTGCCGAACCGGCCGAGGAAGGTGAGCGCGCCGACCCCACCCGGCCCGGCTGGCTCTCCCGGCTCCTCGACTGGCAGCAGTCGACGCCCGACCCCGACACCTTCTGGACCTCGCTGCGCGCCGACCTCGCCGAGGACCAGGAGATCACCGTCTTCCGGGCCGACGGCGGCGCCCCCGGCACGATCAGCCTGCCCGCCGGGGCGACCTGCGTCGACGCGGCGTACGCGCAGTACGGCGAAGCGGCCCACTCCTGCGTGGGCGCGCGCGTCAACGGGCGACTGGCGACGCTCAGCACCGTGCTCGCCGACGGCGACACCGTCCAGCCGCTGCTGGCCCAGGACACGGTCTCGGGGCCCTCCCCCGAGTGGCTCGACCACGCCCGTACCCCCGCCGCGCGCATCGCGATCACCGGCTGGCTCCAGGCGCACCCGGAGGCCACCAAGGCTCCGGCCGCCGATCCCCGCCCGCCGGTCTCCGTCACGGCCGACCGGCGCTCCGGCACCAGGCTCCTGGCCGATCTGCCGGGGACGACGGCCGGCGCCGTACGGCCCGCCGGATGCTGCACGCCCGTGCCCCCCGACGAGATCACCGGCTTCCTGGTACGCGGCGGGTCCGTCACCGTCCACCGGACCGGCTGCGCCGCCGCCGACGCGATGAGGCGGCTCGGCCGCGAACCCGTCACGGTCCACTGGGGCGACACCGCGGAGTGCCGCGTCACGCTCGTCGCCGAGTCCTTCGGCCGGCCCAGGCTCCTCGCCGACCTCACCGAGGCCATCGCCGCCGCGGGCGTCGCCATCGTCTCGGCGACCGTCGAGCCGCCCTGCGAACAGCGGGTCCGCCACACGTACACCCTCCAACTCCCCGACGCCACCGGTCTTCCCGCCCTGATGCGGGCGATGCGGGACGTCCCCGGGGTGTACGACGTGAGCCGCGCGCAGCACCCCGCTTCCCCCGACCTGTAACCCCACGCCGCTCCGGCCCGCAGGACGAGCCGGCCGCGCACCCGTCAGCCGCGACGGGACAGCCCTTGAACCAGTCGGCCGCCCTCGGTCCGGTGCTGACTCCTTCGGGTGGCGGACGAGCGCGCCGCCGGGGGCGGGGCCCCGCGCACTGGTAGCCGTAGCTCATGCCGCTCACCTCCCCAAAGACCTCCCCACGCGCGCGGTGGCTCCGCTCCGCCGCCCTGGTCGCCGCATCGGCCGGTCTCGTCGCCGCCGCCGTGCCCGCGCCTCCGCCGCTCGGCATCGGGGACCCGCTCTTCCCCCACCTCGGCAACCCCGGTTACGACGTCCGGTCGTACGACATCGGCCTCACCTACCCGGGCCGGAACACCGAGCCCCTCGCGGCCGTCACCCGTATCGAGGCGCTCGCGACCACCGACCTGGAGCGGATCAACCTCGACTTCGCGCACGGCGAGGTCTCGGCCGTCACCGTCGACGGCGCGGCCGCCGAGTTCGTGACCAGCGGCGAGGACCTCGTGATCACCCCGGCACGGGCGGCCGAGGACGGCGACTCGCTGGAGATCACGGTCACCCACACCAGCGATCCCCGCGGCCCCGCCGGCACCGGCGGCTGGATCCGCACCGGCGACGGACTCGCCATGGCCAACCAGGCCGACGCCGCCCACCGGGTCTTCCCGTCCAACGACCACCCCGCCGACAAGGCGTACTTCACCTTCCGGATCACCGCCCCCAGCACCCTGACGGCCGTCGCCAACGGCCTGCCGGCGGGTCGCGCCGAGAATGCCACCACCACGACGTGGACCTACCGCACGGCCCATCCCATGGCCACCGAGCTCGCCCAGGTCTCCATCGGCCGCTCCACCGTCGTCCACCGGACAGGACCGCACGGTCTCCCCGTCCGGGACGTGGTGCGCACCGCCGACCGGGAGCTCGTGGAGCCCTGGCTGAAGCGGACCCCCGGGCACCTGGAGTGGATGGAGCGCCAGGTGGGCCGCTATCCCTTCGAGACCTACGGGCTGCTCGTCGCCGACGCCGAGACCGGCTTCGCGCTGGAGACCCAGACCCTCTCTCTCTTCGAGAGAAGACTGTTCACCGAAGCCGACTACCCCGAGTGGTACGTCGACTCGATCATGGTCCACGAGCTCGCGCACCAGTGGTTCGGCAACAGTGTCTCGCCGCGCACCTGGTCCGACCTGTGGCTCAACGAGGGGCACGCGAGCTGGTACGAGGCGCTGTACGCCGAGGAGGTCGGGAAACAGTCCCTTGAACGGCGTATGAAGGCCGCCTACGCGGCCTCCGACGGGTGGCGGGCGGCCGGAGGTCCCCCGGCGGCCCCCGAGCCGCCCTCGCCCGGCCAGAAGATCAGCCTCTTCCGGCCCGTCGTCTACGACGGGAGCGCCCTGGTCCTGTACGCGCTGCGGCAAGAGATCGGCGAGGACGCGTTCCAGAGCCTGCAGCGCCGCTGGGTGAGCGAGCACCGCGACGCCACCGCGACCACCGCCGACTTCACCGCGCTGGCCTCCCAGGTCGCGGGGCGCGACCTCACCGCCTTCTTCGCCGGCTGGCTCTACGCGGAGAAGACGCCGGCCATGCCCGGGCACCCGGACTGGCGCAGCCGGGCAACGCAGCCGGCGAGCGCCGCGAAACCGGGGTGACGCGCCCCGTCCGGCCGTGTCACCATCATCAGGTCGGCGACGCGGCCGGACCGGGAATCTTTCCGTGCCGTCGCGTGTTGTGATCGACGTAACGACTTTCCATCGACGTAAGGATCAAATGACCTCCTCTTCATCCCCTTCCCAGGACGAGCAGAGCTTCGCCGAGACGAGCCGCACCGAGAGCCTTCGGGCCGATGCCCTGATGGAAGAGGACGTCGCCTGGAGCCACGAGATCGACGGAGAGCGGGACGGCGATCAGTTCGACCGCTCCGAGCGCGCGGCCCTGCGGCGCGTGGCGGGCCTCTCCACCGAGCTCGAGGACGTCACCGAGGTCGAGTACCGGCAGCTGCGCCTCGAGCGCGTCGTGCTGGTCGGCGTATGGACCTCGGGGACCGTGCAGGACGCGGAGAACTCCCTCGCGGAGCTGGCGGCCCTCGCCGAGACGGCGGGTGCCCTGGTGCTCGACGGCGTCATCCAGCGCCGTGACAAGCCCGACCCGGCCACGTTCATCGGCTCGGGCAAGGCCCGTGAGCTGCGGGACATCGTGCTCGAAACCGGTGCCGACACCGTCGTCTGCGACGGTGAACTCAGCCCCGGCCAGCTCATCGCCCTCGAAGACGTCGTCAAGGTGAAGGTGGTCGACCGGACCGCCCTGATCCTCGACATCTTCGCCCAGCACGCCAAGTCCCGAGAGGGCAAGGCACAGGTCGCGCTCGCGCAGATGCAGTACATGCTGCCGCGACTGCGAGGCTGGGGTCAGTCGCTCTCCCGTCAGATGGGTGGCGGCGGCGGTGGCGGCATGGCCACGCGTGGTCCCGGTGAGACGAAGATCGAGACCGACCGGCGTCGGATCCGCGAGAAGATGGCGAAGATGCGCCGGGAGATCGCGGAGATGAAGACCGGCCGCGACATCAAGCGGCAGGAGCGGCGCCGTCACAAGGTTCCGTCCGTCGCCATCGCCGGATACACCAACGCCGGCAAGTCGTCCCTGCTCAACCGGCTGACCGGCGCGGGTGTGCTGGTGGAGAACGCGCTGTTCGCCACCCTCGACCCGACCGTCCGCCGGGCCGAGACGCCCAGCGGCCGGGTGTACACCCTGGCCGACACCGTCGGGTTCGTACGGCATCTGCCGCACCACCTGGTCGAGGCGTTCCGCTCCACCATGGAGGAGGTCGGCGACTCCGACCTGATCCTCCACGTGGTGGACGGCTCGCACCCCGCCCCGGAGGAGCAGCTGGCCGCCGTCCGCGAGGTGTTCCGTGACGTCGGCGCGGTGAACGTGCCGGAGGTCGTGGTCGTGAACAAGGCGGACGCGGCCGACCCGCTCGTGCTGCAGCGCCTGATGCGGACCGAGCGTCACGCGATCGCGGTCTCGGCGCGTACGGGCGAGGGCATCGAGGAGCTGCTCGCGCTCATCGACGCCGAACTGCCGCGGCCGCAGGTCGAGATCGAGGCGCTCGTGCCGTACACCGAGGGCGGTCTCGTCTCGCGGGTGCATGCCGAGGGCGAGCTGCTCTCCGAGGAGCACACGCCGGAAGGCACGCTGCTCAAGGCGCGGGTGCACGAGGAGCTGGCGGCGTTCCTGATGCCGTACGTTCCCGCCGCGCACTGACCGGTCTCGCCGGAAGTCGCTGCGCGCGGCTCAACGGGTCCCATGCGTAAGGCCCCGCCCCTTGACTGGGGGCGGGGCCTTACGCGTGGACGCCGGCCGAGGAAGCCGGCCATCGGTGTCGCCCGGTCAGCGGGCGAACTTCTTGCTCACCATCTCGTGCGCGTCCTTGGCACCACGGCCCAGCTGCGGACCGGCCAGCCAGCCGTTGCCGCCGACCGGGCCGATCGAGGTGTTCGACACCAGCGCCACCTTGCCGTTCGGCATCGTGCGGATCCAGCCACCGCCGGAGGAACCGCCGGTCATGGTGCAGCCGATGCGGTACATCGTCGGCGTCGCCGGAGCCGTGGTGAGCCGGGTCGGCCGGTCGAGGCACTTGTGCATGATCAGACCGTTGTACGGCGGGGCGGCCGGGTAACCCCAGGCGCCCATCGTGCCGGCCTGGGCCGCGGTCGGTGCGGAGAAGTCGATCGGCAGGGCGACGCCTACGGTCTCCTCCAGGGACTTCTTGCCCCGCTCCGGCTGTACGTGCAGCACGGCGTAGTCGTAGGGCCAGGCGGGGTTCGTGCCGCCGCGCTGGATCCACTCGCCCGAGGTGACCGCCCAGTCGGCCCAGTACTGGCCGTAGGGAGCGACCTGGTGCGGCTGTGCGTTGCCCAGTGCGGACGCCGACTTGCCGAGGTCGTTGTAGGCGGGCACGAAGGTGATGTTGCGGAACCAGCCGCCCCGCTGGCCGGCGTGCACACAGTGGCCGGCGGTCCACACGAGGTTGGACTTCCCGGGCCGGCGCGGGTCCTTCACGACCGTGCCGGAGCAGACCATGGGACCCTGCGGCGAGTCGAAGAAGATCTTCCCCACGGGCGCCGCGTTGCGGTGGTACGGAGTCTTCTCGCGCTGGGCCTGGACGGGCCGCGGCACGGGGTCGCTGCCGCCCGCGCCGGACGCCGTGGTGATCGTCGGGTCGGGGCTCTTCGCCGACTGCATGCGCTCGGGGTCCCACAGCCCCTCGATCACCGGGTTGACGAAGTCCTCGGCCTCACGGAGCCAGGTGTCCCTGTCCCAGTTCTTCCAGTCGCCGTTCTTCCACTTGTCCAGGTCGACGCCGTGCTTCTGCAGCTTGTCGGCCAGGTCCTTGGGGAGAGCGGCGTCGCCGCCACCGGTGGTGGGGTCGGCGGCGGTCGCCCCGGCGGCGGGCTTGTCGGCCGCCGGCGTCGTCTCGGTCGGGCCGCAGGCGGTGGCGGTCAGTGAGAGCGCCACCGCCAGGCCGGCGAACGCCGGCAGGAGTCTTGTCGAACGCATGAGTTGAGATCCCCCTGGGATGTTTCCCGCGCCCCGGCTCTGCCATGGGATTGGTTGCCATGAACGCGTCACTAGCGGTGCACAGTATGCCCGTAGGCGGGAGGCGGGACCCCGCGGGGCCCCGCCTCCTCACCGAGGACGACTACCGGCCTGCGTACTTCTTGCTGACCTCGTCGTAAATGCCCTTGGCCTCGGCGCCCAGGCGCGGACCGGCCAGCCAACCGGCCGTCACCGGACCGATGGAGGTGTTGGACACCAGCGCCGGCTTCCCGTCCTTGCCCTGGGCCACCCAGCCGCCACCGGACGAACCACCGGTCATGGTGCAGCCGATCCGGTACATAGTCGGCTGCTCCGCCTTCACCGACAGGCGGCCCGGCTTGTCCTGGCACTGGAACATCTTCTGACCGTCGAACGGCGCACCCGCCGGGTAACCGGTCGCCGTGATGCTCGCGATCTTCGACGTGGCGGGCGCGTTGAACTCCACGGGGAGCGCCGCACCGACCGTCTCCTCCAGCGACTTGCCCGTGCTGCCCTTCTCCGGCGTCACATGGATCACCGCGAAGTCGTACGGGGCGCCCTGACCCCCGGTCGCCGCACCCTGCGAGATCCACTGCTCGGACGTCTGCGCCCAGTCACCCCACCACACGCCGTACGGAGCGACTTCCTCGCGGGTCGCGTTCTCCAGCTGGGCGGTCGGCTTGCCGCTGTCGTTGTACGAGGGGACGAAGGCGATGTTGCGGTACCAGCCGCCCTTCTTGCCGGCGTGCACGCAGTGGCCCGCCGTCCAGACCATGTTGGACTTCCCCGGGTTCGCCGGGTCCTTCACGACCGTGGCCGAGCAGACCATCGAGCCCTCGGGACCGTCGAAGAAGACCTTGCCCGCCTCCGGCGCGCCGGAGTGGTACGGCGGCGTCACGGCCTTCGCCCTGACCGGATCGGGGGTCGGGTCGGTGACACCCTCGTCACCCGAGATGTCCTCCTCCTCGACCGGCCTGTCGGGGCGCTCGGCGTCCCGCATCCGGTCCGGGTCCCAGAGGTCCTCGATGATCGGGTTGACGAAGTCCTTGGCCTCACGCAGCCACTTGTCGCGGTCCCAGTTCTTCCACTCGCCGTTCCTCCACTTGTCCAGGTCGATCCCGCGCTCCTTGAGCCGGTCCTTGAGATCGTCCGGAATCGTGATCTTGTCGCCGGTGGACGGGCTCGCGGGAGCGCTGGGCTTGTCTCCCGCTATCTCCTCGGTCGGGCCGCAGGCCGTCGCCGTCAGCGTCAAGGCCGCGACGGCGGCTGCCGAGGCCAGCAGCGGACGAATCGATCGCATCTCGTGATCCCCCTGGGAACTACGTCAACTTGTGCATGAGTGAACAGCGGTGAAGTGCGACGACGCCGTGACCGGTGCCGAAGCGCGGCCCCCATGATGCCGGTGCCGGAGTGGACGGCGTGCGGCAGGTCCGCGGTTCCGCCCCTCGTACAGCCGTTGCCGGGACGTGATCCGGGACGGCCCGACGAACTTGTGACTGGCCCGTGATCCCCGCGATCCCTCGTCGTTGGTACGGACGGGGGACACGGAGGCAGCGTTCAGGGCCGGCGTTCGCACGGTCGCGCAACGTACCGATGTGCAACGCAACCGTTACAGCGGGAGGACACCGAGCCGTGGCCCTGACCGAATCAGCTCCGGCCGTACCACCGGCCGCGCACGCGCCCGAGGGCGGGCGGACCGCGACCGAGACCGGCGCCCATGAGGGCATCCTGCGCCGTCAGTCGCTACGCGAATCGGCGGCGCGCACCTATGCCCGCTCACTGCCGATCGTTCCCGTACGCGCCCGGGGACTGACCATCGAGGGCGCGGACGGCCGCCGTTACCTCGACTGCCTCTCCGGCGCGGGGAGTCTGGCCCTCGGGCACAACCACCCGGTGGTCCTGGAGGCCGTCAGGAAGGTCCTCGACTCCGGCGCCCCGCTCCATGTCCTCGACCTCGCCACCCCGGTCAAGGACGCCTTCACCACGGAGCTGTTCGCCACACTGCCCGCCGGACTCGCCGACGACGCGCGCATCCAGTTCTGCGGACCGGCCGGCACGGACGCGGTCGAGGCCGCCCTCAAGCTCGTCCGCACGGCCACCGGACGCAGCGGACTGCTCAGCTTCACCGGCGCCTACCACGGCATGACCGCCGGAGCCCTCGACGCCTCGGGCGGCGCCACGGACGTACGGGTCACCAGGCTGCCCTACCCGCAGGACTACCGCTGTCCGTTCGGCGTGGGCGGGGACCGGGGCGCCGAACTGGCCGCCCGCTGGACGGAGAACCTGCTCGACGATCCCAAGAGCGGCGTCCCCACCCCCGCGGGCATGATCCTCGAACCGGTGCAGGGCGAAGGCGGAGTCATCCCCGCCCCCGACGCCTGGATGCGCCGGATGCGCGAGATCACCGCCTCGCGCTCCATCCCGCTCATCGCCGACGAGGTCCAGACCGGCGTCGGCCGCACCGGCACCTTCTGGGCCGTCGAGCACAGTGGCGTCGTCCCCGACGTGATGGTCCTCTCCAAGGCCATCGGCGGCTCCCTCCCGCTCGCCGTCATCGTCTACAGGCGCGCACTCGACGCCTGGAAGCCCGGCGCCCACGCGGGCACCTTCCGCGGCAACCAACTCGCCATGGCCGCCGGAGCCGCCACCCTCGCGTACGTACGGGAGAACAAGCTCGCCGACCGCGCGGCCACCCTCGGGGCGAGGATGCTCGGCCGCCTCCAGGGCCTCGCCGCCGACCACCCCTGCGTCGGCGACGTGCGCGGGCGAGGGCTCATGATCGGCGTCGAACTGGTCGACCCCTACGCCGAGGACCCCGGTTCCCCCGCCCCGCCCGCCGACCCGGCCCTCGCCGTGGCCGTCCAGCGGGAGTGCCTCGACCGCGGCCTCATCGTCGAACTGGGCGGCCGCCACTCCGGAGTCGTCCGTCTCCTGCCCCCGCTCACCCTCACCGACGAGCAGGCCGCGGCGGTCCTCGATCGCTTCGCCGACGCCCTGGCCGCCGCCGAACGCGCCCACCGCCCGGGCCCGCCCACGCGTGCCCGGTCCACGCACCGCCGGAACGCCACCGGACCGTCCCACTGACCCCGGACCGAACCCGGGACACCCCCACAAGGAAGCCCCCCGTGAACGCCACCCCCGCCTCCGAAGCGTCCGACACCGGCAGCGCCGCCCACGGCCCGGTCACCGTCGAGCAGGCCACCGTCCCCCGCCAGCCCTCCGGTCCGTTCGATCCCCAGCCCGCGCCCATGTCGCCAGCGGCGCCCCTTCCCGCACCATCCGCCGCGGCCGGCCACGACCACCTCGACGACCCGGATCCGCAGAGGGCCGCCGACGCCGCGACCATCGAGAACCTGCTGCGCTGCTGGGCACGGGAGAAGAACCTCCCCGCCCCCGACTCCGGCACTCTCCGCATCCCCCTGGAAGCCAGCGGCACCGCCCTCCTCGTTCCCGTCCTGTACTGGTCGCCCACCGGTTGGCACCGCTTCGGCGTCCCCACCCTGGAAGGCCTCCCCACCTCGGCACCCTTGGCCGACGCCGTCACCGTCGCCGCCCTTCTCAGCCGCGAGACCGGCCGTCCGGAAGGCACCGAACTCGTCGGCCGCGTCGCCGACTCCGTCCGTCGCACCGCCGACTTCATCGCCGACCGGCGCCGCCGCCCAAGCCCCCGCCCCGACGCCGACCTCTTCCTCACCGCCGAACAGTCCCTGCTCCTCGGCCACCCCCTCCATCCGACTCCGAAGAGCCGCGAAGGACTCTCCGAAGCCGAAGCCCGCCTCTACTCACCCGAGTTGTACGGCTCCTTCCCCCTGCACTGGATGGCCGTCGACCGCACCGTCCTCGCCTCCGACTCCGCCTGGACCGAGCAGGGCCGCCCGATCACCGCCGAACAGCTCGCCACCGGTCTGGCCGCGGGCCTCGCCCTTCCCGCCGGCACCGTGCCGCTGCCCCTCCACCCCTGGCAGGCCCGCGAACTGCTCCACCGCCCGACCGTCGCCTCCCTCCTCGACGCGGGTCTCCTCCACGACCTCGGCCCCCACGGCGCCGCCTGGCACCCCACCTCCTCCGTCCGCACCGTGCACCGCCCCGGCGCCCGGGCCATGCTCAAGCTCTCCCTCGGCGTCCGCATCACCAACTCCCGCCGCGAGAACCTCCGCAAGGAGCTCCACCGCGGCGTGGAGGTCCACCGCCTCCTGCGCACCGGGCTCGTCGACCAGTGGCAGGCGGCCCACCCCGGATTCGACATCGTCCGCGACCCCGCCTGGCTCGCGGTCGACACTCCCGACGGCGACCCCGTACCCGGACTCGACGTCATGGTCCGCCACAACCCCTTCGCCACCGGAGACGACGCCGTCTGCATCGCCGCCCTCACCGCCCCACGGCCGTGGCCCGGCACCACCCGGATGCGCTCCCGCCTCACCGAGATCGTCACCCGTCTCGCCACCCGCACCGGCCGCCCCACCACGGCGGTCGCCGCCGAGTGGTTCCTGCGCTATCTCGACCACGTCGTCCGCCCCGTGCTCTGGCTCGACGGCGTCGCCGGAGTCGCCCTGGAGGCCCACCAGCAGAACACCCTGGTCCTCCTCGACCCGGAAGGCTGGCCCGTCGGCGGCCGCTACCGCGACAACCAGGGCTACTACTTCCGCGAGTCCCACCGCGATGAACTCGACAGCCGCCTGCCCGGCATCGGCACCGCCAGCGACACCTTCGTCTCCGACCAGGTCACCGACGAGCGCTTCGCCTACTACCTCGGCATCAACAACGTCCTCGGTCTCATCGGGGCCTTCGGCTCCCAACGCCTCGCCGACGAACGCGTCCTGCTCGCCGGCCTCCGCCGGTTCCTCGCCTCCGCCGGCAGCCTCGGCTCACCCCTGCCGCACCGGCTTCTGGAGGCCGCGACGCTGCGCTGCAAGGCCAACCTCCTCACCCGCCTGCACGGCCTGGACGAGCTCGTCGGCCCCGTCGACACCCAGTCCGTCTACGTCACCATCACCAACCCCCTCCGCCCCTGAAAGACCCCGTTCCGACCGCACTGCCGAGAGGAGAGCGCCACCGTGCCCCCCACCGACGCGAGCACCGACACCGAGGCCTTCGCCGACACCGGAACCAGCCCCTTCTCCCCAGCCGACACGGCCGGAGAGGACACCCTGGACCTGCGCCTCCCCGACGAACTCGTCGCCCTGTTCTCAGTCGGCGAGCCCACGGCGACGACCGACGGCGACCTGCTCGACTCCGTCGCCACCTGGGGCCCGGCCACCACCCCGATCGGCACGTTCCAGCTCGTCCCCGTACGGATCGAACGAGACCTCGCGCTCATCAGCCGCTGGATGAACGACCCGGCCGTGGCAGCCTTCTGGGAGCTGTCCGGCCCGGAGACCGTGACCGCCGGACACCTCCGCGCCCAACTCGAAGGCGACGGCCGCAGTGTGCCCTGCCTCGGACTCCTCGACACCACCCCCATGAGCTACTTCGAGCTCTACCGCGCCGACCTCGACCCGCTCGCCCGGCACTACCCCGCCCGCCCCCACGACACCGGCGTCCATCTGCTCATCGGCAGCGTCGCCGACCGCGGCCGCGGAGTCGGCACGGCCCTCCTCCGAGCCGTCGCCGATCTCGTCCTCGGCCACCGCCCCCGATGCACCCGTGTCATCGCCGAACCCGACCTGCGCAACACCCCCTCCGTCTCAGCCTTCCTGAGCGCCGGATTCCGCTTCTCCGCGGAAGTTGACCTCCCCGACAAACGAGCCGCCCTCATGGTCCGCGACCGCGCCCTCCGTCACGTCCTGTGAACGCCCCTTTGCCTTACATGGACCGCTCGCCCCACAGCGGTTCCCACCCAGAGGAGTCCCCGTGCCGTCGTCCCCAGTCACTCATGACTCCGCACTGCTCTCACCCGCCGAGCTCACCCCTGACGCCTGGACCCGGGCGTGCTCACGCCTTCTCGCCAAGACCCTCGGCGAGTTCGCGTACGAGGAGATCATCGAGCCGGTCACCACCGACGGCCCGGGCAGCCCCGGTCGGTACGTCCTGCGCCTCGACGACGGGGCGGCGCTCACCTTCTCCGCCCGCCGCGGCGCGTACGGCAGCTGGCGCGTCGCACCCGACTCGATCGAGCTCGACGGCCGACCGCTGACCGACCCCCTCGACTTCCTGGTCCGGGTCCGCCGGCTCCTCGGCATCGACGGCGCCACTCTCGGCCATCTCATCCGCGAACTCACCACCACCCTCGCCGCCGACGCCCGTCTGCACCACTCGGCACTCACCGCCGACCGGCTCGCCGACCTCGGATACGCCGAACTCGAAGGTCATCAGACCGGCCACCCATGGCTCGTCCTCAACAAGGGCCGCATCGGCTTCTCCGCCTCCGACACCGCCCGCTGGGCCCCCGAGGCCCGCCGCGCCGTCCACCTCCCCTGGATCGCCGTCAGCACCGACCTCGCCGCCTACCGAGGAGTCCCCGGGCTCGAAACCGCCGACCGGCTCTACGCACGCGAGCTCGACACCGAGGTCCGCGAAGCCTTCGACGCCGAACTGCGCGGCCGCGGCCTCGATCCCGCGACGTACCTCCTGATGCCCGTCCACCCCTGGCAGTGGGACGAGATCCTGCTCCCTCTCTACGCCCCCGCCGTCGCCGCCGGGGCCATCGTCCCGCTCCACCGGACCGACGGCGACCTGCGCCTGCCGCAGCAGTCCATCCGTACGTTCCTCAACACCAGCCGGCCCGACCGGCACACCGTCAAACTCCCGCTCTCCGTCCTCAACACCCTCGTCTGGCGCGGACTGCCCACGGAACGCACCCTCGCCGCCCCGGCCGTCACCTCCTGGGTCCACGGCCTGCGCGACGCCGACCCTTTCCTGCGGGACGAGTGCGGCGTGATCCTCCTCGGTGAGGTCGCCTCCGTCACCGTCCAGCACCCCCTCTACGACCGGCTGCCCGAGGTCCCGTACCAGTACAAGGAACTCCTCGGCGTCATCTGGCGCGAGCCGCTGCGGCTACCGCCCGGAGAGCGCGCCCGTACCCTCGCCGCCCTCCTGCACACCGACCCGAACGGCCGCGCCTTCGTCGCCGAACTCGTCGAACGGTCCGGCCTCGCCCCCGCCGTCTGGCTCCAGCACCTCTTCAGGGCCCTGCTGCCCCCGCTGCTGCGCTTCCTCTACCGGTACGGCACCGTGTTCTCCCCGCACGGCGAGAACGCCATCGTCGTCTACGACGACCGGGACGTCCCCGTGCGGCTGGCGATCAAGGACTTCGTCGACGACGTCAACATCAGCGCCCGGCCGCTCCCCGAGCACGACGCCATGCCGGACGACGTCCGTGCCGTCCTGCTCACGGAGGAACCCGACTTCCTCACGCAGTTCATCCATTCAGGGCTCTTCGTGGGCGTCCTCCGCTACCTGGCGCCGCTCTGCGACGAACAACTCGGGTTCCCCGAGAAGGATTTCTGGGCCCTGGTCCGCGCCGAGATCATCCGTCACCAGACGCGCTTCCCGGAGCTGAAGGAACGGTTCGAGCTGTTCGATCTCCTCACACCCCGAATCAAGCGTCTCTGTCTCAACCGCAACCGTCTGCACCTGGACGGCTACCGGGACCGCCCCGCGCGGCCGCACGCGGCCGTCCACGGAACCGTCCCGAATCCACTCGCGTGATCCGACTGTCAGTCCCGCGCCGTAGGGTGGAGGCGCTATGACGAAGCCATCCCTCCCCGATCTCCTCCACGCCGCAGTCTCCGCCGTCGGCGGTGTGGAACGGCCTGGCCAGGTAACCATGGCCGAGGCCGTTGCCGAGGCCATCGACGACAGCTCCCACCTCCTCGTCCAGGCCGGCACCGGTACCGGAAAGTCCCTCGGCTATCTGGTCCCGGCACTGGCGCACGGGGAGCGCGTGGTGGTGGCCACCGCCACGCTGGCCCTCCAGCGTCAGCTGGTCGAGCGCGATCTTCCGCGCACGGTCGACGCCCTGCATCCGCAGCTCCGCCGGCGCCCGGAGTTCGCCATGCTCAAGGGGCGGTCGAACTACCTCTGTCTGCACCGCCTCCACGAGGGGGTTCCGCAGGACGAGGAGGACGGGCTCTTCGACCCCTTCGAGGCCGCCGCACCGACGAGCAAGCTCGGCCAGGATCTGCTGCGGTTGCGGGACTGGTCCGACGAGACGGAGACGGGAGACCGCGACGACCTGACGCCCGGTGTCTCCGATCGCGCGTGGGCCCAGGTCTCCGTCTCCTCCCGCGAGTGCCTGGGAGCGAGCAAGTGCGCGTACGGCGCGGAGTGCTTCGCCGAGGCGGCCCGAGAGCGGGCCAAGCTCGCCGATGTGGTCGTCACCAATCACGCCCTGCTGGCCATCGACGCGATCGAGGGCGCCCCCGTCCTGCCCCAGCACGAGGTGCTGATCGTGGACGAGGCCCACGAGCTGGTCTCCCGTGTCACCGGCGTCGCCACCGGCGAACTCACCCCGGGCCAGGTCAACCGGGCCGTACGCCGGAGCGCGAAGCTGGTCGACGAGAAGATCGCCGATCAGCTGCAGACCGCCGCCGAAGGCTTCGAGAGGGTCATGGAGCTGGCCCTGCCGGGCCGCCTGGAGGAGATCCCGGAGGACCTGGCCTATGCGCTGATGGCGCTGCGTGACGCGGCTCGTGCGGTGATCACGGCCCTCGGCTCCACCCGCGACAAGTCGGTCCAGGACGAGGACGCCGTGCGCAGGCAGGCCATGGCCTCGGTCGAGACCGTCCACGGTGTGGCCGAGCGGATCACCCAGGGGTCCGAGTACGACGTCGTCTGGTACGAGCGACACGATCGTTTCGGCGCCTCGGTGCGGGTCGCCCCGCTCTCCGTCTCCGGGCTGCTGCGGGAGAAGCTCTTCGCGGACCGGTCCGTGGTGCTCACCTCGGCCACCCTGAAGCTCGGGGGCGACTTCAACGGAGTCGGAGCCTCGCTGGGGCTGGCGCCGGAGGGCACCGAGGGTGACGACATCCCGATGTGGAAGGGCATCGACGTCGGCTCGCCCTTCGACTACCCCAAGCAAGGGATCCTCTATGTCGCCAAGCACCTCTCCCGGCCCGCGCGTGACGGCGATCGCGGCGACATGCTGGACGAGCTGACCGAGCTGATGCAGGCGGCGGGCGGCCGCACACTCGGTCTGTTCTCCTCCATGCGGGCGGCTCAACTCGCGGCGGAGGAGCTCCGCACCCGCATCCCCGAGTTCCCGATCCTGCTCCAGGGGGAGGACACCCTCGGCGAGCTGATCAAGAACTTCTCGGCCGATCCGAAGACCTGTCTCTTCGGCACGCTCTCGTTGTGGCAGGGGGTGGATGTCCCAGGGGCCAGCTGTCAGCTCGTCGTGATGGACAAGATCCCCTTCCCGCGCCCGGACGACCCGCTGATGAGCGCGCGGCAGAAGGCGGTCGAGGAAGCCGGCGGCAACGGCTTCATGGCCGTCGCGGCTACGCACGCGGCACTTCTGATGGCCCAGGGCGCCGGCCGACTGGTTCGGGCCACGGGCGACCGCGGCGTCGTCGCCGTACTCGATCCACGGCTGGCCACGGCGCGCTACGGCAGCTATCTGAAGGCGTCGCTGCCCGACTTCTGGTACACCACGGACCGCAACCAGGTGCGCAAGTCGCTCGCCGCGATCGACGCGGCGTCCACGGCGGCGGGAGTCTGAGACAAGCCCCTGAGGTGGCAGGAGACACGGCAGGGCCCCGAGACCGGCGCAGTGGGTCCCGGGGCCCGGTCAGAGCCGGCGAGGTGGCGTCACACCCGCCGCAGTACGGCGACGACCTTGCCGAGGATGGTGGCCTCGTCGCCGGGGATCGGCTGGTACGCCGCGTTGTGCGGCAGCAGCCAGACATGGCCGTCCTCGCGCTTGAAGCGCTTGACCGTGGCTTCGCCGTCGAGCATGGCGGCCACGATGTCGCCGTTCTCCGCGACAGGCTGGCGGCGCACCGTGACCCAGTCGCCGTCACAGATCGCGGCTTCGATCATCGAGTCGCCGACGACCTTCAGGACGAACAGCTCGCCGTCGCCGACCAGCTGCCGGGGCAGCGGGAAGACGTCCTCGACCGACTCCTCGGCGAGGATCGGACCGCCGGCGGCGATCCGTCCGACCAGGGGAACGTACGAGGCGGCCGGCTTGCCGGTGGTGTCCGTCGGCTGGGTGCTGGGCTGGTCCGAGCCGCGCACCTCGTAGGCCCGCGGGCGGTGCGGGTCGCGGCGGAGGAAGCCCTTGCGCTCGAGGGCCATCAGCTGGTGCGCCACCGAGGACGTACTGGAGAGACCCACCGCCTGGCCGATCTCACGCATCGACGGCGGGTAGCCGCGTCGCTGGACCGAGTCCCGGATGACCTCGATGACCCTCCGCTGCCGGTCCGTGAGGCCGGAGCTGTCGGCCCTGATTCCTGGGGGGCGTCCGGGCAACGAGCGCGCGGGCCGGCCGGGCTCCCCGTCCCCGTTCATGACTGTGTCGTTCATGGCATGCACCGGCTCGAATCGGCCCTGGGAGCGGTCCTGGGCTGTGATGGTGGCACTGTCTGCGGTGGTGGTCACGTCGTCGGCCCCTCTCGAATGGTCTCCCTGGCTGGCACAACGGTAGTGGCTTTCGAAAGGTTGCGCCAAACACACGTTCGAGTGAAAATTCGCAGATTGCCTTACGTGTTCGTGCAGGTGGGTGTATAGGCAGGCCCGGACCGCAGTGGGAATCGGTCATTACGGTAGCCTTCCCCGCCGTACCGCAGGGTGGCGGGGTGCCTTTCAAGTGTGGCACCCGAGGGCCCCGAATCGGCGGCGCCGCGCTCTTCCCGTACTCTCGTCCCCGATCGCGGGCGACCGCGTCGCGCGACACGCGCGACGCGAGGAAAACGCGCTTCGCCCCCAGATCTAGTGGTTGGATTGCATCAGCCACCTAGAAGTTGTGGTCCCCGGTCGGCCGGGACCGTACGCATCGCCTATGCTGGTGGTCGCTTCGAGGGGCCTTGACGGGCCCGGCGGGGCTATTCAGTCGTGCTGTGAGGGAGGGTCGGAACCATGCATTGCCCCTTCTGCAGGCACCCCGACAGCCGCGTCGTCGACAGTCGCACCACCGACGACGGCACGTCGATCCGCCGCCGTCGCCAGTGCCCCGACTGCTCCCGTCGTTTCACGACGGTGGAGACCGCCTCGCTGATGGTGATCAAGCGGTCCGGCGTGACGGAACCCTTCAGTCGTACCAAGGTCATCTCCGGCGTGCGCAAGGCATGCCAGGGGCGGCCCGTGACCGAGGACGCCCTCGCCAAGCTCGGCCAGCGGGTCGAGGAGGCGGTGCGCGCCACCGGGAGCGCCGAGCTGACCACCCATGACGTGGGGCTGGCCATCCTCGGCCCGTTGCAGGAGCTCGACCTCGTCGCGTACCTGCGCTTCGCATCCGTTTACAAGGCTTTCGACAGCCTCGACGACTTCGAGGCCGCCATCGCGGAACTCCGCGGGCAGCGGCCTCCCGCAGTGGAGCGCGGGACCGGAGCGACCCTCGAGGTCCCCGTTCCCGCCACCGCCGCCGACTGACCGGCGGGCCGGACCGGGGGTCCGGCGAGACCGGTCGCCGAGCGGCCGAAAAGACGTGCCACGAGCGCCTGTGCGGTGCTCATGGCAGCAGACAAGAAGACGGTGCCCTGGGATTATCTGGGCACTTCAGGGTGTTTTGCCCGTATATGGGAGGCGGCATGACAGAGACGGCGAGCGGTCCGGCAGCACGAGGTTCCCGCGCCAAGGGATCCAAGGCGAGCAAGGGCCTGCGTATCGAGCGCATCCACACCACCCCCGGAGTGCATCCGTACGACGAGGTGGTCTGGGAGCGTCGTGACGTCGTCATGACCAACTGGCGCGACGGCTCGGTCAATTTCGAGCAGCGTGGCGTCGAGTTCCCCGACTTCTGGTCGGTGAACGCGGTCAACATCGTCACCAGCAAGTACTTCCGCGGGGCCGTCGGCACCCCGCAGCGCGAGACCGGTCTCAAGCAGCTCATCGACCGGATCGTGAAGACCTACACGAAGGCCGGCGAGGAGTACGGCTACTTCGCCTCGCCCGCCGACGCCGAGATCTTCGAGCACGAGCTGGCCTACGCCCTCCTGCACCAGATCTTCAGCTTCAACTCGCCGGTCTGGTTCAACGTCGGCACGCCGCAGCCCCAGCAGGTCTCCGCCTGCTTCATCCTGTCCGTCGACGACTCCATGGAGTCGATCCTCGACTGGTACAAGGAAGAGGGCATGATCTTCAAGGGCGGTTCCGGCGCCGGCCTGAACCTCTCCCGTATCCGCTCCTCCAAGGAGCTGCTCTCCTCCGGCGGCAACGCCTCAGGCCCGGTCTCCTTCATGCGTGGCGCCGACGCCTCCGCGGGAACGATCAAGTCGGGTGGCGCCACCCGCCGCGCGGCCAAGATGGTCATCCTCGACGTCGACCACCCCGACATCGAGGACTTCATCGAGACCAAGGTCAAGGAGGAGGAGAAGATCCGCGCCCTGCGTGACGCGGGCTTCGACATGGACCTGGGCGGCGACGACATCACGTCCGTCCAGTACCAGAACGCCAACAACTCGGTCCGCGTGAACGACGAGTTCATGAAGGCCGTCGAGTCCGGTGGCAAGTTCGGCCTGCGCGCCCGGATGACCGGCGAGGTCATCGAGGAGGTCGAGGCCAAGTCGCTGTTCCGCAAGATGGCCGAGGCCGCCTGGGCCTGCGCCGACCCGGGCATCCAGTACGACGACACGATCAACCGCTGGCACACCTGCCCGGAGTCCGGCCGTATCAACGGCTCGAACCCCTGCAGCGAGTACATGCACCTGGACAACACGTCCTGCAACCTCGCCTCGCTGAACCTCATGAAGTTCCTCAAGGACGACGGCAAGGGCAACCAGTCGTTCGAGTCCGAGCGCTTCGCCAAGGTCGTCGAGCTGGTCATCACCGCGATGGACATCTCCATCTGCTTCGCCGACTTCCCGACCCAGAAGATCGGTGAGAACACCCGCGCCTTCCGCCAGCTGGGCATCGGCTACGCCAACCTCGGCGCCCTGCTGATGGCGACGGGCCACGCGTACGACTCCGACGGCGGTCGCGCCCTGGCCGGTGCCATCACCTCGCTGATGACCGGTACGTCGTACAAGCGCTCCGCCGAGCTCGCCGCGGTCGTCGGCCCGTACGACGGCTACGCCCGCAACGCCGAGCCGCACCAGCGCGTCATGAAGCAGCACGCGGACGCCAACACCACGGCCGTCCGCATGGACGACCTCGACTCGCCGATCTGGGCCGCCGCCACGGAGGCCTGGCAGGACGTGATCCGTCTCGGTGCAAAGAACGGCTTCCGCAACGCCCAGGCCTCGGTCATCGCCCCGACCGGCACCATCGGTCTCGCGATGTCCTGCGACACCACCGGCCTCGAGCCCGACCTCGCCCTGGTCAAGTTCAAGAAGCTGGTCGGCGGCGGCTCGATGCAGATCGTCAACGGCACCGTCCCGCAGGCCCTGCGCCGCCTGGGCTACCAGGAGGAGCAGATCGAGGCGATCGTCGCCCACATCGCCGAGCACGGCAATGTGATCGACGCGCCCGGTCTGAAGACCGAGCACTACGAGGTCTTCGACTGCGCGATGGGCGAGCGTTCCATCTCCGCGATGGGCCACGTCCGCATGATGGCGGCCATCCAGCCGTGGATCTCCGGCGCCCTCTCCAAGACCGTGAACCTGCCGGAGACGGCCACGGTCGAGGACGTCGAGGAGGTCTACTTCGAGGCCTGGAAGATGGGCGTCAAGGCGCTCGCCATCTACCGCGACAACTGCAAGGTCGGCCAGCCTCTCTCCGCCAAGAAGAAGGAGGAGGAGAAGGTCGAGGTCACCGCGAAGTCCGAGGCGACGATCCGCGAGGCCGTCGAGAAGGTCGTCGAGTACCGCCCGGTCCGCAAGCGTCTGCCCAAGGGCCGCCCGGGGATCACGACCTCCTTCACGGTCGGTGGCGCCGAGGGTTACATGACCGCCAACTCCTACCCGGACGACGGTCTCGGCGAGGTCTTCCTGAAGATGTCCAAGCAGGGTTCGACGCTCGCGGGCATGATGGACGCCTTCTCCATCGCCGTCTCCGTCGGTCTGCAGTACGGCGTGCCCCTGGAGACCTACGTCTCCAAGTTCACCAACATGCGCTTCGAGCCGGCCGGTATGACGGACGACCCGGACGTGCGGATGGCGCAGTCGATCGTCGACTACATCTTCCGCCGCCTGGCGCTGGACTTCCTGCCCTTCGAGACGCGCTCCGCGCTCGGCATCCACTCGGCCGAGGAGCGTCAGCGTCACCTGGAGACGGGTTCCTACGAGCCCGCCGACGACGAGGTGGACGTCGAGGGTCTGGCCCAGTCCGCCCCCCGGCAGACGGAGACGCTGAAGGCTGTCGCCCCGGCCGCGAAGACCGAGGCCGCCGCGCCGAAGCAGGCGCACACCTCGGCGGAGCTCGTCGAGATGCAGCTGGGCATCAGCGCCGACGCGCCGCTGTGCTTCTCCTGCGGTACGAAGATGCAGCGAGCGGGCTCCTGCTACATCTGCGAGGGCTGCGGCTCGACCAGCGGTTGCAGCTGATCCCGGGCCCCCTCGGGGGTGAAGCTCCTGTCAGGGCGGTGGCGCCGGTTTTCCCGGCGCCACCGCCCTCGGCGTCTGTGCCGCCTGGCCGGCGGCGCCAGGGTGCGCCGGGAGGGGACCGGTCCATGGCCGGTCCCCTTCTTCGTGTCCTGCTCGAAGGCAGGGCTCAGGAGTGCTGGGCGCCCATCAGTGTCGTGAAGGTCTGCGGGTCGGAATCGAAGCCGCGCGGTGTCGCCCGGTAGGACCAACCGCTGTCTCCGTCGCGGCTGAACTCGATGATCGTCGCCGCCGTGGCGTCGGCCACGGCGGTGAAGTCGTGGGTCACGAGCTCCGTGTAGCCCTCACGCACGCGTACGCCGGCGTGGGTGATGTCGCCGAACGTCCGGCGTCCGCCACCCTGCTGTATGGCCACACCCACCACCACGCGCGCGTAGTGCGGCGCGAGGCGGTCCAGTTCCAGGGTCATCGCCTCGTCGTAGCCGAACCCCTGCCCCGTACGGCTGTCGCGGTTGAGCGTGATGGTGCCGTCGGGGGAGCGGCTCCCGAAGTGCACGAGATAGGCGGGCGATCCGTACGGATCGTCCGCCGTGTAGACCCCTGCGATCAGATCCAGGTCGTGCGCCGGAGCGCCCATCGGGCTGGGGTCCCACTTGAGCGTCACCTCGACCTTGCCGACCCCCTTGTTGAGACCGCTCACGGTGAATCCCCTCTCTACGTACGCGTCGCTTGCCGTGTCTGGTCAACTGCCCGTGGTCCCGGGCGGTTTGCCCATGGTGTCATGCGGTTCCCTCGCGGGGTGGTGACACGGCACCCGCTGGGGTGATCACTGTCGACGTCGGTATCGAACTGGGTGACGAGGAGTCGTCGGGTCTGGTGAGACCGCACTTCTCCGTAGTCTCACGGGGCCCATGGCCGGGCCCGTACGATGGCGCGGTGCTGGTCAAGTGGATTCGCTGCACCGTTGTGGACCGTCGGGGGTTCGAGCGGGGGCAGCGGAAATGGGCGGGGCTGCTGGGTGAGCCGGGATTCCGGGGACAGGGCGGAGGATGGAGCCGAGGACGGCCCGATGTCGCCCATGTCTTCGCGTTCTGGGAGAGCCGGGCGTTCTACGACTCGTTCATGGCCCGGTCGCACGACCGGCTCGCGGCCGCGCAGGCGGGCACATTCAAGAATGCCCAGGTCAAGCTCTTCGATCACCGCTTCGACGTGAAGACGGGTTTCGAGCCGCGGTTCACGGATGCCGACGTCGCCCGGGTTGCCCACTGCCGTGTTCATGAGGACCGGGTCGAGCACTTCGCGCTCATGCAGGAGAAGGTGTGGAATCCGGCCATGGCCGGTTCTCCCGGGATGCTCCGCGGGGTGTTCGGCGAGGCGCCGGGGTGCGAGTTCCTCGTGCTGTCGATGTGGCGGTCGGCGGCGGAGCACGGGAAGTACCGGGTCGAACGGGTCGAGCGGCTCGGTCTGCGTGCCCAGACGGAGGCCGATGTGGCGGCGCTGGCAGGGGACGTGGTGCAGCTCGAGCCGTCCTGGACGGTGTGACCGGCGCGGTGTGGTCAACCGGCGGTGTCGGGGGTGGTGTTCGGGTCAGGGGCTGGATCGGGATCGGGGACTCGATCGGTGGCGCGGACAGCGTCGGTCTTGTCCTCGGCCCCGCCGCCTTCCGTGACGAAGGCACCTGCCGTGACCGCCGCGGACGTCGCCCGGGCCGCCTGATCCGCGACCGCGGTGTCGACCGGCTCGCGGGTGACGAAGAGGCGCAGGAAGAGGGGCGCCGACACCGCGCGCACGACCGCGCCGGCGTCGGTGCCGGCGGGTGCTTCGCCGCGGGCCAGAGCGCGCGCGACGACGATCTCGCAGCGGCCGAAACGCTCGGTGTAGAAGGCCCGCAGGGCGTCGGCGGCCCGCTCCGACTGGAAGGCGGCGCCGACGAACGCGGTCGGAGCCGCGGCCGCCGCCGGATCGGCGAAGGAGTCGACCACCTCGCGGGCCAGCGCCCGTAGATCGCCGTCGAGGCTGCCGGTGTCCGGCGGGGTCCAGCCGTCCTCGCCCGCGAGATCCAGGGCATCCGCCACGAGTCCCTCAAGGCCGCCCCAACGGCGGTACAGCGTCGTTTTGTGCACGCCGGAGTGCTCCGCCACGTACTCGACGGTGAGGGCCGGATAGCCGTGCTCCGCCAACCCCGTCAGAACGGCGTCGCGAACCGCGGCGCGCGTCCTCGCCGTGCGGCCCCCCGGACGGCGGCTGCCGGGCGCGGGCGCCGGGGACCCTTCGATCGAACCATTCAATTGCTACTCCCGTTGCGTTAGTGAGGTCGAGTGTGCCACACTCTTCGTAACGCGACCGAAGTTGCATTTAGCAGCCCGATTGCGTCCTTTCCCTCTGTCCGAATCGCTGTTTGTGCCGTTGGAGGCGCCCTTGCCCACACAGATTTCTCTGCGTGACGTGACCGTGTCCCGAGGCGACCGGCTGCTGTTCGACCAGGTCTCGCTCACCGTGCGCCCCGGAGAGCGGATCGGGGTCGTCGGGGAGAACGGCGCGGGCAAGTCCACGCTGCTCCGCATACTCGCCGGGCTCGACGCACCCGACGAGGGCGAGGCCGTCACCGTGACAGACGGCGGTACGGGAGTGGTCGCGCAGACTCCCCGACAGCCTGCCGACAACACCGTCGCCGACGCGATCGACGACGCTCTGGCCGATCTCCGCGCCATGGAAGGGCGGCTCCGGGAACTCGAAGCCGAGCTCGCCACGGCAAACGGGAGCCTTCTCGACGAGTACGGCGACCTGCTCACCGCCTTCCAGCTGCGTGGCGGATACGAGGCGGACGCTCGTATCGACAAGGCGATGCACGGCCTCGGTCTCACGGGTATTGGAAGGGAGCGGCGGCTCGGCAGCCTCTCGGGCGGCGAACAGGCCCGGCTCGGCATCGCATGCGCGGTCGCCGCTGCGCCCGAGGTCCTCCTCCTGGACGAGCCGACCAACCACCTGGACGCCCGGGCCCTCGACTGGCTGGAAGGAGCCCTCCTCGCCCATCACGGCACCGTCGTGGCCGTCTCCCACGACCGGGTCTTCCTGGAACGGGTGGCCACCGCGATCCTGGAGGTCGACGCCGACCGGCGCACCGTCGTCCGGTACGGAGACGGGTACGCCGGATACCGGGCCGAGCGGGCGGCCGCCCGGCGACGCTGGGAGCAGGCGTACGAGGAGTGGCGCGAGGAGACGGAGCGGCTCGAGGTCTTCGCCGCGACCACCGCCCACGGGGTCGCCGTCGGCCGCTCCATGAAGGACAACAACAAAATGGCCTACGACCGCGCGGGCGGGCGGGTCCAGGCATCCATCGCGGGGCGGGTGCGGAACGCGCAGGAGCGGCTGCGCCGACTGCGGGCCGACCCTGTCACCAAGCCTCCGAGGCCGCTCGCCTTCGCCGCCCGGCCGGTCGCAGGGGGCGCCCGAGGAGACCTGGTCACCCTGACCGGTGTCCGCGTGGCGGACCGGCTGGCCATCGACGACCTGACCGTCCGGGCGGGCGAGAAGCTGCTGATCCATGGCGACAACGGCGCGGGCAAGTCCACCTTGCTGCGCGTCGCCGCGGGTCTCGTCGAGCCGGACACGGGAGAGGTCCGCCGCGCGGGACGCATCGGCTTCCTGGCCCAGGAGATACCGGTCGACCGCCCCGCGGTGCGGCTGCTCGACGCCTTCGGGCGGGGACTCGCTCTCGCCGAGGACGAGCGGGAGGAACTGCTCCTCTCGTTCGGGCTGTTCCGCCCGGCCGACCTCCGGGTCGCGGTCGGGAGCCTCTCGGCCGGGCAGCGCCGGCGCCTGGCGCTCGCCCGACTTCTGGCCCGACCCGCCGACCTGCTGCTGCTCGACGAGCCGGCCAACCACCTGGCGCTGGCTCTGGTCGAGGAGCTGGAGGAGGCGTTGGAGCAGTGGCCCGGCGCGCTGATCGTCGTCTCCCACGACCGGCAGCTGCGCCGCCGCTTCACCGGCCGGATACGCCGGATGGACTCCGGACGTCTAGGCGGCTGAGCCCGTCCGGACCGGGCGATCTAGGGTCGTGGCATGGCACGACCGCGGCGCATCGTTCTCGTACGGCACGGAGAGTCCGAGGGCAATGCCGATGACACCGTGTACGAACGAGAGCCCGACCATGCGCTCAGGCTCACCGAGACGGGTCGGCGGCAGGCGGAGGAGACAGGGGAACGGCTTCGGGAGCTCTTCGGGGAGGAACGGGTCAGCGTGTACGTCTCGCCGTACCGTCGTACGCACGAGACCTTGCGGGCGTTCCGGCTCGATCCCGGGCGGGTCCGGGTGCGGGAGGAGCCGCGACTGCGGGAACAGGACTGGGGTAACTGGCAGGACCGGGACGACGTCCGCCTGCAGAAGGCGTACCGCGACGCGTACGGGCACTTCTTCTACCGCTTCGCGCAGGGCGAGTCGGGGGCCGATGTGTACGACAGGGTCGGCGCGTTCCTCGAAAGCCTCTACCGCAGCTTCGAGTCGCCGGACCATCCGCCGAACGTACTGCTGGTCACGCACGGACTGACCATGCGCCTGTTCTGCATGCGCTGGTTCCACTGGACGGTGGCCGACTTCGAGTCGCTGTCCAATCCGGGCAACGCGGAGACGAGGATGCTGCTGCTGGGCGAGGACGGCAGATACACCCTGGACCGCCCGTTCGAACGCTGGCGTACGCCGGAGCCGTACGGCCACACCGGGATAGAGTGGCAGAGCGATGACCGCTGACTTCTCTCTCGACCGGCGCTTCGACCGCGCCCTGGCCAGTCTCCGTGGGCTGACCGTGGGAGACGCCCTGGGCTCCCAGTTCTTCGTCCCCGCCAACTATCCGCTGCTGAAACGACGCGAGCTGCCGGCCGGTCCCTGGCAGTGGACCGACGACACCGAGATGGCCTGCTCGGTCCTGGCCGTGCTCGTACGGCACGGCCGGATCGACCAGGACGCCCTCGCCCAGTCGTTCGCCGAGCACCACGATTTCGACCGGGGCTACGGCCCCGCGGTCAACCGGATGCTCCGGCTCGTCCGGGAGGGCGGCGACTGGCGGGAACTCGCCTCCGCCCTCTTCAAGGGGCAGGGATCGTGGGGCAACGGAGCCGCCATGCGGATCGCCCCGCTCGGCGCCTGGTACGCGGACGATCCGGAACAGGCGACCCATCAGGCCGAGATCTCCGCGTACACCACGCACCAGCACCGGGAGGCCGTCGTCGGAACCATGGCCGTGGCGGCCGCCGCGGCCCTGGCCGCGGATCCGGCCGGTCCGCCGACACCCACCGACCTGCTCGACGGAGTCATCGCCCTCGTACCGCGCAGCGCCGTCGGCGCCGGCCTGCGGCGGGCCCGCGACATGCTCGACTACGGCGACGCGGGCACGGTGGCGGCGGTCCTCGGCTGCGGGCGTCGCACCAGCGCCCACGACACGGTTCCGTTCGCGCTCTGGTCGGCCGCCCGCGCCCTGGGCGACTACGAGCAGGTGTTCTGGACGACGGCGCAGGCGGGCGGCGATGTCGACACCACCTGCGCGATCGCCGGTGGGGTGGCCGCCTCCGCGGCGGCCGGCGCGCCGCCCGCCGCTTGGCTGGAGCAGACCGAGGAACTGCCGGACTGGCTTCCGGCCGCTGTACGCCCCTGACGGGGAGCCTGAGCGACTCCCTGACACGGCCCCCTCGTAAGGGCCGATCGTCGCGCTTGTCCGAAGTGGAGTGTCACGGTCCTGCCACAGCGGCGTCCGCTCCGGGCCGATCGCCCGAAGCGCGGTTAGAGTCGGCCACTCCGAAAGCGCTGATCATGACAAGAGCGCGCGCAGATGAGACACCCGGACCGCAGTCTTCCGCCAGTCATGGCCTGCGGGCCGGGTCGGGAGGGGGTCCCGTGTCCGACACGCCCGAACAACCATCGAAGAACAGAGCTCCGGCCGAGCCGAAGTCGTCCTTCGGCCCCATGGCCGAAGGACCGAGCGCACCCGCACCGCAGGCGTACCAGCCGCCGTCCGTTGCTCGCGGGCCGCAACAGCGACCGGCGGCCGGTCCGCCGGGCGGACCGAGGCCGCCGCAACAGCCCTGGGGCTACCCGATGCCTCCGCGCGAGAGCCGGCTCACCCGGCTTCGTCCCGACCCACCGGCGAGGGTGACCGCCCCGACACTCTGGGGGATCCTGGCCACCGCCCTGCTCAGCGCCCTGCTGCTCGGTGACGGCATCGGCCTGAACCTCATGATCGTGGCCGCTCCGGCGGTTTTCGCCGCCTCCTTCGCCGCCCGTCATGCCGGCCGTCGGCTGCGCCCCTGGACCCTGGTCTGGGCCGTCGGCGGGCTCGCCCTTCTCGCCATACCCGCGCTCCTGGACGCGGGCTGGCCGACATTCCTGGCCATCGTGTCCGCGCTGGTGCTCACCGCCTTCGCGCTGCACGGGGGCAGGGGCTGGCCGAGCATGCTGCTCGGGCCGATCGGACTGATCGACTCCCTGGGCTCCGGCACCACCTGGGTCGCGCGGGGGCTGCGCGACCGCGCGGACGGTTCCCGTGGCCGCCTCGGGCCGATCCTGCGCACGGTCGGCGTGGCCGTCCTGCTGCTCGTCGTCTTCGGCGCGCTGTTCGCCGGAGCCGACGCGGCCTTCGCCGATCTCCTCGGCTCGCTGACTCCCGACGTCTCGCTCTCCCAGGCGCCCTGGCGGCTCTCGTTCCTGCTGCTCGGCCTGTTCGGAGCGATCTCCCTCGCCCGCACCGCCGCCGCGCCCCTGCGCTGGGACCGCGTGGTCGTCCGGCCCGGACGGGCGCGTGCCCGCCTGGAGTGGGCGCTTCCGCTGGTCGTCCTGAACCTGCTCTTCGCGGCCTTCAACGCGGTCCAACTCGCCGTCCTCTTCGGCGGATACGACAAGGTGCTCAGTGAAACCGGGCTGACCTATTCCGAGTACGCCCGCCAGGGCTTCTGGCAGCTGCTCATGGCCACCCTGCTCACCCTCCTGGTGATCGGCCTCGCCCTGCGCTGGGCGCCACGCTCCGATCCCCGCGACCGGGCGCTCGTCCGCGCCGTGCTCGGCACGCTGTGCGTGCTGACGCTCGTCGTGGTCGCCTCCGCGCTGCGCAGGATGGACCTGTACGTCGACGCCTACGGGCTGACCCGGCTGCGCGTCTCGGTCACCGCGATGGAGATCTGGCTGGGCGTGGTCCTCCTGCTGATCATGGCGGCCGGAGTGTTCGGCGCGCGCTTCCTGCCCCGTGCGCTGGCCGTGAGCGCCGCCACCGCGGTCCTCGCCTTCGGCCTGGTGTCGCCCGACGCCCTCGTCGCCGAGCGCAATGTCGAACGGTACGCCGAGCTCGGCAAGATCGATGTGCGCTACCTCGAAGGTCTCTCGGCCGATGCGGTCCCCGCGCTCGACCGGCTTCCCGAACCCCAGCGCTCCTGCGCGCTGCTGGACATCGACGCCCGGCTCCGTGAGGACGACGGCAGTTGGTACGCCACCAGTTGGTCGGAGAGGAGGGCCCGCGCGATCCTGGCGGGCCGTGCCCTCACACGATCGCCCGAGGCGTGCCGGACGCCGAGCCGGGAAGAGGACTACGACCCCGACGGTGACGGCGATGTGTACGGTGACGACGACCCGTACGACGCCCCCTGATCCGGTCCGGCCGTGACGAGCCCCGTACGACTGTGCTTCCCGTCCCCTGCCCTAGGCGAGGGGGACGGGAGGCTGCCGAACACCGTCAGCGCCCGCCACGAACGAACCGATGGTGAGCGGGTCCCGCCACCCTCCCGGCGGTCGGTGATTCACGAATGCGACGGCGAGCCCGCCGAACGGTTCCACGAGCTGATCGTGACCGGGGTGATCGAACCGCCGCCCCGCCTCTTCGGGGAGGTGACGCAGCGGGGAATCGGGCGGGGTGAAGTCCGGCCGGACGTCACCGGCGAGCTGCTCTTCGACGTCATCCCGGTGTTGGTGATGTACCGCTCGAAGATGTGCGCCAGCGAATGGGCGGACTCCGAGATCGCCGCCGTGATCGATCAGATCATGGTCTCGCTGCTTCGCCCCTGACGCGGCCGAGAGGCGTGCGGCGGCGGGTTCGGACATCCGACGGGAATCCGGGTATCGCGGGCGGCATGGATCGGCGTAACCTGTCTGGCGCCATGCCGTACGAACCACCCACCCACAGCGTCGAGCGATCGCTCCGAGCCACCACCGGCGCCAAGATCATTGCCGGGGTCGACGAGGTCGGACGAGGGGCATGGGCCGGTCCCGTCACGGTGTGCGCAGCCGTCACCGGGCTGCGCCGGCCCCCCGAGGGGCTCACCGACTCCAAGCTGATCACTCCCAAGCGCCGCACAGCCCTGGCGGCGGAACTGGAGAAGTGGGTCACCGCCTACGCGCTGGGGCACGCCTCCCCGGAGGAGATCGACGACCTCGGCATGACCGCCGCGCTCCGGCTCGCCGCCGTCCGCGCCCTGGACGCGCTGCCCATGCGTCCGGACGCGGTGATCCTCGACGGCAAGCACGACTATCTCGGTAGCCCCTGGAAGGTCCGTACGGTGATCAAGGGCGACCAGTCCTGTATCGCCGTGGCCGCCGCCTCGGTCATCGCCAAGGTCCGGCGCGACGCCATGATGGCCGAACTGGAGGCCAGGGCGGAGGAGTGCTCCGCCTACGGCTTCGGCGCCAACGCGGGCTACCCATCGCCGGTCCACAAGGCGGCCCTCGAAGAACGCGGCCCCACGTCGTACCACCGTCTGTCCTGGGCGTACCTCGACGCCATGCCCCGGTGGCAGCACCTCAAGAAATTCCGTATCTCCGCCGAGGCGGCCGCACTGGAAAGCGGGGGCCAACTCGGCTTCGACTTCTGAACTTCCGGCTCCTGAACGACATGACTCTCCCGAGAGCCGCCTCAGCAGCCGGGGCGCACATGTGTGCCCACCCGCCGATGACTCGCGCACCGGCGTTTGATAGACATCCACTCATGCCTCTCATCCCCGAGGAGCCTCAGATTCACGAGAGTGCCCAGGGTCCCCGCGCCACCACGGCCGCCGGACACCCCGCGCCGACCCCCCGTCCCGTACCCGGCCCGCGTTCGGCGGCCTCACCGCGTCCTGGCCGTCCCGGCCCCGGACCGGCCAGGCCCGGCCCGCCGGTGCAGCGCCCGCAGCCCGGTGCCGCCGCATCCCCGTCGCCCCGCCCGGAGAATCGTTCCGCGCAGCGGCCCGGCCCGCAGATCCAGGTGATTCCGGCCCCGGCCGACGGCGCTCTCGACGCCGCCGAGGAAGCGGTGGACCTTCTCCTGGAGACCGGCCGCGCACCGGGCGACATCCTCGTCCTCACCACCGGCGAGCAGCACCCCTGGGCGGCACACGAGCTGTCCTTCGGTGACGCCGCCTACTGGGCGCAGCAGGACGCCCGCGACGATGTGTTCTTCGCGGACGCCGCCGTCGTGGAGCGGGCCGCGGCCCGGCCCGTGGTGGTCGTGGCGGTCAACGGTGGCGCCGACGACGCCACCGCCCGCGCCCTGCCCCTGGCGATGGGGCGCGCGACAGCGCTCCTCATCGTCTGCGGCGACCCGCAGCGCGTCAACGCCGTGCTCGGCGCCGGCGTCTGAGCCGGAGCACGTACCCACGGACCTGACCCGGCCGCCCTACGGGGTGGCCGGGCCGTGGCACGCCGGAGGGCGCGCGTGGCTCAGCGGGCGGCCGTCCGGCGCAGTGGTTCGGCGGCTCCACTCGCCGTACGGGGCCGGAGAGTTCCCAGCTCGGACGTGACGTCCCCGAGCGCGGTCGGAGGGGACTCGGAACCGGGCTGCCGGCCGCCCCGGCCCTCACCCAGCACCTGCCAGCCGCCTCGGGTCAGGGTGATGTACGCACCGCAGCGCAGACCGTGGAGTGTGCAGGCGTCCCGCAGCCCCCACATCCAGGCGCCGTCCTCCTCCGTCCAGCGCTCGTCACCGTCCCGGCAGTAGAGCAGGACGGCGGTCCGCACGGGAGACCTGCGCCGGAGGTCGTGCGGAATGACCCGGCGCAGATGCGCGAGGAGCGCGTTGCGGAACTCCCAGCCGTCCGCGGGGACGGCGCGGCGGGCGAACGACGCACTGGCGGCGAGCCGTTCCTCGTGGTCGAGGACGGCCACGACCGCGGTCGAGGGCGTCGGTCGGTGGCGGGCGTGCAGCCCGCTGACCACCTCACGCGGATTGCGGAGGAGCGGAATTCCCGCCGCCGCCCACTCGGCCGGTTCGAGCATCCGAGCAAGGCGGCTGGCGGACCCGGACGACGAGCTGATCGAGGTGGCTGCGGACGGAGCGAATCCGAAGGTCACGGTCCTCCCTTCGGATACGCGCCCGTTGGGCGGCAGGGTCGAGTGAGGGCGCGGCACAGCACAGTCCTTCCGGACCGCGTAGGGGCTGTGCGGGGCGGATTCCAATTCTTGCGGGCCCGTGCGCGGGCGGCAACGAGCAATTGAGAACGCTGACTGGAATAGGCCGGTATGACACTGATATCCCTGCCCAGTCATCAGGTGTTCACTCCCCGTTTCACCCCTGGATGGCGAGCACCAGCGGAAACACCCCCTCCGCCCCCGCCCGTCGCAGCAGCCGCGTCGCCACCGCCAGTGTCCAGCCGCTGTCCGAAAGGTCGTCAACCAGCAGAACCGGCCCGGCCGCTGAGGCCAGCCGCTCGGCCAGTGGGGGCGGAACCATGAGTGCCTGATGGAGCCCGACCACCCGCTGAGCGCTGTTCGTTCGCGAGATCCGCAGATCGTCCGCCTCCGGCGCGTACTCGACCGAACCGAGCAACGGCATCCGGCCGATCTCCGAGATCCGCTCCCCGAGGGAGCCCACGAGCTGCGGCCTGCTCCGCGAGGCGACCGTGACCACACCGACCGGACGGGCAGGCGCGTCGGACGCTCCCGACGCCCAACCGCCCGGTCCCTTGGCCCAGTCGGCGAGCACCCGCACCACCGCATGTACGACGTCGTCCGGGACGGGGCCGTCCGGCGCCCGCTCCGAGAGCATCGGACGCAGCCGGTTCCCCCAGCCGATGTCCGAGAGCCGGCCCAGGGCCCGTCCGGGGAACGCCTGCTCACCGGCGGGGATGCGGCCCTTCAGATCCACGCCGACCGCCGGGAGCCCCGTCGGCCACATCTTGCGCGGCTCCACGTCCACCCCCGGCCGACCCAGCTCGCCCCTGGCGGCGTCGAGCGCGGCCTCGGTGACCTTCGGATCGAACCGGGACCCCGAGCAGTTGTCGCAGCGGCCGCACGGAGCCGCCTCCTCGTCGTCCAGCTGGCGCCGCAGAAACTCCATCCGGCAGCCCGTCGTCGCCGCGTACTCTCGCATCGCCTGTTGCTCGGCCGACCGCTGACGGGCCACCCACGCGTACCGCTCGGCGTCGTAGGTCCACGGCCGGCCGGTGCTCGTCCAGCCGCCCTTCACCCGGTGCACGGCACCGTCCACGTCCAGCACCTTGAGCATCGTCTCGAGGCGGGTTCGCCGCAGCTCCACCAACGGCTCCAACGCGGGAAGCGACAGCGGGCGGTCCGCCCCCGCCAGCACGTCGAGCGTGCGCCGCACCTGCTCCTCGGGCGGGAAGGCCACCGAGGCGAAGTACTGCCAGATCGCCTCGTCCTCCTTCCCCGGCAGCAGCAGCACCTCCGCGTGCTCCACACCTCGCCCCGCGCGGCCCACCTGCTGGTAGTACGCGATGGGGGAGGACGGCGATCCGAGGTGCACCACGAAGCCCAGGTCCGGCTTGTCGAAGCCCATGCCCAGCGCCGAGGTCGCCACCAGCGCCTTGACCCGGTTGGCCAGCAGGTCCTCCTCCGCCTGCTGACGGTCGGCGTTCTCCGTACGGCCCGTGTACGAGGAGACCGTGTGGCCGCACTGGCGGAGATAGGCGGTGACCTCCTCGGCGGCCGCGACCGTGAGGGTGTAGATGATCCCCGAGCCGGGAAGCTCGCCGAGGTGATCGGCCAGCCACGCCAGCCGGTGGGCCGCGTCGGGCAGCCGGACCACGCCGAGGCTGAGGCTCTCCCGGTCCAGCGGACCGCGCAGCACCAGCGCGTCCGTCCCGGCGCCCGTGCCGAGCTGCTCGGCCACGTCCGCCGTCACCCGTGCGTTGGCCGTCGCCGTGGTGGCGAGCACCGGGACCCCGGCGGGCAGATCGGCCAGCATCGTGCGCAGACGGCGGTAGTCGGGGCGGAAGTCATGACCCCAGTCGGAGATGCAGTGCGCCTCGTCGACCACGAGCAGGCCCGTGGCGGCGGCGAGCCGTGGGAGCACCTCGTCGCGGAAGTCCGGGTTGTTGAGCCGCTCGGGGCTGACGAGCAGGACGTCCACCTCGCCCGCGGCCACCTCCTGCTGAACCGTCTCCCACTCCTCGGTGTTCGACGAGTTGATCGTGCGGGCGCGGATACCGGCGCGGGCCGCCGCGTCGACCTGGTTGCGCATCAGAGCGAGCAGCGGGGAGACGATCACGGTGGGCCCACCACCGAGCTCACGCAGCAGTGAGGTCGCCACGAAGTACACCGCCGACTTGCCCCAGCCGGTCCGCTGCACGACCAGCGCCCGCCGCTTCTCGGCGACGAGCGCCTCGATGGCACGCCACTGGTCCTCCCGCAGTCTGGCCGTACCCGTCGGATCGCCGACAAGACGGGCGAGTACGGCATCGGCGGTGGCTCGGAGGGCCGCGCGGTCTTCGAGGCGGTCTGCGTTGGTCATGCCCCCATGCAACCCGATGGGTACGACAAACCGCGAACGAGCCGCGAGACCTGTGGACAACTTCGAGGGGACCGCGCCGTGAGTTATCCACAGGGGTTTCGGAGTCGGCGGTCGGCGCGGGACCGTCGTGACCATGAACACGAACCCACACGCATCCGACGGCCCCTCCGGAGCGCAGCAGATCACGCTGCGCAGCCCCGCCGAGCTGGCCGACGCCCTCCCCTTCATGCTGGGCTTCCATCCCACCGATTCGGTCGTCCTCGTCGGGCTCCACGGCGAGCGCGGACGGTTCGGCGGCCGGGTCAGGCTCGGCATCCCGAGCTCGCCGGCCGAGTGGTCCTCGACGGCCGAGCACCTTGCCGAGTGCCTGGTCGACGGATGCACCCGCAAGGGAATCCGCCCGGACGGCATCGTCGTCTTCCTCTGCCAGGATCCGGCGCCGGGAGAGACGGCTCGCCAGGTGAGCGAGCGGCTCAGCCCGTTCGCCCAGCGACTGCGCACGGCCTGCGGCGAGCTCGACATTCCGGTCTACGAAGCCCTCTGCATCTCCGACGGCCTGTACTTCTCCTACTGCTGCCCCGACACCCGATGCTGTCCGCCTGACGGGACACCGCTCGCGCTGACCGGTACGTCGGTGATGGCGGCGGCCGCCGCCTACGCCGGAATCCAGGTGAGGGGAACCCTGCGGGACATGCAGGCACGGCTCAAGCCGCGTGAAGCGCCCGGTGTCGCCCTCCGCGGCGACGCCCGGTCACACGGCGACACGCCTCCCGGCACCGAGCCGCGGGGCAACGAGGAGCAGCGCAAGGCCCTGAACGAGGCGGCGGCGGAGATCACTCCGAAGCTTCTCGAAGACCATTCGGGCCGAGGCAGGAGGGAAATCAGGCAGACCACGCTCGATCTGGCCCGCACGCTGCTGCGTCGGTTCGACACACCGGCCGAGGAGGAAACGGCGGACGCGACGTCCACGTCCTCCGCAGCGGGGGCGGAGGGCGGCCGGCCCGACCGCAAACCCGTGGACCGGGCGCGGGCGAGGGGGGCTGGGGAGCTCGACGCCGCCGACGACGCCCTGCTCACCGCCCGTGAGGCCGCCACCCTGATCATCGGCCTTCAGGACCGGGACACCCGGGATCAGGCAGCCGCATGGATGGAGGGCCGGGAAGGTCTCGCCGCCCTGCGCCTGTGGCGCGCCCTGGCCAGGCGCTGCGTCGCACCCTACGGCGAGCACGCGGCCGCTCCACTCGCCCTGGCGGGCTGGACGGCCTGGTCCACCGGAGACGAGCCGTCCGCCCGTGTCGCTCTCGGCCTGGCGCTGGAGGCCGATCCCGACTACCTCTTCGCCCGGCTGCTTCACCAGGCATGCAACGACGGACTCGACCCCGAGTCGCTGCGCAGCTGCCTGCGCGAGGAACGCCGCGCCCGGACCGCGGTCCCGCCCGCCGGCCCGGTGAGCAGGCCGCGTCCCCGGGTGCGCCGCCCCGGCGGCGCCCGACCGCGGGCCGTCAGGAAGGGAGCACCGGTCGCGAGCGCCCGCCCCGGCCCGGTGCGGGCCAGGCACGTCCGGAGCGGCGCCGCCCCGCGTGGTGGGCGGCGCGGGACGAGGAGCCGGCGGTGACGCCCGTGACCACCCCGCCCGCAGCGGCGTTCAGGTCTGTGGCGGAGCCGTACGGCCCGTACCGCCGACGTTCCACCGGCTGTCCGGATCGCACAGAGAGCACAGCACACGACCCATGGCCCCCAGCCCCGCCCCGGCCACCGGACGCCCGGCCGGACTCACGTACGCCGCCGGCCCCGTGCACCCGGGCACCGCACGTCCGGGAGAGCTGCCGGAGGTGCACGACGCGCTCTTCTGCGTCGCCCTGCCCGCCCTCGCCGTCTGCGCCGAGCACGGCCAGCTCACCGGCCACGGCCTCGAAGGGGTCTATCTGGCAGGTAGACGGCTCCTCTCCCGCTGCGTCCTGCGAGTGGCGGGCCGCGAACCCGTCCCTCTCCAGGGCAGATTGGCCGCCGCCGACCGCGCCGGATTCCTCGGTGTCCTGCGCACTCCTGGAGACACCGGGCCCGACCCCGGTGTCACCGTCGAGCGTTCGCGCGGCGCGGACGGCACCGAACGGATCACCCTGCGCAGCTCCGCCGGAAGACCGCTTCGACTCCCGGTGGAGGTCGCTCTGGGGACGGATCTCGCGGATCTGGGCGCGGTGGCGGCCGGACGCTGCGGACCCGAGCTCGCCGCGAGCGTTCACGGCACGGGGATGCGCTGGACGGCGGACGACGGCCGATACGCGATCGTCACCGCCGTCCCACCCCCGATGGACGCGCTGGCCGCGGCCGGAGTTCTCCGCTGGGAGATCGAGTTGGCGCCCGGAGACGCCCGCACGATCGAGCTCCGCGTGCGCGGCGACCGGACAGCCCGGCTTGCCGGCGCCCCAGGCCCGGGGCCTGGGGCCCCGGCACAGGGCACCGGACGGTCCGGAAGGCCAGGGGCGGCCGCCGGAAGGCAAGGCGCCCCGGGTACGGCCGCAGGCCGGCCGGGCGGCCCCGTACCGGCCCTCGCGCGGCCGGGCGGGCAGGTCTTCGCCGAAGCGCGGGCGGAAGGGGACGACCCGCGTGTGGGCCGCCTGCTGCGCACCGCCGTCGACGATCTCAGGGCGCTGCTCCAGCGTGATCCCGCCCAGCCCGCCGATGTCCACCTCGCGGCCGGAGTGCCCTGGCGCTGCGGACCCGTCGGCGCCGAGGCCCTCTGGGCCGCGCGTATGGCGCTGTCGCTCGGCACCCGGCTGGCCTTCTCCACCTTGCGTGCCCTGGCCCGCACACAACTCGGCGGGCCGGGTCCCGAGGCGGGAAGGATCCCCGGCCCCCTCCGGGACGCAGGCCCTCACCTCCCGCCCCGCTGCACCGGCATCGAAGCCACCCTCGCCTTCCCCGTCCTCCTTGCCGAGGCCAGACGCTGGGGCATGCCGGAACAGGAACTCGCCGAGCTGCTCCCCGCCGCGGAGCGGTGCCTGCGATGGCTTCGCGGCGCCGCGGACCCGAGCGGCTTCGTCCCGGACCCGGGCCCCGCCGGGCCCTGGCGGGCCGAGACCCAGGCCCACGCACACCGGGCGGCCGTCCTCGGCGCCGACCTCCTGGAGGCCTGCGGCCGTCCCGGCGCCGCCATGTGGCGGGACTGGGCGCACACCCTGCGCCGTCGTTTCCGCGAGGAGTTCTGGTTGGACGACCGCTCGGGCGGCAGGCCCGCCGTGGCCCGGGCGCCGGACGGCCGGCCCTGGAACCAGCTGGGCGGCTGGGCGGCGCACCTCCTGGACAGCGGGCTCGCGGGCGGCGGCCGTCACGCACCCGGCCTGCTGGACAAGGCCCGGACGGAACAGCTGGCCAGGCTGCTCGGTACGCCGGCGCTGGACTCCGGCTGGGGCCTGCGTGGCCTCGGCGTCAAGGAACCGGGCCACAACCCCTTCGGGCACCGCGCCGGAGCCGTACGGGTGCACGAGACGGCGGTGGCCGTGGCCGGTCTCGCCGCGGCGGGATTCGAGAAGGAGGCGACATCCCTGCTGCGCGGACTTCTCGACGCGGCCGAGGCGTTCGGCTTCCGGTTGCCCGAGATGTACGCCGGGGGGTTGCGCACGGCCGGTGGTGCTCCGGTGCCGCACCCGGCGGCCTGCCGGCCCGCCGCGGTGGCGGCGGCGGCCGGCGTGCTGGTCCTGACGACCCTCGTCGGAATCAGGCCGGACGCACCAGGCGGGACGGTGGCCCTGCAGCCGGTACGGTCGGCCCCGTTGGGCGCCGTCCGGCTTTCGGGACTCCTCGTCGCGGGTGAACCGTTCGCGGTACGGGTGAGCAGGCTTGGGCTCGGCATGGTGGAGGAGGCCGCCGAAGGCCTCCAGCTCGGAGGCTGAAACGGATGCGGGTCGACAACACACCGGAAGCGTCGTGGGAGGGAGAAGAAGTCATTGTCGATGCACCCGGGGGGCGTGTTTATCGTCAGGAAGACGACTATGATCGCGGCATGTCTCCCTACGACCCGTCGGCCTTTCCGCCCTTCGCCGTCACCGTCGATCTGGTCGTGCTCACGGTCCGGGGTCACGCCTTGTGCGCCCTGGTCGTACGACGGGGAGAACCGCCGTTCCAGGGCCGGTGGGCGCTGCCCGGTGGCTTCGTCCGGGCCGACGAGGACCTCTCCGCGGCCGCGGCGCGTGAACTGGTCGAGGAGACCGGGCTCTGCGCCCACGACCCCGCCGCTCCGCTGCCCGCCGCCGGCAACGGTGCCCATCTGGAACAGCTGGCGACCTATGGGGATCCCGAGCGAGACCCGCGGATGCGCGTGGTCAGCGTCGCCCATCTGGCGCTCGCCCCGGATCTGCCGGCGCCGCGCGCCGGTGGCGACGCCAACAGCGCACGCTGGGCGCCGGTGGAGGATCTGCTCCGCCCCGGGGGTGACGCCGAGCGTGAGGACGAGCAGTCCGGCCCGCTCGCCTTCGACCACGCCAAGATCCTCGCCGACGGCGTGGAGCGGGCCCGGTCCAAGATCGAGTACTCCTCGCTGGCCACCGCGTTCTGCCCGCCCGAGTTCACGGTGGGCGAGCTCAGGAGGGTCTACGAGGCGGTGTGGGGCGTCGCTCTGGACCCGCGCAACTTCCACCGGAAGGTGACCGGCACCCCCGGCTTCCTGGTCCCCGCCGGTGGCACGACCACCCGTCAGGGCGGCCGCCCGGCCCAGCTGTTCAGGGCGGGCGGGGCGACGCTGCTCAACCCGCCCATGCTGCGCCCCGAGGTCTGAACCGGCCCGACCTCCATCGCCCCGAGGTCGGCGTGGGGCGACCCGAGGCCCCAATCCTGCGCCGAAAGTCCGAAATGTAGCGTTATCTTGCTTCGACAGCCGCCCTGCCGCGGAGCGGTGTCACCTACCGCGAGAGAAGCGATGCTCCAGGCCATCGGACTCACCAGCAGCCCCCGCCGCGACCTTTCGCCCGCCGTGGACGACCTCACCTTCGACGCCCGGCCGGGCTGTGTGACCGCCCTGCTCGGCCCTTCCGGATCCGGAAAGACCACCGCCCTGCGGCTGATGCTCGAACTCGAGCCCGGCCGTGGTGTGACGTACTTCCGGGGCCGGCCCCTGCACCGCATCGCCCATCCCGCCGGCGAGGTCGGTGTCCTGCTCGGCGACGTCGCCGGACACCCCTCGCGCACCCTGCGCAGCCAGCTCCGGATGCTCTGCGCGGCCGTCGGCGTCCCCGGGACCAAGGCGGACGAGATGCTCGACGCCGTGGGCCTCACCGGCCTCCACGACCAGCGCGTCGGCACGCTCTCGCGGGGTATGGACCGCCGACTGGGGCTCGCCTGCGCCCTGTTGGGAGACCCGCACACGCTGCTGCTCGACGAGCCCGTGGCCGGTCTCTCGGCGCGCGAGAGCGCCTGGCTGCACGAATTCCTGCGCGCCCACGCCGCGGCGGGCGGGACCGTTCTGTTCACGACGGCGGATCCCAAGGAGGCGGCACGCAACGCCGACCGGGTCGTCACCGTGAAGTCCGGCCGCCTCGTCGCCGATCAGGACGTCACGGAATTCGCCCGTACCCGGCTGCGGCCCCGTGTGGCCGTGCGAACCCCGCACGCCGCACGGCTCGCCGCCGCCGTCACGCAGGAGGCGCGCGCAGCCCGCCGCTCCGTCGAGGTCGTCACCGAGAGCGGCAACCGCCTCTCCGTCTACGGAAGCGACTGCTCCGCGATCGGTGAGACCGCCTTCCGCCACGGTGTGCTCATCCATCGACTGGCCGACGAGGTGGGCGACACCTGCTCCGCCGGTTCCTCCGAACCCGCCCGTCCCGTCACCGGCCCCGTTGCCGCCCGGGCCGGCGCGGAGGCCGGAAGCAGGCCGGATGTGAGCGGAAGCGGCCAGGAGTCCGCGCCCCTGGCGGTCCGTCGCCCGGCCCGCGCGCCGCTGCGCCCCCTGCGGTACGAGATCCGCCGCCTGCTCGGCGTACCGAGCACTCCGCTCGTCGTCGCCGCCACGCTCGCCGCCTCCGTCCTCATCTCGGTGCTGCTCGCCCGCAGCGGCCGCACCCCCGTGCCCACCGTGCTCGCGGGCTGGCCCGGACTCTCGCCGCTGCCGCCGGCCGCGCTCGGGGCGGGGCTGCTCGGGGCCTTCTCCTTCGGGGACGAATACCGCTACCCCGCCCTCACCACCGGCCGCGGCGCCGTGCCCCGGCGCCTCGGACTGCTGCTCGCCAAACTCGCCGTAGCGGCCGCCGTCGCCGTGTTCCTCGCGGTCGTCGTCGTGGTGGCCGATCTGGAGGCAGTCCGCCTCGTCTACGGCGGCGACTTGATTCCCGTACCGGAGAACTGGCCGACCTTGTGCGCGAGTTGGCTTGGACTGATCATCGGCTGCGCCTGGGCGGGGGTGCTCGGGGCCGGGGTGTTCCGGGTCGCCGCGGCCGGAGTGGCCGCGGTGCTCGCCGTGCCGATCGCGCTCGTCCCCGTGCTGCACCTGGTTCTCGCCGGTCCGTCGGGCCGCTCGATCGCCGGACTCCCCACCCGCCTCCGGCGATTCGTCAGCCTGGAGTGGCCGATCGAGGCCGACCGCTGGCTGATGGGCGCGATTCGGGTGCTCGCCCAGCCCGTGGGGGTGGCGCTGACGCTGGCGTTGACCGGCCTGCTCTGCGCCTATCTGTTCACCGGGTTTCGCCGTAAGGCGCGTTGGTGATCAGTTCGAGACCGACATCGCCCGGTTCACCGATAACTTCCTTAAAAATGCCGGGGTATGTCCGATTAATCGTCAATTGTGTAGGGGGTGACGATCACCCTTTCGTGTGCTTTTCACCAAAGACCTCAAGGGTCCCCGGGACCACGCCGACAAAGGATGCGTGAGTACCCTTGCGCACACCATGATGACCGCCGCCCGCTCCGTCGACTCCGGCCTCGGCGCCCCGGGCGATCTCGACCGTTACCCGTACGCGGAGGCGCCCGTCGCCGATCGCGTCGGCCCGCCCTCCTGGGAAGGGGTGGAGACGGACCTCGGCCGGGTCGGGCGCCGCAGCGCGGGCAGCCGCGGCCGCGGACTGCACGGCCAACTCGTCCAGCAGCTGGGGCAGATGATCGTCTCCGGCGACCTCGGCGCCGACCGGCCGCTCGTCCCGGAGGAGATCGGGCAGCGCTTCGAGGTCTCCCGCACCGTCGTGCGCGAGTCGCTGCGCGTGCTGGAGGCGAAGGGCCTGGTCAGTGCCCGCCCCAACGTCGGCACCCGAGTCCGTCCGGTCAGCGACTGGAACCTGCTGGACCCCGACATCATCGAGTGGCGCGCCTTCGGCCCCCAGCGTGACGATCAGCGCCGCGAGCTGAACGAACTGCGCTGGACGATCGAGCCCCTGGCCGCCCGGCTCGCCGCCGGACACGGCCGGGAGGACGTGCAGCAGCGGCTCGCCGACATGGTCGAGATCATGAGCCACGCCTACGCCCAGGGTGACGGGATCACCTTCGCCCGGGCCGACACCGAGTTCCACTCCCTGCTCATCCAGCTCGCGGGCAACCGCATGCTCGAGCATCTCTCCGGCATCGTCGGCGCTGCGCTCCAGGTCTCCGGCGGCCCTGTCACCGCGTGTGACCGCCCCGGTGAGAACTGCCTCGCGCACCACGCCCGGATCGTCGACGCCCTCGCCGCCGGCGACGCCCACGGCGCCGAGACGGCCATGCGGCAACTGCTCACCGTTCATCCCGAGGTGGAGCGCGTGGTGCCGGCTCCGCGCGAGCACTGACGCGCGGGCTGTGGCCAGGAGTACGAAGCCGCACACATCGCGTGTCGCCGCATCCGCGCGGAACCCGGGGATCATGGCGGATCCCCGGGGCCGCGGGGGTCGCGACGGCGCGAATGTGCGACGAAACCACCGTTCTGGCCGATTCGTCGCAAATGAGGTGTGACTCGGGCCACGCGGATTGGGCGTAACACTCCTCGAAGCCGTGCGATGACCTAAGAGGTGACAGCCGAGGAAGGAATACAGCCGCCGCGTGAGGCGCTGTGCAGTTCCCCGGTCCAGCCCGCGCCGTCGGCACATTCCCCGTCGACGGTCGTCGGCTCCGGCCCGATCATGGGCGGGGCCGGAAGCCGTTTCCATCGTTCCGAGAGGTTGTTCGTGTCGGCCAGCACATCCCGTACGCTCCCGCCGGAGATCGCCGAGTCCGAGTCTGTGATGGCGCTCATCGAGCGGGGAAAGGCTGATGGGCAGATCGCCGGCGATGACGTGCGTCGGGCCTTCGAGGCTGACCAGATTCCGCCAACCCAGTGGAAGAATGTTCTGCGCAGCCTCAACCAGATCCTCGAGGAAGAGGGTGTGACGCTGATGGTCAGTGCAGCGGAGTCGCCGAAGCGCGCCCGCAAGAGCGTCGCAGCGAAGAGCCCGGCCAAGCGCACCGCCACCAAGACCGTCACCGCCAAGACGACCGTGACGAAGCCCGCCACGGCCGCCGCTGCGGCCCCGGCGGCAGAAGGCGCGGACCCGGCCGACGAGGCCGGCACACCGGCCAAGAAGGCGGCCGCGAAGAAGACCGCCGTGAAGAAGACGGTGGCGAAGAAGACCACCGCCAAGAAGACGGCGGCCAAGAAGACCACCGCCAAGAAGGACGCCGACGAGGTCATCGAGGGCGAGGAGCTCCTCGAGGACGTCGCACCCGGCAAGGGCGAGGACGAAGAGGCCGAGGGCGAGAACAAGGGCTTCGTCCTGTCCGACGAGGACGAGGACGACGCTCCGGCGCAGCAGGTCGCCGTCGCCGGCGCCACCGCCGACCCGGTCAAGGACTACCTCAAGCAGATCGGCAAGGTCCCGCTGCTCAACGCCGAGCAGGAGGTCGAGCTCGCCAAGCGCATCGAGGCCGGTCTGTTCGCCGAGGACAAGCTGGCGAACTCCGACAAGCTGGCGCCCAAGCTCAAGCGCGAGCTGGAGATCATCGCCGAGGACGGCCGCCGCGCCAAGAACCACCTCCTGGAGGCCAACCTCCGACTGGTGGTCTCGCTGGCCAAGCGGTACACCGGCCGCGGCATGCTCTTCCTGGACCTGATCCAGGAGGGCAACCTGGGTCTGATCCGCGCCGTCGAGAAGTTCGACTACACCAAGGGCTACAAGTTCTCCACGTACGCCACCTGGTGGATCCGTCAGGCGATCACCCGCGCCATGGCCGACCAGGCCCGCACCATCCGTATCCCGGTGCACATGGTCGAGGTCATCAACAAGCTCGCGCGTGTGCAGCGCCAGATGCTCCAGGACCTGGGCCGCGAGCCCACCCCGGAGGAGCTGGCCAAGGAGCTCGACATGACCCCGGAGAAGGTCATCGAGGTCCAGAAGTACGGCCGTGAGCCGATCTCCCTCCACACCCCGCTGGGTGAGGACGGCGACAGCGAGTTCGGTGACCTGATCGAGGACTCCGAGGCGGTCGTCCCGGCCGACGCGGTCAGCTTCACGCTCCTCCAGGAGCAGCTGCACTCCGTTCTCGACACGCTCTCCGAGCGTGAGGCCGGCGTGGTCTCCATGCGCTTCGGTCTCACCGACGGCCAGCCGAAGACGCTGGACGAGATCGGCAAGGTCTACGGCGTGACGCGTGAGCGCATCCGCCAGATCGAGTCGAAGACGATGTCGAAGCTGCGCCACCCGTCGCGTTCGCAGGTCCTGCGCGACTACCTCGACTAATCACCGCTTGTCGTCATCGCCTCGCACTCGCGAGGCATGGTGGCGTGCCGCCAAGCGTACGAAGGGTCCGGTTTCCCGAGTAGGGGCCGGGCCCTTCGGCGCGTTCGGGGGTGCGAGGTGGGGACGAGTGGCCGACTCTGGGTGAACGGACATCACCGGAGAGTCAGGAGGCTCTATGCGTCGCCCCATCGCCCTCGCAGCGGCCGCTGCCCTGGGCCTGTTCCCGGCCGCGGCAGGGCCGCTCGCCCTGGCCCCGCCGGCGGCGGCCGACAGCGTCGTCGTCGGCGGGCAACCCGCACGGATCTCGGACGCGCCGTGGGTCGTGGCGCTCTCCAGCCGTGACCGGTTCGGGGGTACGCGCGCCGGACAGTTCTGCGGGGGAGTCGTGGTGGGGCCCACGAAGGTGCTCACGGCGGCCCACTGCGTCGGCAGGGACCTCCTGGGCGCCGAGCCGGGGGAGATCGCCGACCTCAAGGTGATCGCCGGACGCAGCGCCCTGCGGAGCCAGGGCGGACAGGAGATCCGGATCTCCCGAACCTGGGTCGATCCCGGCTACGACCCGGCCACCAATGCCGGTGACCTCGCCGTGCTGACGCTGGCGTCCGCGCTGCCGGCGTCGTACGTGATCGGGACGGCCCGCCCGGGTGACAGGGCCGAGGCCCCGGGGACACAGGCGAAGGTGTACGGCTGGGGCGACGTCAGCGGCAACGGGACCTATGCCTCCGCCCTGCGCTCAGCGCCTGTGGAGGTGCTGCCGGACGGGGCCTGCGAACGGGCCTACCCCGGTGGGGCGGCGTCCGGCGCGGCCTACCGAGGGGATCTGATGCTCTGCGCGGGCGATCCGCGCGGCGGGAGGGACGCCTGTCAGGGCGACAGCGGCGGACCGCTCGTGGCCGACGGGCGGCTCATCGGTCTGGTGTCCTGGGGCAGCGGCTGTGGGCGGGCGGAGTACCCGGGCGTGTACACCCGTGTCTCCACGGTGCTGCCGAGCCGCTCATGACCGGCGGTGGCGATCCGTATGGGAACGGGCGCTGAGCGTGCCATACGGGAACCGGGCCCCGATGGGAGGGCCGGCGGCAGATGAGAACGGGCGGCCACCCCCCTTGCACGCGGGGGTGGCCGCCCGTCGTCCGGTCAGCGACCGGCCCTTGGCTCGTCGGGGATGCGAGGCGTCAGCGGTCCTCGTCTACTGCCTTGGCCGGCACGTCGGTGAGCCGGTCCGTCTCATCCTGTATTTCCGCGGCGATCTTCTTGAGTTCCGGCTCGAACTTACGCCCGTGGTGCGCGCAGAAGAGCAAGTCACCGCCGCTGACCAGGACGACGCGCAGGTACGCCTGGGCGCCGCAGCGGTCGCAGCGGTCAGCGGCCGTCAGGGGGCTCGCGGGGGTCAGAACAGTAGTCACGTCGCCTCTTCTCTAGCTCGACGAGCTGTCGTACCAGGGTCAACATCCAACCAGGCCGAAAACGTTCCCGCTCGTGCCTTTTCCTTGAAACTTTTTCCCAAGGTGGCTGACTGCTGCCGGTTGGCGGCGAATGAGCCGTATTGCGTCGCTCTACGGATTTCGCGTTGCTTGGGTCGGATCGTCCTCCCGGCTGGCTTGCCGGTTGTTCATGAGGACGTGCCCGGAGCCTAAATGGTTCATGCCTGGAAGGGAACGTGATGTTCACGTCACCCCATCGAGGGATCGAACACCCGTGCGGCTCTGGACTAGCATGAGGAATCAGGAGGGTGGCGTGACAACGGCTCTACCAGGCATCGGTACCCTCTGACCGGTGACCGACGCCGGGCCTTACCCCACCGGGCCAGTTTTCAAATTCAGCGAGGAGCGAACCGCGTGACCGCCGAAACGTCCGTGCCGTCCAGTGCGCTGCTGACCGCAGACCGTGACGGTTCCAACTACACCGCGCGGCACCTGCTCGTACTCGAAGGGCTCGAAGCGGTTCGCAAGCGCCCCGGTATGTACATCGGGTCCACCGACAGCCGCGGCCTGATGCACTGCCTCTGGGAGATCATCGACAACTCCGTCGACGAGGCCCTCGGCGGATACTGCGACCACATCGACGTCGTCCTCCACGACGACGGCTCCGTCGAGGTGCGCGACAACGGCCGGGGCATCCCGGTCGACGTCGAGCCCAAGACCGGACTGTCCGGTGTCGAGGTCGTCATGACCAAGCTCCACGCCGGCGGAAAGTTCGGCGGTGGCTCGTACGCGGCCTCCGGCGGTCTCCACGGCGTCGGCGCCTCCGTGGTGAACGCCCTGTCGGCCCGGCTCGACGTCGAGGTCGACCGGAACGGCGCCACGCACGCGATCAGCTTCCGCCGGGGCGTCCCCGGGATCTTCACCGAGCAGGGGCCCGACAGTCCCTTCGACCCGGGCAACGGACTGCTCAAGGGCAAGCGTGTGCCCAAGACCCGCACCGGCACCCGGGTGCGGTACTGGGCCGACCGGCAGATCTTCCTCAAGGACGCCAAGCTCTCCCTGGAGAACCTCCACCAGCGCGCCCGCCAGACGGCCTTCCTCGTACCCGGCCTGACGATCGTCGTCCGCGACGAGCGGGACCTGGAGGGGGTCGGCAAGAGCGAGGAGACCTTCCGCTTCGACGGCGGCATCAGCGAGTTCTGCGAGTTCCTCGCCCAGGACAAGGCCGTCTGCGACGTGCAGCGGCTGAGCGGCCACGGCACCTTCAAGGAGACCGTCCCGGTCCTGGACGACCGCGGGCACATGACCCCGACCGAGGTCACCCGTGAGCTGGGCGTCGACGTGGCCCTGCGCTGGGGCACAGGCTACGACAGCACGGTCAAGTCGTTCGTCAACATCATCGCCACCCCCAAGGGCGGCACCCACGTCTCCGGCTTCGAGCAGGCCATCACCAAGACGGTCAACGAGGTGCTGCGCTCCACCAAGATGCTGCGCGTCGCCGAGGACGACATCGTCAAGGACGACGCCCTGGAGGGGCTCACGGCCGTCGTCACGGTCCGCCTCGCGGAGCCGCAGTTCGAGGGCCAGACCAAGGAGGTGCTCGGCACCTCCGCCGCCCGCCGGATCGTCGCCAACGTGGTCGCGAAGGAGCTGAAGGCCTTCCTGACGTCCACCAAGCGCGACGCCAAGGCCCAGGCCCGGGCGGTCCTGGAGAAGGCCGTGGCGGCCGCCAGGACCCGTATCGCGGCCCGCCAGCACAAGGAGGCGCAGCGCAGGAAGACCGCGTTGGAGACCTCCTCCCTGCCGGCCAAGCTCGCCGACTGCCGCAGCGACGACGTCGAGCGCAGCGAGCTCTTCATCGTCGAGGGTGACTCCGCCCTCGGCACCGCCAAGCTCGCCCGCAACAGCGAGTTCCAGGCGCTGCTGCCGATCCGCGGAAAGATCCTCAACGTCCAGAAGTCCTCCGTCTCGGACATGCTCAAGAACGCCGAGTGCGGCGCGATCATCCAGGTCATAGGAGCCGGCTCGGGCCGCACCTTCGACATCGACGCGGCCCGCTACGGCAAGATCGTGCTCCTCGTCGACGCCGACGTCGACGGCGCGCACATCCGGTGCCTGCTGCTGACGCTCTTCCAGCGCTACATGCGGCCGATGGTCGAGGCCGGACGCGTCTTCGCCGCCGTGCCGCCGCTGCACCGCATCGAACTGGTCCAGCCCAAGAAGGGCCAGGACAAGTACGTCTACACGTATTCGGACAACGAGCTGCGCCAGACCCTGCTGGAGTACCAGCGCAAGGGCGTCCGCTACAAGGACGCCATCCAGCGCTACAAGGGCCTGGGTGAGATGGACGCCGACCAGCTGGCGGAGACCACCATGGACCCGCGCCACCGCACCCTGCGCCGGATCAACATCGGCGACCTGGACTCCTCCGAGCAGGTCTTCGACCTGCTCATGGGCAACGACGTGGCTCCCCGCAAGGAGTTCATCACCAGCTCGGCGGCGACCCTGGACCGCTCGCGCATCGACGCCTGACCTCCCGCTCACGCCCCCGGGCCGTGCCCCTCACGCGAGGGAGCGCCTCCGGGGGCGCCGAGGTGCTTCCGGCGGGGGCTCGGCGGCAGCCGCCGTGCTGCCCCCGGCTCCCGGGCGTGAGCGCGCTCCGATCACGCCGACCGGCGATTCCATCACCTGATGGGGTGAAGTGGGGGAGGAGAAGAGTCCTGGATCTTCCCGCTCTGTCCATCCTTGTGCACGCGGCCGAAACGGTTCGCTGACAAGGAGAGTTCACCGGTGGAGAAGCAGGAAGGGCCGGACGCCCCCGCGGGGCGGACCGGCGGTCCGGCGGTCCGTATCGACGACCCCTGGTACGACGCCCTGGCCTCCGGCTGGGGCGAGCCCGCCGACACGGACGCACCGGCCGGCGAGGAGGCGCGTACGGCCGCGGAGGCGGCCGGGTCCGTACCGCCGCAGCGGCCGGCGCACAGCGAGGCGGACGTCTATCTGGAGGTCCAGCGCAGTCCGGCGTTCCAGGAAGTACGCCGCAGCTACCGGCGGTTCGTGATCCCGGCGGCGCTCGCCTTCCTCCTCTGGTACCTCGCCTATGTCGTGGCGGCGACCGTCGCGCCCGGACTGATGGCCCGGCCCGTCGTCGGAGCGGTCAACGTGGCGATGGTCGCGGGACTCGGTCAGTTCCTCAGCACCTTCCTGCTGACGTGGGCCTACGCCCGCCACGCCCGGCTGCGCAGGGACCGGGCGGCGCTGGAACTGCGGTGGGACACCCAGGAGATGACGCGGGGGGTCCAGCGGTGACCGGCAACCATCAGACAGTGGCGCTGCTGCTGTTCAGCGCCTTCATCGCGGTGACGCTGGCGATCACCACCTGGGTGAGCCGCAACCGGCACGGCTCGCCCGAGGAGTTCTACGCCGGCGGCCGGCTGTTCTCGCCCATGGAGAACGGTTTCGCCATCGCCGGTGACTACATGTCCGCCGCCTCCTTCCTCGGCATCTCCGGACTCATCGCCCTCTTCGGCTACGACGGCATGCTCTACTCCGTCGGCTTCCTGGTCGCCTGGCTGGTCGTCCTGCTCCTGGTCGCCGAACTGGTCCGCAACTGCGGCCGGTTCACCCTCGCCGACGTCGTCGCCGCCCGGATGACCGAGCGCCCGGTCCGGATCGCCGCCGGAACCTCCTCCGTCACCGTATCCGTGCTCTACCTGGTGGCCCAGATGGTCGGCGCGGGCAGCCTCGTCGCCCTCCTCCTCGGCGGTACGAGCGAAGCCGCCCGCTCCTGGACGGTGATCGGCGTCGGCGCCCTGATGGTGATCTACGTATCCCTGGGCGGCATGCGCGCCACCACCTGGATCCAGATCGTCAAGGCCGTGCTGCTCATGGCCGGCACGATCGCCCTCACCGTGCTCGTCCTCCTCCGCTTCCACGGCGACTTCGGCCAGCTGCTCACCGCCGCCGCCGAACGCAGCGGCCACGGCCGGGACTTCCTCGCGCCGGGGCTGCGCTACGGCGGGGACTGGACCGCCCGCCTGGACTTCATCAGCCTCGGCATCGCCCTGGTCCTCGGCACCGCGGGCCTGCCCCACATCCTGGCCCGCTTCTACACCGTGCCCACCGCGCGAGCCGCCCGCCGCTCCGTCGTCTGGGCCATCGGCCTGATCGGCAGCTTCTACCTGATGACGATCGTCCTCGGCTTCGGAGCGGCCGCCATCATCGGCCCCGACGACGTACGCGCCTCCAACGCCGCGGGCAACACCGCCGTACCGCTGCTCGCACTCGACCTCGGCGGGGGAGCGGGCTCCACGGGCGGCACCGTGCTCTTCGCGATCGTCGCCGCCGTCGCCTTCGCGACGATCCTGGCCGTCGTCGCCGGGATCACGCTCGCCTCCTCCGCATCCGTCGCCCACGATCTGTACGCCTCGCTGCGCCGTCGCCACGGACGGACCAGGAAGTACAGCGAGGTGACCGTGGCACGGCTGGCCGCCGCCGGGATCGGTGCGGCGGCGATCGGGCTCGGGCTGCTGGCCCGCGACCTGAACGTGGCGTTCCTGGTCGGCCTCGCCTTCGCCGTCGCCGCCTCCGCCAACCTCCCGGTGCTGCTGTACTCGCTGTTCTGGCGGAACTTCACCACCAGGGGAGCCGTCTGGTCGGTGTACGGAGGGCTGTTGCCGGCGGTCCTGCTCGTCGTCCTCTCACCGGTCGTCTCCGGCAGCCCGGACGCACTCTTCCCAGGCGTCGACTTCCATCTCTTCCCGCTGCAGAACCCGGGAGTGGTCTCCATCCCGCTGGGCTTCCTGGCCGGCTGGATCGGGACCGTCACCTCGCACGAGCCGCCGGACGCGGCGAAGCACGCCGAGACGGAGGTCCGGGCGCTGACCGGCGCGGGGGCCGTGTGAGGTTCAGCCCGCGGAGCCGGCCCACACGTACCGGTGCTCGGGGCGGCCCGTCTCGCCGTACCGCAGGGAGAGCCGCACCCGGCCGGTGCGCTCCAGCAGCTTGAGATAGCGCTGGGCCGTCTGCCGGCTCACCCCCGCCCGCTCGGCGATCTCCTGCGTCGACAGGGCGCCGTCGGCGGCGAGCAGCACCTGGCGCACCAGCTCGGCGGTGGTGGGGGAGTGCCCCTTGGGCAGGACGGGTTCCGCCCCGCTCACCGACAGCGCGCCGAAGATCCGGTCCACCTCGGCCTGTTCCGCCTCGCCACCGCCGTCGAGGGTGCGGCGCAGCGCCGCGTAGGCCTCCAGCTTGGTGCGCAGCCCGGCGAAGGTGAACGGCTTGACCAGGTACTGGAGCGCACCGTGCCGCATCGCCGCCTGGACGGTCGCCACGTCCCGCGCTGCCGTCACCATGATCACGTCGGTATGGTGGCCCAGCCGACGCAGTTCCCGCACGACCGCGAGGCCGTTCTCGTCCGGGAGGTAGTGGTCGAGCAGGATCAGGTCGACCGGCATCTCGGCCAGGCGGGCGAGGGCCTCGGCGGTCGAGTGGGCGGTGGCGACCACCTGAAAGCCGGGCACCTTCGTCACATAGGCGGCGTTGATCCGCGCGACCCGTACGTCGTCGTCGACGACGAGCACGTCGATCATCGCCGGTCACCCGCCGCTGCGGCGCGCTCAGGCTCGGTCAGCGCCTCCGGGAGTACGACGGTGAACTCGGCGCCTCCGTCGGGGCCCTCGCCGACCCGGGCGCTGCCTCCCTGACGCTCGGCGAGCCTGCGGACCAGCGCGAGACCCAGGCCGCGCTTGCCGTGGGACGGCAGCTCCTTCGTGGTCCAGCCCTCCGTGAAGATCAGCTCGCGCCGGTCCTCCGGGACGCCGGGGCCGCTGTCCGCGACGCGCAGGACGACGGTGCGGTCCTCCGTGCCCAGGGCGACCTCGACGCGGGCGCCGGCGGTGCCGGCCGCGGCGTCCAGCGCGTTGTCGACGAGGTTGCCGACGACGGTGACCAGTTCGCGCGGGTCGACCAGACGGTCGGGGAGCAGGGAGTCGTGCGCGATCCGCAGCGAGACGCCCCGCTCGGCGGCGACCGTGGCCTTGCCGACGAGGAGGGCGGCGAGCAGCGGGTCGTGGATCTTCTCCGTGACCTGTTCGGCGGTGGCGCGGTGGACGCCGACGACCTCGGTGACGAACTCGACCGCCTCCTCGTGCATCTCCAGCTCCAGGAGGCCGAGGAGGGTGTGCAGACGGTTGGCGTGTTCGTGATCCTGGGCCCGCAGCGCGTCGATCAGGCCGCGGGTGGCGTCCAGCTCGCGGCCGAGCCGCTCCAGCTCGGTGCGGTCACGCAGGGTGGCGACGGCGCCGCCGTCGTCGGTCGGCATCCGGTTGGCGATCAGTACCCGGTGCCCGCGGACGGTCACCAGGTCCTCGCCGGTGACGCGACCGGCCAGCACATCGGCGGTGCGCCCGGAGCCGAGCGCGTCCTCCAGCGGGCGGCCGGTGGCCTCGGGGCCGATCCCGAGGAGGCGCTGGGCCTCGTCGTTCATCAGCCGTATCCGGCCGGTGCGGTCGAGCGCGACGACACCCTCGCGAATGCCGTGGAGCATCGCCTCGCGCTCGGCGAGCAGCGCGGAGATGTCGGAGAAGGCGAGGTCGTGGGTCTGCCGCTGGAGCCTGCGCGAGATGAGGTACGCGGCGAGGGCTCCGGCCGCCAGGGCGCCGCCGGCGTACGCGAGGAGGCCGGGGATCGCCCCGAGCAGCCGGTCATGGACGCTGTCGTACTCGATGCCGACCGACACGGCGCCGACGATGGTCCCGTCGGCGCCCCTCAGGGGGGCCTTGCCGCGGGCGGAGCGGCCGAGGGTGCCGCTGTCGATCTCCATCACCTCGCGGCCGGCGAGAGCCGAGCTGGGGTCGGTGGAGACGATCCTGCCGATCTGCGCGGGATCGGTGTGCGACCAGCGCACGCCCCGGGTGTCCATGACGACGACGTACTCGGCGCCGGTGGATCGCCGGATCCGCTCGGCCTCCGTCTGCACGGGGCCGGACGCGGAGGGCGCGGAGTCCCGCAGCGCGGCGGCGACCTGTGGGGACGCCGTGGTCTCGGCGATGGCGAGAGCGCGGCGCATGGCCTGGTCGTCGAGCTGGGCGCTGAGCGGTGCGAGGAAGAGGCCGGTGGCGAGCACGGTCACGCCGGTGGCGATGGCCAGCTGCATGAGGAGGACCTGCGAGAAGACCCGCTGCGGCCAGCCGATCCGCCGACGGCGCACGGGGGGCCGCGCGGGGGTGGTCGGTGCGGGGCTCATGCAGGAACGGTACGGGGAGGGGGAGCGCGACCGGAAATCTCGACGGGGGCGGGGCGTACCGGCCGGGGGCGCCGGGCCGCTGGGTGCGGGGCGTGGTCGGGGTGTGGGTGGGGCGTCGTGGTCGGGTCCGGGCCGGTGGGGGTGCGCCCGGCCTTTCGCCGGGCTGGAGGTTCCACGCGCACCGTGCGGGTCGGGTGGCAGAGGTGCCGGTCGCCCTGTGGGCGGTGCCGCACCGGGGGCGGCTGCGGGGCCGGTCCTATTCTGGGGGTTTCGTCAGGGCATCGAGAGATCGGAAGGTTTCCTTGAACACGCAGCAGATCCCCGTCGTCGTTCTCTCCGGGTTTCTGGGGTCGGGCAAGACGACGCTGCTCAATCATCTGCTGCGCAGCGCCCGAGGGACCCGGATCGGGGTCATGGTCAACGACTTCGGGGACATCGGGATCGACGCCATGACCGTCGCCGGGCAGGTCGGCTCCACCGTGTCGCTCGGCAACGGCTGTCTGTGCTGCGCCGTCGACGCGAGCGAGCTGGACGAGTACCTGGAGGTACTCACCCGGCCGTCCGCGCGGCTCGATGTGATCGTCATCGAGGCGAGCGGTCTCGCCGAGCCGCAGGAACTCGTGCGGATGGTGCTCGCCAGCGAGAACGAGCGGATCGTGTACGGCGGGCTCGTGCAGGTCGTCGACGCCGCCGAGTTCTCCGCCACGCGGGCGCGGCACCCCGAGACCGACCGGCATCTCGCCCTGGCCGACCTGGTCGTCGTCAACAAGACCGACCGGGTGGCGGAGCGCGAGCTGGACGCCGTCCACGGCACCGTCGCCGGGCTGGCCGGGCGCGCCGCGGTGATCCGCGCCGCACACGGACGGATCGACCCCGAGGTCCTCTTCGACCGGGTCGTGCCCGAGGGCGAGATCGAGGGACAGATGTCCATCGAGGACCTGCTGTACGCGGACGAGGACCAGGCGGCCCATCCGCACGCCGCCTACGAGACGCTCTCCCTCTCCACCGGGACCGCGCTGCACCCGCGCCGCCTGATGGACTTCCTAGACTCCCGCCCCCACGGCCTCTACCGCATGAAGGGCTTCGTCGACTTCGGCGAGGCCGACCCGGTGAACCGGTACGGCGTCCACGCGGTCGGCCGGTTCCTGCGCTTCTACCCCGAGCCCTGGCCGGAGGCCGGGGAGCGCCTGACCCAGCTCGTCCTCATCGGCTCCGGCATCGACGCCGAGGCGCTGCGCAAGGAGCTCGCCGCCTGTGAGCTGACCGGTCCGCAGGACACCCCGGACGAACACAGCATGTGGGGTGTCCTGCGGTACGTACGACAGACGGAGGAAGAGCCGGAGGCCCTTTAGGGCCTGTCCGCCCTGGTCCGCCGGAGGCCCCCTAGTGACCTGAGTCGGAGATCCATAGGCAGTTCCTGCTGGACACCTAGTGCATCGGCGGCGGCCGATGAGCCTGTGGCCAGCGGCGTTCGTGAGCGCCCTCGGATCTATGCGGATGGACCGCAGCGACGATCTACCGAAGAACCTCCGACTCAGGTCACTAGCTCGCCGGGCCCGCCAGGACCGCGATCGGCTTCGGCAGGGGCGTACCCGAACCGTCCCGGCGAGGGTCGATCTCGGGGAGGTCCACCGGCGTGCCGTTCTGCTGGGCCGCGCGCGCCGGGGCGGCGCCCGCCCAGGCGAGGATGAGCACGTCCTCGCCCTTCAGGAACCGCTGGCAGCGCACACCACCCGTCGCGCGCCCCTTGCGGGGGTACTGGTCGAACGGGGTCAGCTTCGCCGACGTGGCCGCCGAACCGTCCAGCGTGCCCGTCGAGCCCGCGACCGTGAACACCACCGCGTCCGCGGCCGGGTCCACCGCCGTGAACGAGATCACCTCGGCGCCGGCCGCGAGCTTGACGCCCGCCATGCCGCCCGCCGGGCGCCCCTGGGGACGTACCTGCGAGGCCTGGTAGCGCAGCAGCTGGGCGTCGGAGGTGATGAAGACCAGGTCCTCCTCGCCCGTCCGCAGCTCGGTCGCGCCGACGATCCGGTCACCCTCCTTGAGGGTGATGACCTCCAGCTCTTCCTTGTTCGCCGGATAGTCCGGCACCACGCGCTTCACCACGCCCTGGAGCGTGCCGATCGCCAGACCCGGCGAGGACTCGTCGAGCGTGGTCAGACAGACCACCGTCTCGTCGTCCCCCAGGGTCAGGAACTCCGCCAGCGGCGCCCCGCCCGCGAGGTTCGGAGCGGCGGCGGTGTCCGGCAGCTGCGGCAGGTCGATCACCGCGAGCCGCAACAGCCGCCCGGCCGACGTCACCACGCCGACGTCACCGCGCTGCGTCGCCGGGACCGCCGAGACGATCACATCGTGCTTGACGCGCCTGCCGTCCTCGGCGGCCGGAAGCTCCGCCGTCGCCGTACGGGCCAGGAGACCGGTCGAGGAGAGCAACACCCGGCACGGGTCGTCCGCGACCTCCAGGGACGCGGCCGCGACCGGCGCGCCCGCCGACTCCAGGAGGACCGTACGCCGGTCGGTGCCGAACTTCTTCGCCACCGCGGCCAGTTCGGAGGAGACCAGCTTGCGCAGCTCGGAGTCGGACTCCAGGATCCCGGTCAGCTCGTCGATCTCGCCGTTGAGCCGGTCCCGCTCGGACTCCAGCTCGATCCGGTCGAACTTCGTGAGCCGGCGCAGCGGGGTGTCCAGGATGTACTGCGTCTGGATCTCGCTCAGCGAGAAGTGCTCGATCAGGCGCTCCTTGGCCTGCGCGGAGTTCTCGCTGGAGCGGATGAGACGGATGACCTCGTCGATGTCGAGGAGCGCGACGAGCAGGCCCTCGACGAGGTGCAGCCGGTCGCGCTTCTTGCTCCGGCGGAACTCGGAGCGGCGGCGCACGACGGTGAAGCGGTGGTCGAGATAGACCTCGAGCAGCTCCTTGAGGCCCAGCGTGAGCGGCTGGCCGTCGACCAGGGCCACGTTGTTGATGCCGAAGGACTCCTCCATCGGCGTCAGCTTGTAGAGCTGCTCCAGGACCGCCTCGGGCACGAAGCCGTTCTTGACCTCGATGACCAGGCGCAGGCCGTGGCTGCGGTCGGTGAGGTCCTTGACGTCGGCGATGCCCTGGAGCTTCTTGGAGCCGACCAGATCCTTGATCTTGGAGATGACCTTCTCCGGGCCGACCGTGAAGGGCAGTTCGGTGACGACGATGCCCTTGCGGCGGGCCGTCACGTTCTCCACCGTCGCCGTGGCGCGGATCTTGAACGTGCCGCGGCCGTTCTCGTACGCGTCCTTGATGCCGGACAGGCCGACGATCCGGCCGCCGGTCGGCAGGTCGGGGCCGGGCACGAACCGCATCAGCGCGTCGAGGTCGGCGTTCGGGTGCCGGATGAGGTGCCGGGCGGCCGCGATCACCTCGCCCAGGTTGTGCGGCGGCATGTTGGTCGCCATGCCGACCGCGATGCCGGAGGCTCCGTTGACCAGCAGATTGGGGTACGCCGCCGGCAGCGCGACCGGCTCCCGCTCCTGGCCGTCGTAGTTCGGCGAGAAGTCGACCGTGTCCTCGTCGATGGACTCGGTCATCAGCAGCGCGGCCGAGGCCATCCGGGACTCGGTGTACCGCATGGCGGCCGGCGGGTCGTCGTTGCCGAGGGAGCCGAAGTTGCCGTGGCCGTCGACGAGCGGGACCCGCATCGAGAACGGCTGCGCCATCCGCACCATCGCGTCGTAGATCGACGCGTCGCCGTGCGGGTGCAGCTTGCCCATGACCTCGCCGACGACACGGGCGCACTTCACATAGCCGCGGTCGGGACGCAGCCCCATCTCGTTCATCTGGTAGACGATGCGGCGCTGCACCGGCTTCATGCCGTCGCGGGCGTCCGGCAGCGCGCGGGAGTAGATCACCGAGTACGCGTACTCGAGGAAGGAGCCCTGCATCTCGTCGACGACGTCGATGTCGAGGATTCGCTCCTCGAACGCGTCGTCCGGCGGCGGTGTCTTCGTGCTGCGGCGGGCCATCGCGGCTGCGGCTCCTTCACCAACAAGGTTGATCTGACGCGGACCATTGTGGACCGTCCCACCGACAACGCCGACCGCGACCCGGGCTCGGCCCTCCCGGCGGGCCCGTCGTCGGCCGTACGCGACCCGTCGCGACCCGGAAGAGGGAAGCGGCGAACCTGCGGGAACTTCGCCAGGTGTCGGTGCGCTTGCATACAGTGGCAGGACTTTTCCATATCGCGATCGAAGGGACGTACATGCCCATGGGTCACACGGCCACGGCCGAGGCCGGCTCCGGCGGCCTGACAGCGACCGAGCACCGGCTGGCCAACGGCCTGCGCGTGGTGCTCTCCGAGGACCACCTGACCCCGGTCGCCGCGGTCTGCCTCTGGTACGACGTCGGCTCGCGCCACGAGGTGGCGGGCCGCACCGGTCTCGCCCACCTCTTCGAGCACCTGATGTTCCAGGGCTCGAAGCAGGTCCACGGAAACGGTCACTTCGAGCTGGTCCAGGGCGCGGGCGGCTCGCTCAACGGCACGACGAGCTTCGAGCGCACCAACTACTTCGAGACGATGCCGACGCACCAGCTGGAGCTCGCGCTCTGGCTGGAGGCGGACCGGATGGGCTCGCTGCTGGCCGCTCTGGACGACGAGTCCATGGAGAACCAGCGCGACGTCGTCAAGAACGAGCGCCGCCAGCGGTACGACAACGTGCCCTACGGCACGGCCTTCGAGAAGCTGACCGCCCTCGCGTACCCGGAGGGCCACCCGTACCACCACACGCCGATCGGCTCCATGGCCGACCTGGACGCGGCCACCCTGGAGGACGCGCGGAGCTTCTTCCGTACGTACTACGCGCCGAACAACGCGGTGCTGTCGGTCGTCGGCGACATCGACCCGGAGCAGACGCTCGCCTGGATCGAGAAGTACTTCGGCTCCATCCCGTCCCACGACGGCAAGCGGCCCCCGCGCGACGGCACCCTGCCCGACACCATCGGCGAGCAGCTGCGCGAGGTCGTCGAGGAGGAGGTCCCGGCCCGCGCGCTGATGGCCGCCTACCGCCTCCCGCACGACGGCACGCGCGAGTGCGACGCCGCCGACCTGGCCCTGACCGTCCTCGGCGGCGGAGAGTCCTCCCGGCTCCACAACCGTCTGGTCCGCCGTGACCGCACGGCCGTCGCGGCCGGCTTCGGCCTGCTGCGCCTGGCCGGCGCGCCCTCGCTGGGCTGGCTGGACGTGAAGACGTCGGGCGGCGTCGAGGTCCCAGAGATCGAGTCCGCCGTCGACGAGGAGCTGGCCCGCTTCGCCGCCGAGGGTCCGACGCCCGAGGAGATGGAGCGCGCCCAGGCCCAGTTGGAGCGCGAGTGGCTGGACCGGCTCGGCACGGTCGCCGGCCGCGCCGACGAACTGTGCCGGTACGCGGTGCTGTTCGGCGACCCGCAGCTCGCCCTGACGGCCGTTAACCGGGTCCTGGACGTCACCGCCGACGAGGTGCGCGAGGTCGCCGCGGCCAGGCTGCGTCCCGACAACCGCGCGGTGCTCGTCTACGAACCGGTCACCGCCGAGCAGAGCGAGAGCGACGAGGAAGAGGGAGCGGACCAGTGAGCGACGCTGCCGCGTCTTTGACGAGCATGGAGTTCCACCCGCAGCCGAAGCCGGGCACCGCCCGCCCCTGGGCATTCCCGGCCCCCGAGCGCGGCGCGCTGGACAACGGCCTGACGGTGCTGCGCTGTCACCGCCCCGGCCAGCAGGTGGTGGCCGTCGAGATCTTCCTCGACGCGCCCCTGGACGCCGAGCCGGAGGGTCTCGACGGAGTCGCGACGATCATGGCCCGGGCCTTCTCCGAGGGGACGGACAAGCACTCGGCGGAGGAGTTCGCCGCGGAGCTGGAGCGCTGCGGCGCCACGCTCGACGCGCACGCCGACCACCCGGGCGTACGGATCTCCCTGGAGGTTCCGGTCTCCCGGCTGCCCAAGGCGCTCGGTCTGCTCTCCGAGGCCCTGATCGCCCCGGCCTTCGTCGACACCGAGATCGAGCGGCTGGTACGCAACCGGCTCGACGAGATCCCGCACGAGACGGCGAACCCCGCCCGCAGGGCGGCCAAGCAGCTCTCCAAGGAGCTCTTCCCGGCCGGCTCGCGCATGTCCCGGCCGCGCCAGGGCACCGAGGAGACGGTCGCCGCGATCGACGCCGCGGCCGTCCGCGCCTTCTGCGAGGCGCACGTGCGGCCCGCCACGGCCACCGCCGTGGTCGTCGGCGATCTGACCGACGTCGACCTGGACAAGGTCCTCGCCGAGACCCTCGGCGCCTGGACGGGCGACACGACCGAGCCGCGTCGCATGCCGCCGATCACGGCCGACGACACCGGCCGCGTGGTCATCGTGGACCGTCCCGGCGCGGTCCAGACCCAGTTGCTGATCGGCCGCGTCGGCGCCGACCGGCACGACCGGGTCTGGCCGGCCCAGGTCCTCGGCACGTACTGCCTCGGTGGCACCCTCACCTCCCGCCTGGACCGTGTCCTGCGCGAGGAGAAGGGCTACACCTACGGCGTGCGGGCCTTCGGCCAGGTGCTCCGCTCCGACGGCGAGGGCAACGGCGCCGCGATGCTCGCCATCAGCGGTTCCGTCGACACCCCCAACACCGGCCCGGCGCTTGACGACCTGTGGAAGGTGTTGCGCACGCTCGCCGCCGAGGGGCTGACGGACGCGGAGCGCGACGTCGCGGTGCAGAACCTCGTGGGCGTGGCGCCGCTGAAGTACGAGACGGCCGCCTCTGTCGCCGGGACGCTCGCCGACCAGGTCGAGCAGCACCTTCCGGATGATTTCCAGGCGCAGTTGTACGCGCGTCTGGCCGAGACCGGCACGGTGGAGGCGACGGCGGCCGTCGTCAACGCCTTCCCGGTGGACCGTCTGGTCACCGTGCTCGTGGGTGACGCGGCGCAGATCGAGGAGCCCGTGCGCGCGCTCGGCATCGGCGAAGTGACCGTCGTCACCGGCTGATCGAGGAGCTCCAGCGCCACTTCGAGGACCCCGACGTCACCCTACGTCGGGGTCCTCGCCTTTGTTGGGTCTTTGTCCGTATTGCGGGAGAGGGTGCCCGTCTGCCCTGTGGCATGTCTTACAAAAGGACGTGTCTGTTTGCTGATTGAAAGACAGTCCGCTTAGCGTCGGTCCGGCTGTTCGTCAGTTGCACCCGCCGCGACCGCGGCACCGGACAGTCATCGCCGAGTCCCCGTCAGGCGCGAGCCTGGGGAGCCGGGGACCCACACGAAGTCCCTGGGGTGAATCGGACGCCTTCGCCTGAGCGCGGAGGGGCCCGTAGGAGACCTTCCTGCTCCGAACCCGTCAGCTAACCCGGTAGGCGAGAAGGAAGGAAAGGATCAGCCACTTCATGGCGTTCACCCGTGCCACCGGGAAGCATCGTGGTCCGAGCCGTATGGCGCGCCGCAGCGCGGGCATCGCCGGCGTCGCCGCCCTCGCCACCACCGGCGTCATCGGAACCCTCGCCTCCCCGGCGCTCGCCGCCGACACGGACACCCGCTCGCTCGAGGACACCGGCCTGAACCAGGCCGTCGTCTCCGAGTCCCTGGCGGACCAGATCGACGTCCAGGCCGCCGTCCAGGAGCGGGAGGCCGTCGAGGCCCTCGCCAAGGCGAAGGCCGAGGCCCGTGCCAAGGCCGAGGCGAAGCGCAAGGCCGAGGCCCGCGCCAAGGAGATCCGCGAGGCCAAGGAGCGCGCCGCCCGTGAGGCCGAGCGCAAGCGCCTGAACTCCTTCCAGCTCCCCATCGCCGGTTCGTACGTCACCACCGGCTACAAGACCGGCGGCTCCCTCTGGTCCTCCGGCAGCCACTCCGGCGTCGACTTCCACGCCGCCTACGGCAGCAAGGTCGTCTCGGTGGGCTCGGGCACCGTCGTGGAGGCCGGCTGGGGCGGCGCGTACGGCAACAACGTCGTCATCCGGATGAGCGACGGCACGTACACCCAGTACGGGCACCTCTCGGCCATCAGTGTCTCGGTCGGCCAGACCGTCACCCCGGGCGAGCGGATCGGCATCTCCGGTTCGACCGGCAACTCCACCGGCCCGCACCTGCACTTCGAGGCCCGCACCAGCGCCGAGTACGGCTCCGACATCAACCCGGTCGCGTACCTGCGCGCCCGTGGCGTGAACGTCTGACCCGACCGCGCCCCTCCGCGTCAGAAAAGCCCCGGCTCGTACTGAGCCGGGGCTTTTCTCGGCCAAAAGATATCCATGGATTCCCGGTAGCCATCGGAATTGCCGCCCCGCTGCAATAGAGTCACCGGACAGTCGTCCGTCATCGAAGAGTCGGCGAGGAACCGGCGGACGGACGTCAATAGGATGGGTTTCGCGCGGATTGAGGCGGAGGTCGAACATGCGCATCCCCGCGCACTCGGTATGCACGGCGATCCGGGACGACATCGTCTCCGGGGTCTTCGAGCGCGGCAGCCGGCTGACCGAGGAGCAGCTCGCCCGCCGCTATGGAGTCTCCCGCGTCCCGGTCCGCGAGGCGCTGCGAACCCTGGAATCGGAGGGGTTCGTGATCACCCGCCGGCACGCGGGGGCCCATGTCGCCGAGCCCACCGAGCAGGAGGCGGCCGACCTGCTGGACGTGCGGTCGCTGCTGGAGCCGCTGGGTGCCGCCCGCGCCGCCCAGCGCCGCACCGAAGCCCATCTCAAGGTGCTGCGCGGCCTGGTCAGGCTCGGCCAGGAGCGGGCCAGGCGCGGCCAGGGCGACGATCTGCGCTCGCTCGGCGGCTGGTTCCACGAGACTCTGGCGCAGGCGTCCGGCAGCCCGGCGCTCACGGCGCTGCTCACCCAGCTCCGGCACAAGATCGCCTGGATGTACGTGGTCGAGCCGGCCGGCCGGCCCGTGGAGGCATGGGCCGAGCACGGGGCGATCGTCGACGCCGTGGCGCGCGGCGACGCCGAGCGGGCCCGTGCGCTCACCGCCCTGCACGCCGAGCGGTCGCTGGTCCTGCACCGGCTGAAGAGCTCCGGGCGAGGGCGTGTGAGGGCTTCGCAACATGTCGTAAACACCGCGAGCGTCCGGAATTAACGACGGGGCCGTATACAAAGAGATGGAATTCTCCGGCTGTATTCGTGCTGCCCGAAATAAGGCCGACGGGAATGGCGTCGCCCGGAATTGTGCTTCCCTTTATTCCGGTCCGGAGTGACCACACGGAAAACGAAGGAGCCGCGCCCGCCGTGATCGACGGCGGGCGCGGCCCCTTCGTGAAGTGTCGTCAGACGGTCTCGGGAAGCTCCTCGAGGCCCTCGGCAACCAGCTTGGCGAGACGGTCCAGAGCGGCCTCGGCGCCCTCGGCGTCCGAAGCGAGCACGATCTCCTCGCCGCCCTGCGCGCCCAGACCGAGCACCGCGAGCATCGACGCGGCGTTCACCGGGTTGCCGTCGGCCTTGGCGATCGTCACGGGGACGCCGGAGGCCGTGGCGGCACGGACGAAGATGGAGGCGGGGCGGGCGTGCAGGCCCTCGGCCCAGCCGACGTTGACGCGGCGCTCAGCCATGGTGTTGCCCTTCAAGTCTTAGCGGGTTGTCTAGACCAGTCTCTCACACGGGTCGCGACATGCTCGTACCGACCTCCGGCCCGGACACGACGGCCCTTCGGCCTTCCTACCTTGCCCATACCCCGCACGGCACGCATGCCGTGCGCGACCGGTGCCGGTGTCGTACCCCGGCCGTAGGCTTGGCCCATGCAGAGCGCGTCGGAACAGGAACAGCCTGAACACGCATACCCCGACCACTGGGAAGCGGACGTCGTCCTCCGTGACGGCGGGACCGCGCGCATCAGGCCCATCACCGTCGACGACGCCGACCGGCTGGTCAGTTTCTACGAACAGGTCTCGGACGAGTCGAAGTACTACCGCTTCTTCGCGCCGTACCCGCGCCTCTCCGCCAAGGACGTCCACCGCTTCACCCATCACGACTTCGTGGACCGGGTGGGGCTCGCGGCGACCGTCGGCGGGGAGTTCATCGCCACCGTGCGCTACGACCGCATCAACGCCCAGGGGCTCCCCGCGAGCGCCCCGGCCGACGAGGCGGAGGTCGCGTTCCTGGTCCAGGACGCACACCAGGGCAGGGGCGTCGCCTCCGCGCTCCTCGAACACATCGCCGCGGTGGCGAGGGAGCGGGACATCAGGCGCTTCGCGGCGGAGGTGCTGCCCGCGAACACCAAGATGATCAAGGTCTTCACGGACGCCGGGTACACCCAGAAGCGCAGCTTCGAGGACGGTTCGGTACGGCTCCATCTCGACCTCGAGCCCACCGACCGCTCGCTCGCCGTCCAGCGCGCGCGGGAACAGCGCGCCGAAGCCCGCTCCGTGCAGCGCCTGCTCGCCCCCCGCTCGGTCGCCGTCGTCGGAGCCGGGCGCACCCCGGGGGGCGTCGGCCGGACCGTGCTGCGCAACCTCCTGGAGGGGGGGTACACCGGACGTACGTACGCGGTGAACCGGGCCCTCGGCGAGGGGACGGTCTCGCTCGACGGGGTGCCGGCCTTCCGCTCCGTCGCGGACATCGGCGAGCCGGTGGACCTGGCGGTCCTGACCGTCCCCGCCGAGCGGGTGCCGGAGGCGGTCGCCGACTGCGGCGAGCACGGCGTGCGGGGCCTGGTCGTCCTCTCCGCCGGCTACGCCGAGAGCGGGCCGCAGGGACGGGAACGACAGCGCGAACTGGTGCGGCAGGCCCGCTCGTACGGCATGCGGATCATCGGGCCCAACGCGTTCGGGATCATCAACACCTCGGCCGGTGTCCGGCTGAACGCCTCACTCGCCCCGCAGATGCCGACGTCCGGGCGGATCGGGCTGTTCACCCAGTCCGGGGCGATCGGCATCGCGCTCCTCGCCGGACTCCACCGGCGGGGCGCCGGACTCTCCTCCTTCATCTCGGCGGGCAACCGCGCCGACGTCTCCGGCAACGACCTCCTGCAGCACTGGTACGACGACCCCGAGACGGACGTCGTCCTGCTCTACCTGGAGTCGATCGGGAACCCCCGCAAATTCACCCGGCTTGCGCGGCGGACGGCGGCGGTCAAGCCGGTCGTGGTGGTCAAGGGGGCCCGCCACAGCGGGAGCGCGCCCCCCGGACACCGGGTTCCCGTCACCCGTATCCCGCACGCCACGGTCTCCGCGCTGCTCCGGCAGGCCGGAGTCATCCGGGTCGACACGGTCACCGAACTGGTCGACGCGGGCCTGCTCCTCGCCGGCCAGCCGCTGCCGGCCGGGCCGCGGGTGGCGATCCTCGGCAACTCCGAGTCGCTCGGGCTGCTGACCTACGACGCCTGCCTGACGGAAGGGCTGCGTCCGCTGCGTCCGCTCGACCTCACCACGGCGGCGAGCCCGGCGGACTTTCGCGAGGCGCTGGCGGCGGCGCTCGCGGACGAGACCAGTGACGCGGTCGTCGTGACGGCGATCCCCTGGGTCGGCGAGAACGGCGCCGTCGAATCCGGCGACGGCGAGGTCCTCGCTGCCCACCTCCGCGAGGCCGTCGCCTCCGCCCCGGCCCCGGCCAAGCCGGTGGTCGTGGTCCACGTCGAGATGGGCGGCCTGGCGGAAGCCCTCTCGGCGGCGACGAGCACGCGCCCGTCACCGGCACCCTGGACGGCACCCGCCCCGCCGGGCACCTCGGCGCCCTCGACGACGCCCAGCCCCGGCACCCCACCGGGCCCGGCCCACCCGGCGGCGCTCAGCCCCGGCACCCCACCGGCCCCGGCCCACCCGGCGGCGCTCAGCCCCGGCACTCCACCGGCCCCGGCCCACCCGGCGGCGCTCAGCCCCGGCACTCCACCGGCCCCGGCGGCGCCCGCCGCTGCCGGGGACCCCGTCGGCGGAGGCCCGGTCGTCGGCGGTGCCGCAGGTTCCGGATCGGGCGGCGTCAGGCCCGAGGCGCCCGCCACGGGCGGCCAGGTCGGCGGGCCGCCCCAGGCGACGAAGGGCGCCGAGGACGGCCCTCCCGGTGGGGAGGGACCGGACGGGGCCGCGCCCGCGCCCTGCAGTGGCAACATCCCCGCCTATCCCGCCGCCGAGCGGGCCGTGCGGGCGCTGGCGGAGGCCGTGCGGTACGGGCAGTGGCGGCGGCAGGCCGCCGAGCCGGGGCGGGTACCGGAGTACGAGAACATCGACGAAGCGGGGGCCGCCGAACAGATCGAGCGGCTGCTCGGGGAGGAAGCGGACGCCCACGGCGTGACCCTCGACGCCGACGCCGCAGGCGAACTGCTCGCGCGTTACGGGATCACGGTCCTCCCGATCCTGCCCGCGCCCACCCCCGACGCCGCCGTCGCGGCCGCCGCCCGCCTCGGATATCCCGTGGCCCTGAAGACGACCGCGCCCCATCTGCGCCACCGCCCGGACCTCGGCGGCGTACGCCTCGATCTCGCCACCGAGGGACAACTCCGCACCGCGTACGCCGAGTTGACCGAATCTCTCGGCAAGCCCGAGGAGCTCCACCCGGTCGTCCAGGCGATGGTGCCGCGCGGAGTCGACACCGTCGTGCGGTCCGCCATCGATCCGGCTGTCGGCGCCGTCCTCTCCTTCGGGCTCGCCGGAGCCGCCTCCGAGCTGCTCGGCGACATGTCCCACCGGCTGGTCCCGGCCACCGACCGGGACGCCGCCGAGCTCGTACGGTCGATCCGCACCGCCCCCCTCCTCTTCGGCTGGCGCGGCTCCGACCCCGTCGACACCCCGGCCCTCCAGGAGCTGCTGCTGCGCGTCTCCCGGCTCGTCGACGACCACCCCGAGGTCGTCGCGGTCACCCTGGAGCCCGTGGTCGTGGCCTCGCGCGGCCTCTCCGTCCTCGGCGCCATGGTCCGCCTCGCCCCGCCCCCGCTCCGTACCGACCTCGGCCCGCGCAGCCTGCCGAGCTACTGACCGCGCCGCCCGGGCAGCCCCGGAGCGGCCCGGAGCGCCCCTTCCGACGGATTAGGATGGAGTCCATGGCGAAGACCGGTACGACGACCCAGGGGCTGCGCGCGGCGATCGAGCGCAGCGGCTATTACCCGGCCCTCGTGGCCGAGGCGGTGGAGGCCGCCGTCGGTGGCGAGGCGATCGCGTCGTACCTGGTGCACCAGGAGACCACGTTCGACTCCAACGAGGTCCGCCGCCATGTCACCGTCCTCGTCCTGACGGCCAACCGTTTCATCGTCAGCCACACCGACGAGCAGGCCGCCGACACCAGTTCCCCGACGCCGTACGCCACGACGTCCACCGAGTCGGTCAAGCTCGACCGGATCTCCTCGGTCGTCGTCAGCCGGGTCGTCGCCAACCCGGAGTCGTACACCCCCGGCACGCTGCCCCGCGAGGTCGTCCTCACCATCGGCTGGGGCGCCGTCTCGCGGATCGACCTGGAGCCCGCCGCCTGCGGTGACCCCAACTGCGACGCCGACCACGGCTACACCGGCAACGCCACCGCCGACGACCTCAGCCTGCGCGTGAGCGACGCCGGTGACGGGCCGGACACGGTCCGCCAGACCCTCGCCTTCGCGCAGTCGCTCTCCGAAGCCACCGCGGCGACCCGCTGATGGTCCAGCCCACCACGGCCACCTCCGGCTGGCCGGACGAGCCGGTCCCCACCTCCGTGTCCTCGGCCTGGGGATACCCGCACGTAGCCGCGCTCGCACCCGGCTCCGCGCCCGTCCCCGAGTACGGCTCCGGCTCGCTCGCCGACCTTCTCCCGACCCTCGTCGCCGGGCAGGGCGCGCCCGGCTTCGACGCCCGGATCGCCGAACTCACCCCCGCGGACCGGAACTGCGTCTTCCTGATCGACGGCCTCGGCTGGGAGCAGATCAAGGAGCATCCCGACGAGGCGCCGTATCTCACCTCGCTGCTCGCCACCTCGCGCGGCGGCACCGGACGCCCCCTCACCGCCGGGTTCCCCGCCACCACCGCGGCCTCGCTCGCCTCGGTCGGCACCGGACGGTTCCCCGGTGAGCACGGACTGCCCGGCTACACCGTGCGTGACCCCGACACCGGCGAGCTGATGAACCAGCTCCGCTGGAAGCCGTGGACCCCGCCCCACGTCTGGCAGCCGTACCCCACCGTCTTCCAGCTCGCCCACGAAGCCGGGATCCACACCGCCCAGGTCTCCTCCCCGATCTTCCAGGACACGCCGCTCACCAAGATCGCGCTGAGTGGCGGAACGTTTCACGGCCGGCTCTCCGGCGAGGAACGCATGGACTTCTCCGCCGAGCAGCTCGCCGCCGGCGACCGCTCGCTGGTCTACACGTACTACAGCGAGCTCGACGGCGCCGGACACCGCTTCGGCATCGACTCCGACGCCTGGCGCGGTCAGCTGATGTTCGTCGACCGGCTCGTCCAGCGTCTCGCCGACCAGTTGCCGCCCCGTTCCGCGCTGTACGTCACCGCGGACCACGGCATGGTCGACATCCCCTTCGACGAGCAGTCCCGGATCGACTTCGACGAGGACTGGGAGCTGCGCGCCGGCGTCGCCCTGCTCGGCGGTGAAGGCCGCGCCCGCCATGTCTACGCCGTGCCGGGCGCCGAGAACGACGTTCTGACCTGCTGGCGCGAGGTGCTCGGTGAGCAGTTCTGGGTGGCTGGCCGGGACGAGGCCATCGCGCTCGGCTGGTTCGGCGACTCGGTCGACGAGCGGGTGTACGGCAGGATCGGCGACGTCGTCGCCGCGGCCCGTGACGACGTGATCGTCACCGCCTCCGTCAACGAACCGCACGAGTCGGCGATGGTCGGCGTGCACGGATCCATGACGTCCGCGGAGCAGTTCGTCCCGCTCCTCGAAGTCCGTTCCTGAACCACCGTTCCCGAACCACCGTCCCCCGACCCTCCCGCCCTGAAAGGCCGCAACCTCCCATGCCCGAGCTCGTGTTCTTCTCCGGAACGATGGACTGCGGAAAGAGTACGTTGGCACTCCAGATCGGGCACAACCGGTCGGCGCGCGGGCTCCAGGGCGTGATCTTCACCCGCCAGGACCGGGCCGGTGAGGGCAAGCTGTCCTCCCGCCTCGGTCTCGTCACGGACGCCGTCGAGGTGGCCGACGACATGGATGTGTACGCCTACCTGGTCGCCGAGATGTCCAAGGGCGGCAAGGTGGACTACGTGATCGTCGACGAGGCGCAGTTCCTGGCTCCCGGGCAGATCGACCAGCTCGCCCGGACCGTCGACGACCTCGGTCTGGACGTCTTCGCCTTCGGCATCACCACGGACTTCCGGACGAAGCTGTTCCCGGGCTCCCAGCGGCTGATCGAACTGGCGGACCGGATCGAGCAGCTCCAGGTCGAGGCCCTGTGCTGGTGCGGGGCGCGGGCCACGCACAACGCCCGTACGGTGGGCGGCGAGATGGTCGTGGAGGGCGAGCAGGTCGTCGTCGGCGACGTGAACCGGCCGGCCGAGGAGATCGGCTACGAGGTCCTGTGCCGCCGCCACCACCGTCGCCACATGACGAGCGCCACGGCCCGGGCCGGCGCGTTGTCCCCCGACGTACTGCCGGTGACCTCGGCCTGAGCCGTCCGACGGCCGCACCCCGAACGACGCGTCGGCCCCTCACCCGGGCGGGGTGAGGGGCCGACGCGGTTCCGTGGATCGGGAGGTCAGGAGCGCTGGTCGTCCCGCGTGGCCTGCTCGGCGTGCTTCTCCTTGATCCGCACCGTCTCCTTGCGGACCTCGGCCTGGGTGGCGCGCTCCTTCTGGAGCCACTCGGGGTTCTCCGTCTTCAACGCCTCGATCTGCTCCGTGGTGAGCGGCTCGGTCACTCCGCCCCGGGCGAGGCCCGAGATGGAGACGCCCAGCTTCGCGGCGACCACCGGGCGGGGGTGCGGCCCGTTGCGCCGCAGCTCCCGCAGCCACTCGGGCGGATCGGTCTGCAGCGCACTCAGCTCGGCACGGGAGACGACACCCTCCTGGAACTCGGCGGGGGTGGCCTCGAGGTACACACCCAGCTTCTTCGCCGCCGTGGCGGGCTTCATCGTCTGGGGGCTCTGGTGCGACTTCATGAGGTCAAGGGTATCGAGCATGTGCGCTACCTCCGACCACGACCGGTAACCTGGCGGGGTGACAGGCTCGGAAGAAACCCCATCGTTCCGGCTCGCGTACGTCCCGGGGGTGACGCCCGGCAAGTGGGTGCGGATCTGGAACGAGCGCCTGCCCGACATCCCGCTGGACCTCGTCCCCGTGACCGCCGCCGAAGCCCCCGACATCCTGCGGAGCGGCGGCGCCGACGCCGGGTTCCTGCGGCTGCCGATCGACCGGACGGACCTCAGCGCGATCCCGCTCTACACCGAGACGACGGTCGTCGTGGTCCCCAAGGACCACCTCGTGGCCGCCGCCGACGAAGTGTCCGTCGAGGACCTCGCCGACGACATCCTGCTGCACCCCCTGGACGACACCCTCGACTGGGAGCGTCCGCCGGGACGGCCGGCGATCGAGCGTCCGGCCACCACGGCGGACGCCGTCGAACTGGTGGCGGCGGGCGTGGGGCTGCTCGTCGTCCCGCAGTCGATCGCGCGTCTGCACCACCGTAAGGACCTCACCTACCGGACGGTGACGGACACCCCCGAGTCGCGGGTCGCGCTGTCGTGGCGGGAGGACGCGACCACCGACCTGGTGGAGGACTTCATCGGCATCGTCCGGGGGCGGACCGTCAACAGCACCCGCGGCCGCGCCGGAGCCACGGCCGACCCGAAGGACAAGCGTCCCGAGAAGGGCGGCGCACGCCAGAAGTCCGCGGCGGCCAAGTCGACCGGCAAGTCCACCGGTAAGCCGGCTGCCCGATCGACCGGGAAGACGACCGGCAAGACGGCCGGGAAGAGCACGCGGAGCCGGTCCGGCGGCCCGGCGGCGGCCAAGCGCGGCAAGCCCCGCCGCCGGTCGTAGCCCGCGCGGGAGCACCGCGGTACGGCGGTCCACGGCGGTCCACGACGGAACAGCGGCACGGCCGGGGCAGCGATGGCGGCACGGCGGTAGGGCCGGGGCGGTGCGGCACCACGAGTTCACCTCGGGTGTACCCGGACACCGCCTGCTGATCGGCTTCGGGTCGCCCGGCTCGGCGGTAATGGCGGTCGGCCCGTGACATGAACCGGGCCCTCCGCACATCCGCGCGCCGCGCGCGACACACCCCCGGAGGACGCGTGCCCCCTGCTGCCGAGACCGTGACCGCCTCGAGCGAGGGCGCGCGGAGCGAGGGCGAGCGGTCCGGCCCGGGGGACGGGGCCGCCGGGAAGCGGCCCGGCGGTCACGTGCGGCGGTGGGCGCGAGCGGCCCGGCACAGCGCCCGTGCGCGGGCGTCGACCGGCGCGGCCCTGCTGACCTGCCTCGTCTTCTGCCTCGGCGGAGCCCTGGCCGGCAGCCATCCGTTCGGCCCCACCACCCGGAACACCGTCGACCTCGGCCAGCAGTACCTTCCGTACCACGCGTACTGGCGCAAGCTCCTGCTCGGCGACACCGACGGCGACCTGTTCCTGAACTGGAACTCCGGCTTCGGCTCGAACTTCCTCGGCGACTACGGCACGTACCTGTCCAGCCCGTTCGATCTGATGGTCGTCCTGTTCCCGGCGGACCGCGTCGAACTGGCCCTCTACGTCATCACCGCCGCCAAGATCACCGCCGCCGGTGCGGCGATGGCGGTGCTGCTGCTGAGGCTGCGCCCCGGCCCGTGGCCGGTGGCCGCCGTGCTGGGAACGGCGTACGCGCTCTGCGGCTGGACCCTCAACTTCGCCGCCACCGTACCGATGTGGCTGGACGGGCTGCTGGCGTTCCCGCTGCTGTGTCTGGTCGGCGAGTGGGCCCGCGCCGGGCGCCACGCGGTACTCGGCCCGCTCGTCGTCGCCCTGGCCTGGTTCGCCAACTTCTACACCGCCTACATGGCGACCGTCGGCGCGGCCGTCGTCCTCACCGTCCGGCTGTTCACCGCGGACGACACGGGGCGCCGGCGTCTGGCCGGACTGCTGCGCGCCGCCCGTGGCGTGGTCGTGGGCATCGGCCTCGCGGCTCCGCTCGTCCTGGTGATCTTCATGGCCACCCGGGTCGCGGACCCGACCCCCGAGGTGACCTTCACCGCCGTGCCCTGGACGGAGGTGTTCGCCCGGCTGCTGCCGGCCACGGCGAGCGTGGCGTCCCCCGCCCTCTTCATCGGCACCCCCGCCCTGGCGCTCGCGCTGACGCTGCCCTTCAACCGCGCGGTCGCCCCGAGGGCCCGTATCGGCTGGACGTCGGCGATCTGCCTGGTCGCGCTCTCGATGCAGTGGGGCCCCACCCATCTGCTGTGGCACGCGGGCGCCTCGCCCAACGGCATTCCGTACCGTCAGAGCTTCGTGCTGTGCGGGCTGTTGCTGATCGCGGCCTGGCTCTCCACGGCCCGCGGGCTGCCCCGGCTGCCCGCACTCCTGGGTGCCGGAGCGCTCCTCGCCGCGATGGTCTTCGCGTCCCGGGACAGCGTCGTCATCGACCGCTGGAGCCATCCGGCGTTCGGCGCCGCTCTCGCCCTCGGCGCGCTCGCCGCGGCGGGCGTCCTGGCCGCCCGCCGCTTCGGTGTCGGCGCCCGCGCCCTGCCCGCCCTGGCCGTCGTGCTCCTCGTCCTGGCCCAGGCCGGCGAGACCGCGATCACGGGCGGCCGGATCGAGCGGCAGCAACTCGGCAAGGTCTCCTGGGCGCCGCGGCTCGGCCCCTGGCACGCGGACATGGCACGGGCGACCGAGGCGGCGGACGCCTGGCCGAGGTATCGCACGGACCCCGGTGAGGTACCGGGCGGCAACGACGTCCTCCTCGTCGGCGGACAGGGCGCCGACTACTACAGCAGCCTCACGGCGGACGTCTCCTCCCGTACGCTCTCCTCCCTCGGCTTCGGCTTCTACGCCAAGGGACGCCATCCGGTCAGCCTGGACAACCCGGTGACCGACGCGATCTTCTCCATCGGCACCCGGATGCGCTCCACGCCCTCGGCGCCCGTCCGCACCGACAGGCTGCCGAGGGCCGCGATCAGCTCCACCGGCACTCCCGTGCCGCCCCTGGTCACCGTGCGCGAGGACGTCCGCCTCGATGAGCGCCCGGCCGCGTTCGGCGACTCCGCCTTCGCCAACCAGGAGGCGCTGCTCGGCGCCGACGTGTACGACGAGCCGGCCGTGCTCCGGCGGACGGGCGGAGCCGACGGCGAGGTCACGCTCACGGCCGCCTGCCCGGCCGGTTCACAACTCTGGTTCTGGGCACCGCGGTACCACGGCACGGCGGCGTCGGCGGGACAGCCGCCCGTGGACTTCGCGGGCAGACTTCCGTCCGTCCTCGGCCCCATGCGGTCGCTCGGCACCGTCCCGGCGTCCGGGGCGGTACGGATCCACCTGCGCGCCACCGCCCCGGCCGAACCGGTCCTGCCACCGAGGCCGGTCGGCTGCCTCGTCCGGGAGCGGCTCGACGCGGCCGTGCGGCGGCTGACGGCGACCGGAGCGACCGAAGTGCGGGCCTCCGGCCACTCCCTCTCCGCCGAACTCCCGGCCGGCAGCACCGGCACCGCCGTCGTCGCCGTGCCGCGCATCTCCGGCTGGCGCTGCCTGGCGGGGGACGCGGAGCCCACGGCCGCCCGGCGCCATCTGGGCCTGCTGGCCGTTCCGCTCGACGGCACGGCCACGTCGATCCATTGCGTCTTCCGGCCGCCCGGGCTCCGCGTCGGCGGCGCGATCGGTGCCGTCGCGCTGCTCTGCCTGCTCGCCATCGCATTCCGGCACCGGTTTCCGCGCAGGACGGGAAGAGTTCACCCGGAGTGCACACCTGGCTCGACCGGCCGGAATTGAGCGCCGATACGCTGCCGACCGATCGTCCTCGTACGGTACGCAATACCCGTACGTCACAGGTGAATTGTTCCCGTGTTCCCGTATCCCGTGTGTGAGTGTTGGGGTTCCGTGTGCCGAAACTGTCCGTCATCGTGCCGTTCCACAATGTCGGGATCTACGCCCCCGACACCATGCGCAGCCTCGCGAAGAACGCGGATCCGGATTTCGAGTTCCTGTTGATCGACGACTGTTCCACGGACGACACGCCGTACGTCCTCGACCGCTGGAAGAGCCGGATTCCGAACGCCACCGTGATCCGTCACGAGACGAATCGGGGCGTGGCGCAGGCCCGTAACACCGGCTTGGACGCGGCGACCGGCGACCATGTCACCTTCCTCGACGGCGACGACTGGTACGCCCCCGGTCATCTGCGCGCCATGGTCCGCGGTATCGAGGCGCTGGGCTGCGACTTCGCCCGCACCGACCATGTCCAGTCGACGGGCAGGTCCCGCAGCGTCCGCTACGCCCCGGCCAAGCGGCGGGACACGGTGATGGACCCGCGCGACGGGATCGCCCCGGCGAACATGATCACGATGGTGGACTATCCGTTCGTCCCGTTCGGCATCTACGCCGGTCATCTCTTCCGCGACGGCGCCTCCCGCTTCGAAACGACTTTGCGCACCGCCGAGGACCGGCTCTGGATCTGGCGTCTCCATCTGAAGGCGACGTCCTATGCGGCGCTCAGTATCCATGGCGTCTTCTACCGTCGTGGTGTCACCACATCCCTGACCCAGATCACCGACAATCGTCAGCTGGACTTCATTCCGTCGTACGACCTCCTGCTCGAAGAAGTGTCCGCCGACGCCGAGGCCGACCGCTTTCTCCCGAAAGCCGTCCGCACCTACTGCGCCATGATCGCCTTTCATATGGGAAAGGCCGACCAGTACGAGCCCGCGGTCGCCAAGCGCCTCAAGCACGACGTGACGGACGCCCTGCGCCGTATGCCGCAGCGGGTGCTCGACGAGACCCTGGCGACGATGGACACCGCACGCGCCACGCTGCTCCGCGGCCTGCGCGCCACCGGAAGGACCGCCTGACCCATGGACCCGCGCACCCGCAAGCCCGTGCAGATCTTCCAGGTGTCGACGCTGTACGGAGCCGCCACCGTGGCCGCCGCCCTCGACGCCGGCCAGTTCGGCGCCCGCGAGGACGCCCGCAGGCTCCTGCTGGTCTCGAACAACGCCGAGATCCCGGAGACCGCCCTGCGGCTCGAGGAGATGACCGGCTACGACCGGATCGCCACCCGCTTCGACGGCACGATCGACTGGAACGACGCCATCCGCCCCCACCACCCCGGCACCTGGGCGCCCCGCCCGGAGGAGACACCGCTGTGGCAGCGGGTGTTCCGCACCGCCTGGGACCTGGGCGACGGACCGGTCGAGCTCGTCGTCGAATCCATCCAGGTCAACCCCGCCAAGGCGCTCGCCGCCGTCTTCGCCGAGAGCTCCGTCGAGGTCTACGCCGACGGCCTGATGAGCTACGGCCCGACCCGCGACGAGCTGCCGCAGTCGATCGGCTGCCGCGTCCGGCGTCTGCTCCACCTCGACCTCGTGCCCGGCCTGCGCCCGCTGCTGCTCGCCGAGACCGGCGTCGAGCCCGAACTGGTGCCGGACGACGCCTTCCGCGGGGTGCTCACCGAGATCGCCGAGGCGGCCGACGGCGACCGGCTGGTGGCGGAGGCGGTCGCGGCCGCCCCGACCGCCCTGCTGCTCGGCCAGTACCTCGCCGCCCTCGGCATCCTCACCGCGGACGAGGAGGAGGAGCTGCACGTCCGCATGGTGCGCGGCGCCGCGGCCGCCGGGCACCGTTCGGTGGTCTTCAAACCGCACCCGACCGCCCCCGTCCGCTACTCCCTGGCCCTGCGGGACGCCGCCGAGACCGCGGGGGTGCGGCTCACGGTCCTCGACGGTCCGCTGCTCGCCGAGACCTTCTACGAACGCTGCCGGCCCCGGCTCGTCGTCGGCTGCTTCTCCACGGCGATGCTCACCGCCGCCGTGTACTACGGCGTCCCCGTCGCCCGCGTGGGCACCGGGACGATCCTGGAGCGGCTCACGCCGTACGAGAACAGCAACCGCGTGCCGCTGACCGTCGTGGACCACCTCGTGCCCGACCTGGAGACCGGCGCCGCCCCCGCCGTACCCGGCCCGACCCCCGAGACTCTCGCCCCGCTCGTCAGGGCCGTGGGCTACTGCATGCAGCCGAAGCTCCACCCCCGGCTGCGTGAGGAGACCGCCGCGCTGCTCACCGACCGCCTGGGCGAGGAGAGCACCGCCCGCTACTTCGACCGGGAGCGCCTCGGCCGGCTGGGACTGCCCGGCGGCGACGCACCGCGGCCCGCCTCCCGGCTCCGCCGCGGCCTGGTGCGGAGCCGGGCCTGACCGACGGGAGACGGGGAGGCGGAGACTCTGAGGAGGGGGAGAGTCTGAGGAGGCGCGATGCTACGCCGGGTGGTCTCAGCGGCCCGGCGCTGAGTGGACGATCGTGAAGACGGCGCCCTCCGGGTCCGCCACCAGGGCGAGGCGCCCCGCGAGGTCGTCCCACGGCGGTCGCAGGAGGCGCCCGCCCAGCTCGGTGACCAGCCCGGCGGCCGCGTCGGTGTCGGCGACCTCGAAGTACGTCATCCAGTGCGCGCCCCGGTCACGGGGGAGGCCGTTGCCGACGCCGTGCAGCGAGGCGACCGGGCGTCCGTCCAGACGGAGGGTCAGAAAGTCGAAGTCGGCGGAGACGACCGGCTCGGCCTCGTAGCGGAAGACCGTCCGGTAGAACTTGCCGACCGACGACGTCTCGTACGTCAGAAGCTCGTTCCAGACCGGGGTGCCGGGCGCGCCGTCGACCGCCGTGCCCTGGTGCAGCTCGGCCTGCCAGACCCCGAAGACGGCGCCCGAGGGGTCGGAGCAGATCGCCATCCGGCCCGCCTCGCCCGCGTCGAGCGGGCCGACCGCGACCGTGCCGCCGCAGGAGCGGATGCTCTCCGCCGTCTCGTCGGCGTCGTCCGTCGCCAGATAGGTGGTCCAGGCGACCGGCAGATGCCGGTCGGGCGGCAGCTGGCCGATGCCCGCCACCTCCTTGCCGTCGAGCAGCGCCCGCACGTACGGGCCGAGCTGCTGCGGGCCGGGCACGAACTCCCAGCCGAAGAGGGCGTTGTAGAACTCCTGCGTCGCGTCAAGCCCGTGCACCATCAAGCTCACCCAACAGGGTGTACCGGGTGTGCGCCGAGTCGCCTCCGTCATCGTCACTCTCTCCTCGGACCATCGTCGTGGCCGTACGGGGGGACGAGGCGTACGCACGAGGTCGTACGGGGCCGTCGGGGCCCGGACACAGGGCCGTAGCCGTTCCGTGCCCGGCGGTCCGTCCGCCGTCCTCGCGTCTCGTTCGCGCGCCCCGTGCCGATGCTCGCACCACCAGCCGCGCCGTGCGCCACGGCCGCGCCGCTTTGGCGCGAACCCGCAGGAGGATGCCTGGTTCGTCGCTTCCTCTTCTGCCGCCGTCCGTCCGCCGTCCGCCGTTCGTTCCTGTCACGGCGTGGGCTGCGCGAGGATGGCACCCATGAAGCCCATCATCACCGCAAGCGAACTCCTGAGCGAGTCGGTCGGGCCCCGGCCACCTGTCCTCCTCGACGTCCGCTGGCAGCTGGGCGGCCCGCCCGGGCTGCCGGAGTACGAGGCCGGGCACATCCCCGGCGCGGTCTATGTCGACCTGGACACGGAACTCGCGGGCCCGCCCGGCGCGGGCGGCCGGCATCCGCTGCCGGACGTGACGGCCTTCGGCGCGACGATGCGCCGGGCCGGCGTCTCGGCGGACACCCCGGTCGTCGTCTACGACGGCGGTCTCGGCTGGGGTGCGGCCCGGGCCTGGTGGCTGCTGCGCTGGACCGGCCACACGGACGTACGGGTGTTGGACGGGGGGCTCGCGGCGTGGACGGGGGAGCTGTCGAAGGAGATCCCTCGGCCGGAGCCGGGCGACTTCACGCCGGTGCCGGGGTCGCACGGGCTGCTCGACGCGGACGGCGCGGCGGCGCTGGCCCGCACGGGGCTGCTCCTCGACGCGCGGGCGGCGGAGCGCTACCGGGGTGACGTGGAGCCGATCGACCGGGTGGGCGGACACATCCCGGGGGCGGTCTCGGCCCCGACGACGGAGAACGTGGACGAGGCGGGCCGCTTCCTCCCGGCGGAGGCTTTGGCCGCCCGCTTCTCGGCCCTCGGTGCCGCCGACGGCACCGACGTCGCGGTCTACTGCGGCTCGGGCGTCTCCGGCGCCCACGAGGTCCTCGCCCTGGAGATCGCGGGCGTCCCGGCGGCCCTGTACGCGGGCTCGTGGTCGGAGTGGTCGGCCGACCCCACCCGTCCGGTGGCCAAGGGCCCGGACCCGCGGTAGCGGGACGACGGTGGCCGGTGTGCCCCGCCGGCGGCCCGGACTCCTGACGCGCCTCGTCCGGGGGCGGAGAACCCGGGGTCGGCCTCGCCCCGACGGCCGGGGACGGAGCTGCGGAGGCCGGCGCTCGGTCCGACGGCCGGGGACGGAGCCCCGGAGGCCGGCGCTCGCCGACCTGGGCGAGCCCGACGGCCGGGGACGCCGGCGTGCCGCACACGGAGAAGGCCCCCGCCGAGGTCGGCGGGGGCCTTCTCCATACTGCCGTCGTCGTACTTCCGAACCTCGTACGGCCGTCGTCAGTCCTGCTTCTTCCGGCGCGTGCCGAAGACGATCTCGTCCCAGCTCGGCACCGCCGCCCGCCGGCCCGGACGGACACCGTCCGCCTCGGCCTGACGGTCCGTCGTGCCCGTGAGGCGGTCGCGGTGCCCCGAGACCGCGCGCGGCATCAGGACGTCGGCGTAGGCCGCACCCGCGCCCGCCGAGGCGGCCGGGGCCGGGGGCTCCTCCGCCTCGGGGTCCTCGGCGGTCTCCGGGTCCGCGGGCTCCGGCACGACCATGTCGCCCCGGAAGTTCGGCACCGCCTCCAGGAGGCTCGTCAGAGAGTCCCGCTCCTCCTCCGGCTCCGGCCCGGGCAGCGCGGCGGTCGGCCGCTCCGGCTGGCGGTCCAACTGACGGTCCAGGGCGCGGTCCAGCGGCCTGTCCCGGGGCAGCCGGGCGATCCGCGGTACGAACGGGAAGCTCGGCTCGGGCGCCGCGGCGATCGTGTCGTCCGTCTCGCCGATCAGCGCGCGTGCCTCGTCGTCCACCGCCTGGACGAGCCGCCTGGGCGGGTCGTACGTCCAACTGGCCGTGTGCACCTCGCCCGCCACCCGGTAGACGAGCAGCACCTCCCACGTGCCGTCGTCACGGCGCCAGGAGTCCCACTGCACGGTGTCCTTCTCGGCGCCGCGCAGCAGCAGTCGCTCCTGCACCGCCTCGCCGAGCTGCGGTCCGGTGTTCTCGCCCGGCCGGCGTACGGGCGTCTTGCGGGCCCGCTCAGCCATGAACGCCCGCTCCGCGAGCACCGGTCCCTCGAAGCGCCGTACGCGGTCGACCGGGATCCCGGCGAGCTGGGCGACCTCCTCGGCCGACGCACCGGCACGTATACGCGCCTGGATGTCCCGGGGGCGGAGGTGGCTCTCCACCTCGATCTCGATCTGACCGAGCCGCGCCCGGTCGTTGCGTACGGCGGCGCGCAACCGCTCGTCGATCGGAAGCGTGTACTCCGTGCTGTCAGCAGCCTTCAGCACCAGTCGTGTGCCGTCGTTGGAGACGGCCACGACACGCAGTTCGGGCATGGGGACCTCCCGGGTGGTGCCTGCCGACGTCACGTGCGTCGCTGCTTCCGCTAGTCGAGTGTGGCCTGCCCGGGTGCAGCCTGCCACAACCTTGCCGAGTTGCCCGGCGTGTCGGGCGTGGACCCTGGAACGCCGTTATGGCACGGTTACCTCTTTACAACGCAGAGTGACCAGCGGTCACGCTGTGTTGCGGGTCCCCGTGCGGTGCCACGGCGCCGCCGGTTCGAGTGCCGCCTTCGGCTCCCTCCCGTTGACCCCGAGCGCCCATGCGGGAGCCCGGACCCAGGGCTCGCCACAGTACTCCATTCGGGCCACCAGGGTGGACAGGCGCGCCGCCCAACTTCTCCGGCGGTACGGGAGTTGAGTGTCCGCGATCACCACCCTCACGTGTCGCTCTTCACAGAATCGCCAGAAACGGAACTAATACCTTCGCCCATTTGTCCCTTCTGGGTGCATGGTTGAACGGATGAGCAGGCGAGGGCCCGGTATGGATCAGGCGAAGGCCGACAGGGACAGCAGGGACAGCAGGGACGGCGAGGACGACAGGGAAGAGACGAGGAAGCGGCTCGATCTGAGCGTGGCTCAGGTCTCGGGCAGCGCCATCGCCGCGGTCGTGGCGGCCAAACTCGCCTCCACCCTCGGTGTGTACGGCACGATCCTGGGCGCCGGTGTGATCAGTGTCATCGCGACCTGCGGCGGCTCGGTCTTCCAGCACCTCTTCAAGCGGACGGGTGAACAGATACGGGTGGTCACCGTCCACGGCGAGCCGGTGAAGGCGTCGCGCCGGTCCGTCCGCCGGGCCGCGCCCGCTCGCACCCAGGTGCTCCCGGCCATCGGTGAGCCCGCCGCGCCGCCGTACGACGAGGAGTTCGGCGTCGCGACGACCCACGGCACCCGAGTCCGCGGCTGGAAGCGCTCCGCCGTCGCCGCCGCGCTCGTCTTCCTCGTCTCCATGGGCGGTATCACCGCCTACGAACTGATCTCCGATCAGGACTTCAGCGGCACCAGGGGAACGACCACCTTCGGCTCGGTGGTCGGGCGCGGCGCGGAGGGCTCCCCGGGCACCCCGTCCACCGACGAGACACCCGGCGCGGAGTCCGGCACCCAGCAGCAGCGGAAGCGGAACCAGGACCAGGGCCGAGACCGTGAACAGGGCGGCAGCGGCGGCCCGTCCCCGGACACCGGGCAGAGCACCCGGGAGCCGGACCCGACACCGTCGGACTCGGCCGGCGGCGATCCGGCACCGACTCCGACGCCCACACCCACGCCCTCCACGGCGACGCCCACGCCGACCCCGACGGGGAGCCCGTCCGACGGCGCCCCGGCCCGGGACATTCCGCCGACGCCGACGCCGACGGCCGAGTGATCGTCAGTCGCCCAGAACCCGCCGCAGATAGTCGTTGGCGAACAGCCGGTCCGGGTCCAGCCGGTCACGCAGCGCCGCGAACTCGGCGAAGCGCGGGTAGACCTCGGAGAGGTACGCCGCGTCCCGGGTGTGCACCTTGCCCCAGTGCGGCCGGCCGCCGTGCGCCGTCATGATGCGCTCCACCGCGGTGAAGTACCCGCGGTGGGGCGTTCCCTTGTAGAGGTGGGCCGCGATGTACACCGTCTCCCGGTCCGAGGCGGTGGAGAGCGCGATGTCGTCGGCGGGAGCCGTCCGCACCTCCACCGGGAAGCTCACCTTCAGCGGGGAGCGTTCGACCATCGCCTTCAGCTCGCGCAGCGCCGCGACCCCCGCCTCCCGCGGCAGGGCGTACTCCATCTCCACGAAGCGCACCCGGCGCGGGGAGGTGAAGACCTTGTACGGGATGTCGGTGTACGTACGGGCCGACAGGGCGCGGCTGGCGACCTTGGCGAGCGACGGGATGACCGGAGGCACCGCGCGGCCCAGCGCGCACGCCAGCTGGAAGACGCCGTTGGAGAGGAGCTCGTCCTCGATCCAGCCGCTGACCGGTCCGGGCGGGGCGGCCGGGCCCGCGCTGCGGTTGTTGCGCTTGGTGTTGCAGTTGTCGGTGTGCGGGAACCAGTAGAACTCGAAGTGCTCGTTCTCCGCGTGCAGCGCGTCGAACTCCGAGGTGACCTTGTCGAAGGTCATCGGCTCCTCGCGCGCGGTGAGCAGGAAGACCGGCTCCACGGCGAAGGTGATCGCGGTGATCACGCCGAGCGCGCCGAGCCCGATCCGGGCGGCGGCGAAGACGTCGGGGTTCTCCTTCTCGGAACAGGTCATCAGCCGTCCGTCGGCCGTGACCAGTTCGAGCGCCCGGATCTGCGCGGCGATCGAGGCGGAGTCGCGGCCCGTCCCGTGCGTACCTGTGGACGTGGCCCCGGCGACCGTCTGCTCCATGATGTCGCCCATGTTCGTGAGCGACAGGCCCTCCCGGGCCAGCGCCACGTTCAGCCGCTTGAGCGGGGTGCCCGACTCCACGGTGACGGTCATCGCCTCGCGGTCGATCCGCCGGATCCCGGCCAGAAGGTGAGGGCGCACCAGCAGGCCGTCCGTCGCGGCGATCGAGGTGAAGGAGTGGCCGGTGCCGACCGTCTTCACCCGCAGGCCGTCCTCGGCCGCCCCGCGGATCGCCTCGGCGAGCTCCTCGGCCGAGGCGGGGCTCACCTCCCGTGCGGGACGGGAGGTGACGTTCCCCGCCCAGTTACGCCACGGGGCGCTCGCCGTCCCGGCTTTCCCCGACCGCTGTGACCGTCCTGTCGCCGTCCTGCTCACGCTGCCCCTCCCCAGTCGGCACCGGCCTGCGCAGCCGGCGGTACCCCAGGAGACCCACCACGACCGCGAGCGCGCCCGAGACCACGGGCACCACGTACGCCGCCTCCGCTCCCGACGCGTCGACCACCCAGCCGGCGGCCGAGGAGCCGAGCGCCACACCGATCGCGAGCCCGGTCCCTGTCCAGGTCATGCCCTCGGTCAGCTTGGTGCGCGGTACGTGCGCTTCGACGAGGGCCATGGTGGTCACCATCGTCGGCGCGATGGACAGGCCCGCGACAAAGAGCGCCACGGCCAGCAACGGCAGGTTCCCGGCCAGTAGGAGGGGGATCATACTCACGGCCATCGCGCAGACGCCCAGCAACCACCTGCGGGACGGCTCACCCTTGAGGTGGAGCAGCCCGAAGACCGCGCCCGCCAGGCAGGAACCGAGCGCGTAGACGGCGAGGACGAGGCTGGCGGCGGCCTTGTGGCCCTGCTCCTCGGCGAAGGCCACGGTCACGACGTCGACCGAACCGAAGATGGCACCGGTGGCGACGAACGCGAGTGCGAGGACCTGCAGGCCGGGGGAGCGGAGCGCGGAGCCGCTGCTGTGCTCCTCGCGGGGGTGCGGCCGGGGCTCGGTGGCGCGCTGTGAGGTCAGCCAGAAGACGCCGATGGCCAGGAAGACGCCGGCGAACAGCGGACCGGCCTCCGGGAACCAGACGGTCGACAGACCGATGGAGATGATCGGGCCGAAGATGAAGCACACCTCGTCGACGATCGACTCCCACGAGTACGCGGTGTGCAGTTCGCGCGCCGAGCCGTGGTAGATCTGCGCCCAGCGTGCCCGGGTCATGGCGCCGACGCTCGGCACACAGCCGATGACGGCCGTGAAGACGAACAGGGTCCAGTCGGGGGCGCCCTGCTGGACGCAGAGCAGCAGCCCGGCGCCCGCCACCACCGAGACGACGGTCACCGGGCGCAGGACCCGGCGCTGGCCGTGGCGGTCGACCATCCGGGAGACCTGGGGGCCCAGCACCGCCGCGGACATCGCCAGCGTCGCCGAGAGCGCGCCGGCCAGGCCGTACCGCCCGGTGACCTGGGAGATCATCGTGACGATGCCGATGCCCATCATGGACAGCGGCATGCGGCCGAGGAATCCGGCCACCGAGAACGCCTTGGTACCGGGGGCCGCGAAGATCGCGCGGTAGGGACTGGGCAAGTGGATCTCCGGCATCACTCGGCACGTGTCGTCCAACACGTGTAATTAATAGCTAAAGCCTACGGCGTTGAAGTGGATGAGCGGTCACCATTTTTCGGACGGGCCGCGCCACCGGCTGTCACAGGCGGGTGGGAGGATCGGTGCCATGTCCGATCAGCACGATCCCGCCCCGTACGACGCCCTTCTGCTGCTCTCCTTCGGCGGCCCCGAGGGCCCGGACGACGTGGTCCCCTTCCTGGAGAACGTGACCCGCGGCCGAGGCATCCCGAAGGAACGGCTGAAGGAGGTGGGGCAGCACTACTTCCTCTTCGGCGGCGTCAGCCCGATCAACGACCAGAACCGCGCCCTGCTCGACGCGCTGCGGACCGACTTCCGGCAGGCCGGCCTCGACCTGCCGGTCTACTGGGGAAACCGGAACTGGGCGCCGTACCTCACCGACACCCTGCGGGAGATGATCACCGACGGGCGACGCCACATCGCCGTCCTCGCCACCAGCGCGTACGCCTCGTACTCCGGCTGCCGCCAGTACCGCGAGAACCTCGCCGACGCGCTCGCCACGCTGGAGGCGGAAGGGCTGCCGCTGCCCCGCGTCGACAAGCTCCGGCACTACTTCAACCACCCCGGCTTCATCGGCCCCATGGTCGAGGGCGTGCTCGCCTCCCTGTCCGAGCTGGACGAGCCGGTGCGCGCCGGCGCCCACCTCGCCTTCACCACGCACTCCATCCCGGAATCGGCCGCGGACTCCTCCGGCCCCGCCGGCGAGCACGGGGACGGCGGAGCCTATGTGAAGCAGCACCTGGACGTGGCCCGGGTGATCGTCGAGGCCGTCCGCGAGGAGACCGGCGTCTCGTACCCCTGGCAGCTCGTCTACCAGTCCCGCAGCGGTGCCCCGCACATCCCGTGGCTGGAGCCGGACATCTGCGACCACCTGGAGAAGCTCCACGGCTCCGGCGTCCCGGCCGCCGTGATGGTCCCGATCGGTTTCGTCTCGGATCACATGGAGGTCCTGTACGACCTCGACACCGAGGCCACCGCCAAGGCCGCGGAGCTGGGCCTGCCGGTGCGGCGCTCGGCGACCGTGGGGGCGGACCCGCGGTTCGCCGCGGCCGTACGGGACCTCGTCCTGGAGCGTGCGGCGAGCGAGCGCGGGGCGCGGGCCGAACGCTGCGCCCTGGGAGCCCTCGGTCCGTCTCACGACATCTGCCCGATCGGCTGCTGCCCGGCCCGGGCGGAGCGGCCGGCGGCGGCCGGTGCCGACAGTCCGTACGCGTAAGGAGCGCCTGTGACCGAGCCCGTGAACCCCCTGCCGACCGGCCCCTCGACGACCGACCCGCTGCTGACCGAGCTGCTCGGCCTCGCCCTGGAGGCCGCGCGGCGGGCGGGCGCCCTGCTGCGGGACGGGCGGCCGGACGACCTGGCCGTCGCCAGGACCAAGTCCAGCCCGATCGACGTGGTCACCGAGATGGACATCGCCGCCGAGAAGCTGATCACCGGCTTCCTCGCCGAGCACCGCCCGGACGACGGATTCCTCGGCGAGGAGGGCGCCTCCAGCCCCGGCTCCAGCGGCGTCCGCTGGGTGATCGACCCGCTCGACGGCACCGTGAACTATCTCTACGGGCTGCCGACCTGGGCCGTCTCCATCGCCGCCGAGCGGGACGGCGAGACCGTCGTCGGCGTGGTCGAGGCGCCGATGCGCCGCGAGACGTACCGGGCGGTCCTCGGCGGTGGTGCGTACGCCGGCGACCGCCGGCTCGTGTGCCGTCCCGCGGCCCCGCTGGAGCAGGCGCTGATCTCCACCGGCTTCGCCTACGTCCAGACGGTCCGCGCCCACCAGGCCGATGTGGCCCAGCGCCTCATCCCGCGCGTCCGCGACATCCGCCGCGGTGGCTCGGCCGCCATCGACCTCTGCGACGTGGCCGCCGGCCGCCTCGACGCCTACTACGAACGCGGCCTCAATCCCTGGGACCTGGCGGCGGGGGACCTGATCGCCCGCGAGGCGGGCGCGAGGACCGGTGGACGTCCCGGTGAGCCCCCGACGGGCGAGCTCGCCGTGGCGGGCTCCCCAGGCGTCTTCGAGCCCCTCCAGAGCCTCCTGGAGGAGTTCGGGGCATGGCACGACCGGCCCGGGTCCCGGAGCTGAGATCCCGGGACGTGGAGGGGCCCCGGTGTCATCGACACCGGGGCCCCTCCACGTCCGTGGGTCAGGCGGTGACGGCGCCGACCTGCACGCCGTGCTCGGCGGCCAGGCGGTGCAGGTCGTCGAGCTCGGCCTGCTCGACCTCCGCGAGGAAGTCGTCGCCCGTCTCGCGTGCCCGTGTGAGGTCGGTCTGCGCGGTCCTTATGCGCTGCAGCAGTCCTGCGGTGAAAGCGTCCATGGTGCGCCCCCTCGTCATGGGTCGGTGGCACGGGGGTGTGCCGAGGGTGGATGGATCACACGCTGCTACCTCTGGGGGACAGAGCGGTCAGTGGCGTGCCACATACAGGGGTGATCGCGGGGTGTGCAGAACGTCCTCCCCAGAGCGTTCCTCACAGAAACCTCAACTGGCCCGTGAATCAGGTGAATTCTTCTCGCACCACCCGACCGCCCTACCTATGCGCCCCCTGCGCGCCCCCACGTGGCCCCGTCGGCCAAGGCGCCCGGAACCCTCCGCGGAGACCGGCCCCACCCCGCCTTACAGCCGGTTTACGCGCGTACCGGGCAGGATGGACAGGCACAGTCAGTGCTCAGGAACCGCTCTGTCCCCATCGGGCCGGGGCTCGCAGGAAGGAATTGCGACGTGCGCGTACTCGTCGTCGAGGACGAGCAGCTGCTCGCCGATGCCGTGGCCACCGGACTGCGCCGGGAGGCCATGGCCGTCGACGTCGTGTACGACGGCGCGGCCGCCCTGGAGCGCATCGGGGTGAACGACTACGACGTGGTCGTCCTCGACCGCGACCTCCCGCTCGTCCACGGCGACGACGTCTGCCGCAAGATCGTCGAGCTCGGCATGCCCACCCGCGTCCTGATGCTCACCGCGTCCGGTGACGTCAGCGACCGCGTCGAGGGCCTGGAGCTCGGCGCCGACGACTACCTCCCCAAGCCCTTCGCCTTCACCGAGCTCACCGCGCGCGTGCGGGCCCTCGGCCGGCGCACCACCGTGCCGCTGCCGCCCGTCCTGGAGCGCGCCGGCATCAAGCTCGACCCCAACCGCCGCGAGGTCTTCCGCGATGGCAAGGAGGTCCAGCTGGCGCCGAAGGAGTTCGCCGTCCTGGAGGTCCTGATGCGCAGCGAGGGCGCGGTCGTCTCGGCCGAGCAGCTCCTGGAGAAGGCCTGGGACGAGAACACCGACCCTTTCACCAACGTCGTACGGGTCACGGTGATGACCCTGCGCCGCAAGCTCGGCGAACCTCCGGTCATCGTCACGGTCCCCGGCTCCGGCTACCGGATCTGACCGGTGGCCGCGACCCCGGCGCCCCTGCAGACGCCTCCCAAACCGACCTGGGACCCCCGGGACCCGGTCAGACCCCTGCTGCGACCCACCATCCGGATACGGCTCACCCTGCTCTACGGCGGGATGTTCCTGATCGCCGGCATCCTGCTGCTGTCGATCATCTATCTCTTCACCACCCAGGCCCTGAGCCTCAGCGCCTCCGAGCTGCCGTTCAAGATCGTCAAGGGTGACGTCCTGCCCACCACCTCGTGGTGCGACCTGCCGGAGGCGGGCACGGGCGACCAGTTCAACCAGGCCGTCACGGCCTGTATGAAGCACCAGCGGGACCTGGCCCTGGACGACCTCCTGCGCCGCTCCCTGTTCGCCCTGCTCGGCCTGAGCATCATCGCCTTCGCCTTCGGCTACGCCATGGCGGGCCGGGTCCTCTCCCCGCTCGGCCGGATCACCCGGACCGCCCGCCAGGTGGCCGGATCCGACCTCGCCCGGCGGATCGAGCTGGACGGCCCCGACGACGAGCTGAAGGAGCTGGCGGACACCTTCGACGAGATGCTGGAGCGCCTGGAGCGCGCCTTCACCGCCCAGCAGCGGTTCGTCGCGAACGCCTCGCACGAACTGCGCACCCCGCTGGCGATCAACCGCACCCTCCTGGAGGTCCACCTCTCGGATCCCGGGGCCCCGGTGGAGCTCCAGCAGCTCGGCAAGACCCTGCTCGCCACCAACGAGCGCAGCGAGCAGCTGGTCGAGGGCCTGCTGCTGCTCGCCCGCAGCGACAACCAGATCGTCGAGCGCAAGCCCGTCGACCTCGCCGAGGTCGCCTCGCGCGCCATCGACCAGGTGCACGCGGAGGCCGAGGCCAAGGGCGTGGAGATCCGCGGGGAGCGTGCGCCCGCCGTCGTCCAGGGCAATGGCGTCCTGCTGGAGCGGATCGCCCTGAACCTGGTCCAGAACGCCGTGCGGTACAACCTCCCGGAGGGAGGCTGGGTGGAGGTGACCACCGAGACCCAGCACGGCCAGGCGGTCCTGGTGGTCTCGAACACGGGACCCGTGGTCCCGGCGTACGAGATCGACAACCTCTTCGAGCCCTTCAGACGGCTGCGGCAGGAACGGACCGGGAGCGACAAGGGGGTCGGGCTCGGCCTGTCGATCGCCCGCTCGGTGGCGCGCGCCCACGGCGGGCGTATCATCGCGGAGCCTCGGGACGGCGGTGGTCTCGTGATGCGTGTCACTCTCCCGATCTGACACACTTCGAGTACCCGCCGGGTTCCGTTCGCTTTGCGCGGAATTTCCGGGGTCCGTTCCTGAGACGCCCCTGTGTGATCGATCACAGGAAATCACATAGGCCTCTCTACTCTCCGTGATCGAGAATTCCATCGGAAAACCAGGAAAAGTCCGGGTTTCCGGGGCCCTTGATGACGGGAAGTACACGGGGTGGCGCCCGTGAAGGACGGCCAAGGGACCGTGTACGGTCCCGTTCGCCACCCAAAGCCGATCACTCGTGAGAGGGCGGGCTGGGTGTCGATTGAGTAACAGACCTTGATGTGAGGCAAAATCTCCGCCTCGGGTCGGGCACAAGTCCGGCCTCTCACGCGTTACGTGCGCTGGAGACACCGCAACCACCCAGAGGGGGAGAGCGACATGGCAACGGATTACGACACCCCACGCAAGACCGACGACGACGTCGATTCGGACAGCCTTGAGGAACTGAAGGCCCGCCGGAACGACAAGTCGACCTCGACGGTCGACGTCGACGAGTTCGAGGCCGCTGAGGGCCTGGAACTGCCCGGCGCGGACCTCTCGAACGAGGAGCTCGCCGTCCGGGTCCTGCCCAAGCAGGCCGACGAGTTCACCTGCATGAGCTGCTTCCTCGTGCACCACCGCAGCCAGCTGGCTCGGGAGAAGAACGGCCAGCCGATCTGCCGCGACTGCGACTGAGATCGGACAGCCGTGGCAGGCGACACACCGTCCCGGAAGCGACGCTTCCGGCTTCATGGGAAGCCGGAGGCTGATCAGGGCGGCCCCGGCCCGGCAGAGGGTGCCCAGCAGGCCCCCGACGCCGAGCACACCGCCCACCTGCCCTCCCTCGGCGCGCGTGACGACGGGCGAGGCCCCTCGGCCTCGCTCGAAGCTGCCCCGACCTCGCGGTCGGCACCGACGGAGCGGCAGGAGGCGCGCCACGGGCGCCTCGACGCCGTCAGGCGCGTGGCCAACCCGGCGCGCGTCCAGCTCGACCGTATGAAACTCGACCGCGCGCGGATCGACGCCGTCAAACGCGGCGTGAAGCGTGGCGGCGAGAGCGCCAAGGCCGGTATCGGCTTCCTCGCCGACCGGGTCATCGAGATCGCCCCGCGCGTTCCCGTACGGGACCTGGCGACCCTGCGCCGCCACTTCCCGGGCCTCGGCCCCGAGCAGATCGCCGACAAACTCGTCGCCGGCGCGGCCAACGCCAGCTCGACCGTCGGTGCCGGTGTCGGCGCCGCCGCCATGCTTCCCGTACCTCCCGCGATGCCGGCCGAACTGGCCGCCGAGATCACCGGGGTCGCGGCGATCGAGCTGAAGCTGATCGCCGAACTGCACGAGGTGTACGGCCTGCGGCCGCCCGGCACGCTCACCCAGCGCTCGACGGCCTATCTGACCTCCTGGACGGAGGAGCGGGGCATCGACCCCACCAAGCCGACCACCCTCAACGCCGCGCTCGGGGGTCAGCTCAAGCGCGAACTGCGCCAGCAGATCATGAAGCGCATGGTGCGCAATCTGCCGAACCTGATGCCGTTCATGGTCGGCGCCGCCGTCGGCGCGGTGATGAACCGCCGCGACACCAAGAAGCTCGCCGAACACGTCCGCGCTGATCTGCGCCGTCGCCAGGTGCCCTGGGACGCACTGGAGGGGCTGCCCCCGCTGGAGCAGCCCGAGAACCCCAAGGAGATCGGCTTCTAGGCCGACGTGCCGCCCCGCGTCGGCGCGTCCTGCGCCTCCGTGTCCACGCTCGCGTCCCGCGCGTCCGTGTCCACGCTGTGCGCGCTCGCGGCCTCCAGGGCCGCCACCAGACCCCGCGGGTCACGGCTGGACAGATAGACGTACGGCGTCGGGTCCGCCGGGTCGGTGACCTCGACCCGGACGGCCCCCGGGATGTAGCTCCGCAGCAGCATGTAGGCGCGCGGATCGGCCTTGAACGTGCGCCAGGCGCGCGCCTCCTCCGCGTCCAGCGCCTCCGGCGTCCCCAGCGCCGAGACCGGGATCCGCGCGTCGCCCGCGACCAGGGAACCGGCGACGACCCGGATACGGGCGGAGCCGTACGAGGAGACGGCGACGGCCGCCAGCGCGCCCGCCCCGATCACTCCGCACAGCGTCGGGACCGTGCCCAGCGGGAACATGACCAGACCGCCGGAGAGGCCCAGCAGGGCCACGATCACCCACCAGGAGCGGGGAGCGGTCAGACGCTCGTCGAAACGCGGCGCGGAGGACGGCGCGGAGGACGGTACGGGAGGCTGCATGACTCCAAGCTTGGCACGGCGCGACCGGCCCCTACCCGCGCGGGTAAGGTCTGCGGCTGTGACTGCAACATCTGCCGCCCTCACCCCGCCGGCCGACGCCATACCGCCGGTACGCCACCCCGACGCGCCGGCCCCCGGCGAGCTGCTCGGCGCGCATTACGAGCACTGCTTCGGGTGCGGCGGCGGACAGCCCCACGGGCTGCATCTGGAGGCACGGGCCGGCGAGGGCGTGACCGTCACCGCCGAGTTCACCGTGACCCCCGACCACCAGGGCGCCCCCGGCCTCGCGCACGGCGGCGTCCTCGCCACCGCGCTCGACGAGACCCTCGGCTCCCTCAACTGGCTGCTGCGCGTCATCGCCGTCACCGGCCGCCTGGAGACGGACTTCGCGCGGCCCGTCCCGGTCGGCACGGTGCTGCACCTGGAGGCCGAGGTCACCGCCGTGCACGGCCGCAAGATCTATTCGACCGCCACCGGCCGGATCGGCGGGCCCGAAGGCCCCGTCGCCGTCCGCGCCGACGCCCTCTTCATCGAGGTCAAGGTCGACCACTTCATCGACAACGGCCGGCCGGAGGAGATCCAGGCGGCCATGTCCGACCCCGACCAGGTCCGGCGCGCCCGCGCCTTCGAGGTGAACCCCTGATGCGTAACCCTGTCGACGTACTCATCCGGCGCGTGGACCCGGACGTACCGATCCCCGCCTACGGCCACCCCGGTGACGCGGGGGTCGATCTGGTGACCACCGAGGCGGCCGTCCTGGCCCCCGGCGAGCGGATCGTGCTCCCCACCGGCATCTCCATCGCCCTGCCCGACGGCTACGCCGCCTTCGTGCACCCCCGCTCCGGTCTGGCCGCTCGACTGGGTATCGCGCTGGTGAATGCCCCGGGGACGGTGGATGCCGGGTACCGTGGAGAGATCAAGGTGATCGTGGTCAATCTGGACCCCCGCGAGAGCGTGCGGTTCGAGCGGTTCGACCGGATTGCCCAACTGGTCGTCCAGCAGGTCGAGAAGGTGCGCTTCCACGAGGTGGCGGAGCTTCCCGGCTCGGCGCGGGCCGAGGGGGGCTTCGGGTCCACCGGCGGTCATGCCGCTGTGGACGGCACAACGGGTGGGAATCGATACGCTTCGGTCGTATCCGACCGGGAAGGACAGTGACGTGTTCGGACGTCGCAAGAAGAGTGGTGCCGCTGAGGACGCAGCGGGCGAGGCCGAGCAGGTCGTCGACGAGGTCGAACCCCGTGACGGCGAGGACACGGCGGGCCGGCCGCGTCGGGTGAATCTTCCGCCGGCGCCCCGCCCCGACGGACCGTGGGACATCTCCGAGGTGTCCAGGCCCGAGGACGGCCGGGTGGACCTCGGCGGCATCTTCGTGCCCGGCGTCGAGGGCATGGAGCTGCGCGTGGAGGTGGCGGGCGACGCGATCGTCGCGGCCACCGTCGTCCTGCGGGACAGCGCCGTGCAGCTGCAGGCGTTCGCGGCGCCGAAGAAGGAAGGCATCTGGGGCGAGGTCCGCGAGGAGATCGCCTCCGGTATCACCCAGCAGGGCGGTGTCATCGACGAGGTCGAGGGCCCCCTCGGCTGGGAGCTGCGGGCCCAGGTCCCGGTACAGCTGCCGGACGGCACCGGTGGCGTGCAGATGGTGCGCTTCGTGGGCGTCGACGGGCCCCGCTGGTTCCTGCGCGGAGTGATCTCCGGGCAGGGCGCGGTGCAGCCCGAGGCGGCCGGTCTCCTGGAGCAGATCGTCCGGGACACCGTGGTCGTCCGGGGCGACGGGCCGATGGCTCCGCGCGACCCGATCGTCCTCAAGCTGCCGAACGACGCCCAGATGGTGCCCGAGGGCATCCAGCAGGAGGAGCAGGAAGGCTCGCGCTTCTCCGGAGGCATGGGCCAGCTCCAGCGCGGACCGGAGATCACCGAGGTCCGCTGAAATCACGGCAAGGCCGGTGGGCCGTGTCCCGTACACCACGTACGGGACACGGCCCACCCCGCGAACCCCCCAGAGCGACCCCCGAAAAAAGC
>NZ_JBEXOT010000026.1:0-83483 GCF_040611675.1 Streptomyces sp. NPDC006551
GGAACCGGCCCTCCTCGTCCACCGCCGCCGCGAACGGCGCGATCTTCGCCTCCGCCAGCGCACGAACCGTCTCCCGGAGCATGTCGTGCTCCTCCGACGGACGATAAAGGTCGAAGTCCTTGCCCATGATCCCGAGCTCCCCTAGAACGCGTCGGCAACGCTTGTGGCATCGCAGCGTGGCACTGAGTACCCTCAGCAAAACACACTCAGTGCCATGATGCCAGTGGCGACGATCGCGGGCGTGGGGTGGGGGCAGGGATCGAAGACCTCATTCGGTCCGAGGTCTCCCCGGCTCAGCGGCGCAGGGCGGTCTCCCGTCGCATGTGGGACAGCTTCTCCGGATTGCGCACGGCGTAGAGGCCGGTGATGAGGCCCTCGTCGATGCGCACCGCCACGACGGTGTCGATCTCACCGTCGAGCCGGATGATCAGTGCCGGGTGGCCATTGACCTGCGTCGGCCGCAGCGACACCGCGGCGGCGACCTTGCCCAGCCCGCCGATCAGCAGGCGGGCCACCTTGTCGGCCCCCACCACGGGCCGCAGGACGGCTTGCTTGATTCCGCCACCGTCGCCCACGAGGACGACATCCGGCGCGAGGATGTCGAGCAGGCTCTGCAGGTCGCCCGTTTCGGTCGCCCGTCGGAACGCGTCGAGCGCGTCTCGGGTCTCGGCCGGGGAGACGGCCCCGCGCGGCCGTCGCGCCGCGACGTGTGCCCGGGCCCGGTGCGCGATCTGGCGGACCGCGGCCGGGCTCTTGTCGACGGCTTCCGCGATCTCGTCGTACCCGAGGTCGAACACCTCGCGGAGCACGAACACCGCCCGCTCGGTCGGCGCCAGTGTCTCCAGCACCAGCAGCATCGCCATCGAGACGCTCTCCGCCAGCTCGACGTCCTCGGCCACGTCCGGGGCGGTGAGCAGCGGCTCGGGCAGCCAGGAACCGACGTAGGACTCCTTACGGCGGCCGAGCGTACGCAGCCGGCTCAGCGCCTGGCGGGTGGTGATCCGGACCAGGTAGGCGCGCTGCTCCCGTACCGTGCCGAGATCGACCCCCGCCCACCGCAACCAGGTCTCCTGGAGGACGTCCTCCGCGTCGGCGGCCGAGCCGAGCATCTCGTAGGCGACGGTGAACAGCAGATTGCGGTGGGCGACGAAAGCCTCGGTGGCGGGGTCCGTGGGTCCGCCGCCGACAGGCCGCCCGGCCGTGTCCTCTGTGTGCTCCGTGCGCTCGCTGTGGTCGCTCTTCACCGGTTGCTCCTGCCTGTCCGCTCTCGACGGTGCCACGCGCACAAGACGCCGGTCATCGTCGATCTGTGACACCCGCGAGCGGTGGCGCACGTCACACGGCCGCCCCGTCACACGGAGCGAATAGCCGGCATCTCGTGTTCGTCCCGTACGACACCACGAGTGAGGACGACGTCATGGACGCCCGTTTCAACCTGTTCGAGAACGAGACCGCTGCCAAGTTCGCCAAGCGGTTCGCCAACGCCGCCCTGGTGATCCACCAGTCGCCGCTGCCGGCGTCCACGCAGGAGCTGGTGTCGCTGCGCGCCAGCCAGATCAACGGCTGCGGGCACTGCATCGACATGCACACCAAGGAGGCCGCGGCCGCCGGTGAGACCGCGGTCCGGCTCCACCTCGTCGCCGCGTGGCGCGAGTCCACCGTGTTCACGGAGGCCGAGCAGGCCGCTCTGGCGCTCGCCGAGGAGGGCACCCGGCTCGCCGACGTCCACGAGGGCGTGTCCGACGAGACCTGGGCCCGGGTGCGCAAGCACTACGACGACGACCAGCTCGCCGCGCTGATCGCCTTGGTCGCCCTCATCAACGCGGCCAACCGGCTCGCCGTGATCGTGCACCAGAAGGGGGGTTCCTACGAGCCCGGCATGTACGCCGCCGTGATGAACTGACCGGCGGACGAACCCGGTCCGGCCCCGGGTCATACGGCCCGGGCCGGGTCCGTAATGTTTGGCGGCGGCTACGGCGACCCGGAACGCGTCACGGAGACCGGCGACCCGGCGGGCACCGGGCGAACACCCGCGTCGGACCCCGTATCGCCCGAGCCCGACACGGGTCGGCTCGGGCGAGGAGCCGCCCATGGCGCCACCGCCGCAGCCACGCGACCGGCCCTTGAATAGAATCGGCTTCCATGTCGAAGCCTGACCAGTTGCTCGTTGACATCGCCGCCATGGTGGAGTCCGGGCAGAGCAATCAGATGTCCCTGACGGTGGTCACCGGTGGCGCCGTCATCACCGGTCGATTGGCCCCCGAAGCGGTGTGGCGCCAGCGCGTGTCGGAGGTCCTGACGGATTCGGAGCGCCTGAGCGAGTTCTCCGGGATCTTCCGTACGTCCGAGGAGAAGGGCGAGCCGCCCAGGCATCTGCACTTCCACGTCGCCCGGATCCTGCAGGGGCCCGTGGGGATCCCGGAGACGGGCGGGATGTACCGCGTCTCGATCGATGAGGTCAGCGCGTGGACGGTGGGCGACTTCAGCTACTCCGACCATTGAGCCGCCACTAGGACAGCATCGGACGCCACAGGGGGGTCGGCCGGCGGCGTACGCCGGTCGGCCCCTCCGCGCCGTCGAGCCATCGGTCCGAGGGGGGCGGCCGCGGCGGGGCAGAGTTCGGAGGCCTCGCGTCCCCCCGGCACACCGACGCTGTACACCGTGAACCGCACGTGTGAGAGGGGGCGCCCGATGGGTGCCGAGTTCGTCGTGACCCGTATGACCGCCGAGCACGCCGAGCAGGTTCTGGCGATCTATCAGGGAGGGATCGACGAGGGGAACGCCACCTTCGAGACCGCCGCCCCCACCTGGGCCGAGTTCGACGCCGCGAAGCTGCCCGAGCATCGCTTCGCCGCGGTGGACGGTGACGGCCGGGTCCTCGGCTGGGTCGCGGCCGGCCCGGTCTCCGACCGGTGCGCGTACACGGGCGTCGTCGAGCACTCGGTGTACGTGGACCCCGGCGCCCGGGGCCGTGGGGTCGCCTCCGCACTGCTGAAGGCGCTGGTCGACTCCACCGAGGCCGCCGGGATCTGGACCATCCAGTCCGGGATCTTCCCGGAGAACACGGCCAGTCTCGCCGTGCACCAGCGCGCCGGCTTCCGCGTCATCGGCACCCGCGAACGCATCGGCCGCCACCACGGCCGCTGGCGCGACACCGTCCTCGTCGAACGGCGCAGCCCGGTGATCGGCTAGGGGGCGTTTTTCGCCGGGCCCCTGCCCGGTCGGCTCCGGGCGCTCACGCGGTCCGCGCCGGGGCGATCTCCTCGATCAGCCCCTCGACGAGCTTCTTGATCTGGTCGCGGATCGGACGGACCGCCTCGACGCCCTGGCCGGCCGGGTCCTCCAGCGTCCAGTCGAGGTAGCGCTTGCCCGGGAAGACGGGGCAGGTGTCGCCGCAGCCCATTGTGATGCAGACGTCCGACGCCTTGACCGCGTCGATCGTGAGGATCTTCGGCGTCTCGGCCGACATGTCGATCCCGACCTCGCGCATCGCCTCGACCGCCGCCGGGTTGACCTGGTCGGCCGGGGCCGAGCCGGCGGAGCGCACCTCGACGCGGTCCCCGGCCAGGTGCGAGAGCCATGCGGCGGCCATCTGCGAACGGCCGGCGTTGTGGACGCAGACGAACAGGACGGAGGGCTTCTCGGACATCAGAGGTCTCTCTTGTCTCACGACGAATCAGGTGCGAGTGACATCAGCACCCGGTGGTGTCATCCACCGCTGATGTGACAGTATCAGTCCATGATGACGTCAGTCGACACTGAACTGATCCGGGTCCTGGGTGACCCCCTGCGGCTCCGGATCGTGACTCTGCTCGCCCGCGAGACGCTCTGCACCACGCATCTGGTGGAGGAGACGGGCGCCCGGCAGACCAACCTCTCGAACCATCTGAGAGTGCTGCGTGAGGCCGGTGTCGTCGAGACCGAGCCATGCGGACGCTTCACCTACTACAAGCTCCGTCCGGACGTCATCGCCCAGCTCGCCGGCCAGTTCGCCGACCTGGCCGAGTCCGCTCGTACCGCTGCCGAGAACAAGAGGGCCTGTCCGTGACCCCCACCCAAGCGCCCGCGACCACCGAGGAGTCCTCGGTCGTCGCGAAACTGTCGACGCTTGACCGTTTCCTCGCCGTCTGGATCCTGCTGGCCATGGGCCTCGGCCTCGGCCTGGGGCGGCTGATCCCCGGCCTGAACGACGCCCTCGCCAAGGTCGAGATCGGCGGGATCTCCCTCCCGATCGCGGTCGGCCTGCTGATCATGATGTACCCGGTCCTCGCGAAGGTCCGCTACGACAAGCTCGACGCCGTCACCGGCGACCGCAAGCTGATGGTCTCCTCGCTGGTCATCAACTGGATCCTGGGGCCGGCGATCATGTTCGCCCTGGCGTGGATCTTCCTGCCCGACCTGCCCGAGTACCGGACGGGCCTGATCATCGTCGGTCTGGCCCGCTGCATCGCCATGGTCGTCATCTGGAACGACCTGGCCTGCGGCGACCGCGAGGCGGCCGCCGTCCTGGTCGCCCTGAACTCCGTCTTCCAGGTCATCGCCTTCGGCGTGCTCGGCTGGTTCTACCTCGACCTGCTGCCCGGCTGGCTCGGCCTCGGCGCGGGCGAGCACCTCGACATCTCGATGTGGAAGATCGCGCTCAACGTCGTGATCTTCCTCGGTGTCCCGCTGGTCGCCGGCTTCCTGACCCGCCGGATCGGCGAGCGGAAGCTGGGCCGCGAGTCGTACGAGTCGGCGTTCCTGCCGAAGATCGGCCCCTGGGCCCTCTACGGCCTGCTCTTCACGATCGTCATCCTCTTCGCGCTCCAGGGGAAGACGATCACCTCCCAGCCCCTCGACGTGGTCCGGATCGCGCTGCCGCTGCTCGTCTACTTCGCGGTGATGTGGTTCGGCGCGTTCCTGCTGGGCAAGGCGATCGGCCTGAACTACGACCGCACCGCCACCCTCGCCTTCACGGCCGCCGGCAACAACTTCGAGCTGGCCATCGCCGTCGCCATCGCCACCTTCGGCGTCACCAGCGGCCAGGCCCTCTCCGGGGTCGTCGGCCCGCTCATCGAGGTGCCCGTCCTCGTCGCGCTGGTGTACGTGTCGCTGGCCTGGCGCAAGAGGTTCACGGCGGCCACGGGGCACGCGGTCACGTGATCCGGGTCCACGATGTCGTGGTGATCGGCGGCGGCCAGGCCGGGCTGGCCACCGCCTACCACCTGCGCCGCCTCGGCCTGGACTTCGTCGTCCTCGACGCCCAGCCCACGCCGGGCGGCGCCTGGCAGCGCGCCTGGGACTCCCTGCGCGCCTTCTCCCCGGCCGCGTACTCGTCCCTCCCCGGGTGGCTCATGCCGGCGCAGGTGGGGGAGACGTACCCGGACGCCTCGCACGTCGTCTCGTATCTCGGCGACTACGAGCAGCGGTACGACCTGCCGGTGATCCGGCCCGTCCACGTCGAAGCGGTTCACGACGAGGGCCGGGTGCTCCGGGTGGAGTCCGCCTCCGGTACGTGGTGGGCTCGGGCGCTGGTCAGCGCGACGGGGACGTGGTGGCGGCCCTTCCTGCCCGCCCTCGCGGCGTCCGCGGAGTTCGGCGGGGAGCATCTGCACACGGTCGACTACCGCCGCCCGTCCGACTTCGCCGGCAAGCGGGTCGTGGTGGTCGGCGGCGGCAATTCCGGCGCGCAGATCGCCGCCGACCTCGCGTGCGAGGCCGACCTGACCTGGGTGACCCGGCGCCCGGCGCGGTTCCTCCCCGACGACATCGACGGCCGCGCTCTCTTCGACGTGGCCACCGCCCGCCGACGCGCCCTCGACGAGGGCCGCACCGACAGCGGCGGCGTCGCCTCGCTCGGCGACATCGTCGCCGTACCGCCCGTACGCGAAGCCCGCGACGCCGGTCTCCTCAAGGCTCAGCCGATGTTCGGCCGTCTCACCCGCACCGGCGTCGAGTGGGCCGACGGCACGACCGCCGAGGCCGACGCGATCATCTGGTGCACGGGCTTCCGCCCCGCCCTCTCCCACCTGGCCCCGCTGGGCCTGCGCCGTACGCGCGGCCGCATCCCCACCGCCGGGACGCAGGCCCTCAGGGAGCCCCGCCTGCACCTCCTCGGTTACGGCGACTGGACGGGCCCGGCCTCCGCCACCCTCATCGGCGTCGGCCGCCCGGCCCGCGAAGCCGCGCGGGCCATCGGCGAACTGCTCGACCTGGCCTGAGCCCCCGCGGCTTCGTGCCGGGTGGCGAGCTGGATCGCCGGGGCGCGGGTCAGGCCGTGGCGGCCTTGGTCAGCAACCGGCCCATCGCCGCGAGGACGGACGGCTCGACGCGGTAGTAGACCCACGTCCCGCGGCGCTCGGAGGAGAGCAGGCCGGCCTCCTTGAGCTTCTTCAGATGGTGGGAGACGGTCGGCTGGGAGACGCCGACGTCGGAGATGTCGCACACGCACGCCTCTCCGCCCTCGTGGGAAGCCACGGCGGAGAAGAGCCGCAGACGGACGGGGTCGCCGAGGGCCTTGAACATCTTCGCGGTCCGGTCGGCCTCGTCCGCGGTCAGCGGACGCTCGGTCAGTGGCGGGCAGCACGGCTCGACGAGCTCCGGCTCCAGCAGCGGCAGCACCTTCACGTTCGACATGCGTCTATGTTGACACACGTCGAATCAGAGGATCCTCGTCCTCGCGGATTCGATGAATGTCTATGTTGACGCCCATCGAAGCAAGTGTCATGCTGGCCGCATAAGACATCGACGAACGTCGAAACAGCAAGGGGAGTCATCGTGTCCGAGTCGCTCACCGAAGCCGCCGCCACCCTGCCCACCGTGGTGATCGGAGCCGGCCCGGTCGGCCTCGCGGCCGCCGCCCAGCTCGTCGACCGCGGTATCGAGCCCCTGGTCCTGGAAGCCGGCCCGAGCGCCGGAACGGCCGTTCGGGAGTGGGCGCACGTACGGCTCTTCTCGACCTGGGCCGAGCTCACCGACCCGTCCGCCGAGAAGCTTCTCGCCCCCACCGGCTGGGTGAAGCCCGACGGCGCCACGTACCCGTCCGGCGGCGACTGGGTCGCCCGGTACCTTCAGCCGCTGGCCGGCGTCCTCGGTGAGAAGGTCCGCTTCGGCGCCGGCGTGACAGGCGTGTCCCGCGCCGGCCGTGACCGCGTCGTCGACGCCGACCGCGAGCGGCAGCCCTTCACCGTCCATGTGCGGTACGCGGACGGCCGCGAGGAGCGCCTGGTCGCCCGTGCCGTCATCGACGCCTCCGGCACCTGGTCCACCCCGAACCCGCTCGGCGGCGACGGGCTGCCCGCCCTCGGCGAGCGCGCGGCGGCCGACCGCGTCTCCTACCGAGTGCCGGACCTCGACGACCCGGCGGTCCGGGCCCGTTACGCCGGCCGGCGCACCGCCGTCGTCGGTACCGGCGCCTCCGCGTTCACCGCGCTCGCCCTCCTCGCCGACCTCGCCGAGGAGAACGGCGACACCCACGCCGTCTGGATCCTGCGGCGCGGTATCGGCGGCTCCACCTTCGGGGGCGGCGAGGCCGACCAACTGCCTGCCCGGGGCGCCCTCGGCCTGCGCGCCAAGGCCGCCGTCGACGCCGGCCGCGCGTCCGCGGTCACCGGATTCCGCACCGCCGCCGTCGAGCGCGACGGCGACCGGCTCGTCCTGGTCGCCGAGGACGGCCGCCGACTCGACCCCGTCGACGAGGTCATCGTCCTCACCGGCCTGCGCCCGGACCTCTCCTTCGTCTCCGAGCTGCGTCTCGCCCTCGACGAGCGCCTCCAGGCGCCGGTCGAGCTCGCCCCGCTCATCGACCCCAACCAGCACTCCTGTGGCACCGTCTACCCGCACGGCGTCAACGAGCTGTCCCACCCCGAGCGGGACGTCTACCTGGTCGGCATGAAGTCCTACGGCCGCGCGCCGACGTTCCTGGCCATGACCGGCTACGAGCAGGTCCGCTCGATCGCCGCCGCGCTGGCGGGTGATCAGGAAGCCGCCGAACGCGTGGAGTTGACGCTCCCGGAGACGGGTGTGTGCGGTGGCGCGGGCCTCTTCGACGAGCCCGAGGCGAACCCGGGCGACGGCGGCGGCTGCTGCGCCGCCCCGGCCACGCTCCAGATCGGCATCGGCGCCCCGGCCGCCTCCGGCGGCTGCTGACCGGCCGTGCCCGGAGTCGGCACCACCCGGGCCGCGACCGGTACGGACGTACCGGCGCGGCCCCGCGCCGTCCTGCCCGCCCTCTGCGCCACCCAGATCACCGGCTGGGGCGTCGTGTACTACGCGTTCCCCGTCCTGCTCGCCCGGATCACCGCCGACACCGGATGGTCGACCGGCGCCGCGACAGGGGCCTTCTCCCTGGCACTCCTCGTCTCGGCGGCAGCGGGCATCCCCCTCGGCCGCGTTCTCGACAGGCGCGGCCCGCACCTCGTCATGACGGCGGGCTCGGTCCTCGCCGTGGTCGCGCTCCTGGCGGTGGCGGCGGCTCCCCACCTGTCCGCCTTCTGCGCCGCCTGGGCCCTCGCCGGCGTCGCGATGGCAGCCACCTTCTACCACCCCGCCTTCGCCGCCCTCACCCGATGGTGGGGCACCGACCGGGTCCGCGCCCTGACCACCGTCACGCTCGCGGGCGGCCTCGCCTCCACCGTGTTCGCCCCGCTCACCGCCGCCCTCGCCGAACACCTCGGCTGGCGCGCCACCTATGCCGTACTCGCCGCCGTTCTCGGCCTGGTCACCATCCCCGCCCATGCCCTCGCACTCCGAGCCCCCTGGCCGCCCGCCCCCGCTCAGGACGCCCCACAGCCCACCGGAACGGACCGAACCGCGCGCAGCCGCCCCTTCGTCCTCCTCGCCACCGCTTTCACGCTCTCCGGGTTCGCCATGTACGCGGTCGTCATCGGCCTCGTACCCCTCCTCCAAGAACGCGGCGCCGGCCCCACCACCGCCGCATGGGCGCTCGGTCTCGGCGGCGTCGGCCAGACCCTCGGCCGCACCCTCTACGCCACCCTCGCCGCCCGTACGACGGTCACCACCCGCACCGCCGCGCTGTTCACCCTCGGCGGCGCCACCACCGCGGCCCTCGCCCTCGTCCCGGGACCGGTCCCGCTCCTCGTTCTGCTCTCGGTCCTCGCCGGAGTCGTCCGCGGCAACCTCACCCTGCTCCAGGCCACCGCCGTCACCGACCGCTGGGGCACCACCCACTACGGCCGCCTCTCCGCCCGACTCGCGGCACCCGCCACCCTCGCCGCGGCCCTGGCTCCCTTCGCCGGCGCGAGCCTCGCCGGCGTCCTCGGCGGCTTCTCGCCCCTCTTCCTCACTCTGGCCGCCGCTTCTCTGGCCGCGGCCGTTCTGGCGATCGGCACGGGTCCGACCCACCACCGGGCCCCACCCTCTCGGGCCCGGGACCGCGCGCTCAGCCGGTGGCGGCGCCGAACCACGTGGACAGGTGGCCGAGCAGCTCCCGCTGGTCGTCACCGACCCACGCCACATGGCCGTCCGGCCGCAACAGCGCCGCGGGCACGTCGAGTTCGTCCTTGAAGTCACTGGAGTCGCTGACGTCGACCACGTGGTCGACCCGGTCCGCCCAGCCCGCCACCGAGAGCCGGCCGGTCCGGTCGAGCAGCAGGCCACGGCCGCCGCGCATCAGTTCGTAGAGGCGCCCCTGCTCGAGCCTCACGTCCCGCATCCGGCGGCCCAGCAGTTCGTGGCCCTCGCCGAAGTCGTAGCGGACATCGACCGCGGTGATCATCCCGGTCACGTACCGGTTCACCTCCTCGAAGTCCATCAGCTTCGCGAACAGCTCCCGCAGCGCGGTCGCCCCGGGATCGGTTCCCAGCAGAGTGATCTGCGCGCGCGTGTTGTCCAGCACGGCGGCTCCCACCGGGTGCCGTTCGGCGTGGTAGCTGTCTAGCAGGCCCTCCGGCGCCCAGCCGTTGACCTCCGCGGCCAGCTTCCAGCCGAGGTTGAACGCGTCCTGGACGCCGAGGTTGAGTCCCTGCCCGCCGGTCGGCGGGTGGATGTGCGCCGCGTCGCCGGCGAGCAGCACCCGGCCGACGCGGTAGCGCTCGGCCTGCCGGGTGGCGTCGCCGAACCGGGACAGCCAGCGCGGCGAGTGCACACCGAAGTCCGTGCCCGCGTGGGCCCGCAGCTGCCGCTTGAAGTCGTCGAGGGTCGGCTCGGTCGCACGGTCCTCGGCCACCCCGTCCGCGGGCACGACGATGCGGCACACACCGTCCTCGCCGGGGGTGACGCCGAACCGCAGTTGCGTCCTGCGGACTTCCTCGACGACGGCGGCGATCGTCGCCGGATCCTCGGTCACCTCCATCTCGCCGAGGAGCGTCTCGACCGTGGCGGGCTCGCCGGGGAAACCGACGCCGAGCAGCTTGCGCACCGCGCTGCGGCCGCCGTCACACCCCACGAGGTAGCGCGAACGCAGCAGCGTGCCGTCCGCCAGCTCGACGGTCACCCCGGCCCCGTCGTCGTCCTGGCTCAACCCGACCACTTCGCAGCCACGCCGGATCTCGGTACCGAGCTCCAGCGCACGCTCGTCGAGGATCTGCTCGGTGACCGGCTGCGGGGTGGCGACGCCGTACGGGTGCGCCGTGTCCAGCCGGTCCGGCCACGGCTTCATGATGCCGCCGAAGAGACCGCCGACCTGGAACTTCTCGCTGACCGCGAGGAAACGGCCGAGCAGCCCACGCTGGTCCATCACCTCGACGCTGCGCGCGTGCAGGCCCTGCCCGCGGGACTGCTTGGTCGGCTCGGTCGACTTCTCCAGCACGACCACCCGCACGTCGTGCAGCCGCAGTTCGGCGGCCAGCATCAAGCCGGTCGGTCCGCCGCCGACCACGATCACGTCCATCATCAACAAAACGTCCGTTCCACGCAGGTTCTGGTCTTGGGCCGATCATTCTGCGGCAGGAGCCGGGCCTTGCCGCAAGGCCCCCGGTGCGCTATAAGTTGAGAGTGGCAAGGAGTGGGTGACCTCCTTGCCCTTTGTTTTTCCCGGCCTGCGGATGGTTTTTCCGGGCCTGCGGATGCCGGTACGAGAACCGTCCGCCCCTTCGCGCGCGTCCTGCTCTACGGTGCCATCAGTCACCTACTCGTCAGGGAGGTACCGTGCGGCAGTCCAAGGCGGCGCTCGCCGAGCGCATCGCCGAGCGGAGAGGGGGAGGCGACGACCCCCGCGCTCTGGTCGGCGAGATGCGGCGATCGGTCCTTCTGGTGCCGGTGGCCGACGGAGGTCTCTGGTCGGTGCGTGCGGGCGGGGTGCGGTGGATCTGCGGGTTCACCGACGAGGCCGCGCTCGCCAGGTTCGCCCTGCACCACGCGTCCGGTGAGCAGCCCATGGACTACGCGGCGCTGCTGGGCGCGCGTATCGTCGACGAGATCGTGCCCACCCTGGGCGAGCCCGCCGGTCTCGCCGTCGACATCGCCACCGAGGACGGGTCGATGTTCTTCCCCCCGGTCGTCGGCATCGTCCCGGACGCGGCCGCGGTCGACGCCGGTGAGGCGGGTCAGGAGCGCGGTCATGAGCGGTGACGGCATGGACCTGCAGCTCGACAAGGATTCCGTCGCCAGGTTCACCCGGGGCGTGGGCGCGACCATCGACCAGCTCGGTGAACTCGGCGGTGCCACCGGTTCGGTGATGGGAAAGGGCTTCTCGGAGCTGGCGATCACCGGCATGGAGGCCGGGCACCACGGCCTCTCGGTCGACTTCGAGGACTTCTGCGAGCGCTGGGAGTGGGGCGTGCGCGCCCTGGTACGTGACGCCAGCACGCTCGCGAACCAACTCGGCCTGGCGGCGGGCACCACCTGGGAGCACGACCAGTACGTCGCGGGCACGCTCAAGGTGGGCGCCAACGCCGTGTTCGGCGGGAATCCGCACGCCAGTGAGGAAGAGATCACCAAGCAGAACTGGGGCGACATCTTCACCCCGGACTCCCTGGATCCCGACTGGAGCCCCGAGTCGTTCGAGAAGGCCGGTCAGGACATGGCGCAGACATGGAAGGACACCGGCCGCACCGTGCTCACCGAGGGCCAGGGCGGCCGGCGGTCGGAGATTCTCAACGAGGCGCTCGGCATCTCCGACGACCAGTGGAACCAGGCTCTGGACGACGCCTTCGGCCCGTCGCCGGAGGAACGCGCGAATCAGCAGCAGGGCGACTCCGGGGGTAACTGACGGTGGGAATCGGCGACTTCATCAGTGTCTTCCGGGGGTGACTGACGGTGGGTATCGGCGACTTCATCAGTGACATCACGCCGGACGTGGTCGAGGACGCGGTCGAGGACGGCGTCGAGTGGGTGGGCAACCGGGTCGAGGACGCCGGGAACTGGACCGCCGACCGGCTGGACGACGTCGGCTGGCAGTCCGGGGCGGACTGGGTGCGCGAGCAGTCCCGCTCGGTCGCGAACCGCATGGGCGCCGAGGTCGACGAGATGGACCTCGGGCAGACCGAGGACAAGACCAAGCTGATCTACGGCAGCGCGAGCAAGATCAACTCCACCGCCACGAAGCTCCGCGCCTTCCAGACGGCCTTCGACGACACCGGCGACGGTCTCAAGGGCCTCGACTCGTCCCGGCTCAAGGGCGAGATGGCCGACGCGCTGCGCACGGCGGTGAGCACCCAGCCGCCCAAGTGGTACGCCGCTGCCGACGCCTGCGCGAAGGCGGTCGGCGCGCTCGAGGCGTTCGCCGACACCGTCACCTGGGCGCAGGGACAGGCGCAGGCGGCCATCGACAAGTGGAAGGAGGGCGTCAAGGCCTCCGAGAACGCCGCCGACGCCCACCGCAAGAAGGTCGACGACTACAACAGCGCCGTCGACCGCTACAACGCCCAGCCCGCCGACAAGCGCGACCCGGCCTCGCTCCCGCCCAAGCCCGCGGCGACGTTCGACGACCCCGGCACGAAGCTGATGAAGGAGGCCCAGGACATCCTCGCCGAGGCCCGCAAGCAGCGGAACTCGGCGGCGGAGACCGCGCGCACCCTGGTGCAGGCCGCCCGCGACATGGCCCCGCAGAAGCCCTCGTACGCCGAACAGGCGGGCGACGGGCTCCAGGAGCTGCAGATCATGGGCGACCACGTCGGCGGCGGCATCATCAAGGGCACGGCGGGACTGCTCAACTTCGTCCGCAGCGTCAACCCCCTCGACCCGTACAACATCACGCACCCCGCCGAGTACGCCACGTCCCTCAACAGCCTGGCCGCCGGTCTGGTAGTCGCCGCCAACGACCCCGTCGGCACCGGCAGCCAGATGCTGAAGGACTTCATGAAGGACCCGGCCGAGGGGTTCGGCCGGCTGATTCCCGACCTCGCGCTGACCGCGGCCACCGCCGGCGGCGGCGCCGCGGTGAAGGGCGTGCGCATCGGCGCCGACGCCGCCGACGCCGCACGGGCGCGCAATGTGCTCGACGACGACCCGGACGGCGCCCGCAACAACTCGGACGGCGACCGCGACGCCGGCGGCGACCCGGTGGACCTCGCCACCGGCCGGATGTACCTGCCCCAGACCGACGTCGAACTGCCCGGCATCCTGCCGCTGGTCTTCACCCGTCGCACCGAGTCCGGGTGCGCGGTCGGCCGCTTCCTCGGGCCCGCCTGGACCTCCACCGTCGACGAGCGTCTGGAGATCGACGCCGTCGGCGTCCTGCATGTCACCGCCGAGGGGCTCCTGTTCCCGTACCCGCACCCGGCTCCCGGCGCGCCCACCCTGCCGGAATCGGGCCGGGCCCGCACCCTGCTGGCCCGCGACGCCGACGGCGACTACACGGTGACCGCCCCCGACAGCGGCCTGACCTTCCACTTCACCGCCCCGCCCGGCAGCGAACCGGGGGGCGACGGGGTCGCTTGGCTGTCGGGCGTCACCGAACGCAACGGTCACACCATCACCGTCGACCGCGACGAGGACGGGCTGCCGCTGGCCCTGGTCCACTCGGCGGGCCACCGGCTGAAACTGTCCGCCGCCGAAGGCCTGATCACCGGCCTGACCCTGGCCGGCGCCGGGGAGGACGGTGCGGACATGCCCCTGATGAGCTACGGCTACCAGGACGGCGATCTCACCACGGTCACCAAGCCGTCCGGCGCCACCACCACCTTCGTCTACGACGAGCGTCGCCGCGTCACCGCCTGGATCGACTCCAACGGAAGCCGTTACGACTACGTCTACGACGACCGCGACCGTGTCGTCGCGGAGGGCGGCGAGGCGGGCCACGTCCAGATCACCCTCAGGTACACCGACCCCCATCCCGAGACGGGCCACCACACCACCACGGTCACCACCGCCGAGGGGCACGCGACCCGCCACCTCTACGGTCCCGGCTGCCGTCTCCTGGCCATCACCGACCCGCTGGGCAACACCACCCGGTTCACCTACGACCCGCGTGGCAACCTCCTGACCCGCACCGACCCGCTGGGCCTCACCACCGCCTTCTCCTACGACGAGGAGGGCCGGGTCGTCTCCGCCGTCCGCCCCGACGGAAGCGAACTGCGCACCGCACGCGGCCCGTTCGGCCTTCCGGTGGAGGTCGTGGGTGCGGACGGCACCCGCCTGGTCCATGAGTACGACGAACGCGGCAACCGCACGGCCGTCACCGACCAGGCCGGCTCCACCACCCGCTACACCTACGACCACGCCGGCCGGCTCACCTCGGTGACCGACGCCCTCGACGCCACGACACGCGTCGTGTGCGACGCGGCGGGCCTCCCCGTGGAGGTGACCGACCCGGCCGGCGCCACCACCCGCACGGAGCGGGACGGCCTCGGCAGGCCTGTCCGCATCACCGATCCGATGGGCGGCGTCACCCGCCTGGAGTGGGACGCCGACGGGCAGCTCGCCCGGCGCACCGGCCCGGACGGCGCCATGGAGTCGTGGACCTACGACGGCGAGGGCAACCTGCTCACCCGTACCGACGCCTCCGGCGGCGTCTCCCGCTTCGAGTACACCCACTTCGACCTGCCGGTCGCCCGCACCCGGTCCGACGGCGGCCGCTACGAGTTCGAGCACGACGCCGAGCTGCGCCTCACCCGCGTCGTCAACCCGCAGGGGCTGACCTGGACGTACGCGTACGACTCCGCCGGCAACGTCGTCTCCGAGACCGACTTCGACGGCCGCACCCTCACCTACCGGGTGGACGCCGCGGGCCGGCTCGCCGCCCGCGTCGACGCGCTGGGCGGGACCATCTCGTTCGAGCGTGACGAGCTCGGACAGGTGGTCCGCAAGGATGTCGACGGCCGGGTGACGGCCTACGCCTACGACAGGGCCGGCCGTCTGCTGGAGGCGGTCGGACCGGACGGCGAACTCCGCTATCAGTACGACCGCCGCGGACAGGTCAAGGCGGAACTGGTGGACGGCCGTCCTCTCACCTACGCCTACGACGAGCTGGGCCGCCGCAAGCGCCGCACCACACCGACCGGTCACGTCACCTCGTACGCCTACGGCGCCGACGGACGGCCCCTCCGGCTGACCACCGGTGATCAGCACGTCGACTTCACCCACGACGCCGCGGGCCGCGAACTCGCCCGCGTCTTCGGCGACGCGCTCACCCTGGCGTCCGCCTGGGACGAGGCCGGACGGCTCGCCGCCCAGCACGTCACCGCCGGGGGCCGCGCCGTCAACAGCCGCGCCTACGCCTACCGCGCCGACGGCCACCTGACCTCCGTCGCGGACCGCCTGTCGGGCACCCGCACCTTCGATCTCGACCGGGCGGGCCGGGTCACCGCCGTCCATGCCCACGGCTGGACGGAGCGGTACGCCTACGACGGCGCCGGCAACCAGAGTTCGGTCTCCTGGCCTGAACACCACCCCGGCAGCGAGGCCACCGGAGCGCGCGCCTACACCGGCACCACCATCACCCGGGCCGGAGGCGTCCGCTTCGAGCACGACGCCCTCGGCCGGGTCGTCCTGCGACAGAAGAACCGCCTCTCCCGCAAGCCCGACACCTGGCGCTACACGTGGGACACGGAGAACCGCCTCACGTCCGTCACCACCCCCGATGGCACACGCTGGAGGTACCGCTACGACCCCCTCGGCCGCCGCACCGCGAAACAGCGCCTGGCGGCCGACGGCGAGAGCGTACTGGAGGAGGTCCGCTTCACCTGGGACGGCCTCACGCTGTGCGAACAGATTAGCCACCGGCCGGACGCGCCGAACACGGTCGCCCTCACCTGGGACCACCGCGACGTCGCCCCACTGGCCCAGACCGAGCGCATCCTCACGGCCGACGACCGCCAGGAGGAGATCGACCGGCGGTTCTTCGCCATCGCCACCGACCTCGTCGGCACCCCCACCGAACTGATCGACGAGTCCGGCGACATCGCGTGGCGCTCCCGGACCACGCTGTGGGGCACCACCGCCTGGGCCCGTGACAGCAGCGCCTACATCCCCCTCCGCTTCCCCGGTCAGTACTACGACCCCGAGACCGGCCTGCACTACAACTACCTCCGCCACTACGACCCGGAGACCGGCCGCTACACCTCCCCGGACCCCCTCGGCCTCGCTCCCGCGCCGAATCCCGTCGGCTATGTGGACAACCCGTACAGCGCGTGCGACCCGCTGGGTCTCATGCCCAAGTACACGAAGGAGGAGAAGGCCCAGATGGCCCGGGAGAAGGCCATCCAGACCACGGACGAGGTCATCGAGAGAGCGCAGGGGGGCCGGATGAGGAAGGACGGCGACTACCACGGGGACACCAGGCACGGCTTCAGCGACGAACGGGTCCTGGAGATCCTCAAGAACCCGGACGCGGTCTACCACTCGACGGCGAACAGCGGAAACCTGATCTTCCGGCAGGGTGAGGACGTCGTGGTGACCAGGGGTGGCGGCGCCGGAGCGGGCAACGCCATCACGGCGTACGGTCCGTCCGGCATCAAGGGCGACTCGGGCGTGAAGGCGCTGGGCGGCCTGCCCACCGACCCCGGCGGGCCGATCACCCACACCGACGTCGTGGAGGGCAGGATTCCTGCCAAGAACGGCTACATGGCTCCGGCCGTACAGATCCGATGAGGCGGCATCCACCATGAGACTCACCCTCGACGGCGACTGGCACGCGACGGTGACGGACGACCCGCTGCGCATCACCCCGCGCTTCGGCGACCAGAGCACGCGTGTGCTCGTCGCGGAGTACACGGACGCGGAGGAACGCGAGCGGTTCCTGACGGACACGTTCGGCAGCTCGGACTGGTTGTGGGACACCCCCGACGAACTCCGGTTCGACCAGGCCGACCGCAAACTGGTCGGCGTCAGGCTCCAGTTGCCCGACGAGTCGGCTCCGGCCGAGGACAGCGCCCGCGTGCCCGCCTCACCCGCCGTCCGCCCAGGCGGGCTTCGCGCGGAAGAGGCCCGGGATTTCCGCTGTGAGGTGACCACGGTGCTCTGCTGCGCACCGGAAGCCGCCGTGCTGACCTGCCTGCGCGACCTCGACGTCCTCGACGAGCCGCTGGACGCCCGCATCGGCATCGCCCCGGACGTGGCGCTCCTCGTCCAGGCCGGCACGGTCGTCGGCTGGAGCCTGACCGACCCGGCCCGATACCTGACCACCGGCTTCGCCGCCCCCGACACCGCCCCGCCGTCCCAGGCCACCCGGCTGCTGCTCGCCGAATGCCTGGACCTGATCACCGTACCGACGCGCTACGCGATCATGGACCGCGACCCGGCCGCCCTGGCCCGCCTCCGGGCGGCCGACCACGCCCTGCGCGACCAACGCGAGGACCGACACCGCGCCGACGCTCTGCTCTCGATCATCGCCAACCTGGTGGAGGACTACGGGAACAGCTGAGACAGGAACCGCGTCACCGTCAGCATGGGCCGGTACGAGGCCGCACGGCAACGTGGGTGAACGCGCACCTGGTTCCCGATATCGGGGACGCGGGTGCGGGGGCGGTCAGTCGGTGGATGCCCGGGATGCGCCGAGGGGGGAGCGGTGCCGAGCCGGGATCCCTTCGACGGTTCTCATCAGGCGGTCCCCCGCTTGATCGATGCTTCCGTTGTGGGTGCTGACCTGCGCGTCTTCCGCCGGTGGCCGACGCGCTCTCTCGTACCGTTCGTCTGCTCGAATCCCTCGGCCACCAGGTGGAGGAGGTCGAGGTCGACCTCGGGGCCGACTGGGGGGAGTTCGTCCTGGCCAGTGCCCGTCAGCGGACGGCGAATCTCACGGCCTCGGTCGACGGGCCGGCCGCCGCCTTCGACCGGCCCGTCGACTCCTCGACCCTGGAGCCGCCCATCCTCGCCGGCTACCAGGCCTGTGGCGACCGACGCGGAGACGGGGCTACTGATCGGTCGGTACGCAGCTCGCCGCCGGACACGGGCTCGAAGGCAGGCTCTTCCGCCTCGCCGGGCGACTCGAACAGGCAAGCCCGTGGTCGGGCCGGACCCCCGGGGTGTGGGCAGGAAACCACGGGGGCCACTGAGGAGTGTTCCTGGGGCCGGGGAGGCCATGGCGGGGCGGTCATGTGGTACCGGAGCCTGACGGTGTTGCCGGAGCCCACGATGTCGCGGTCTCCGCCGTCTGGTCGGTCAGCACGGCCGCCGGCACCTTCACTTCGTGCCGAGGTAGTAACTCACCTGCGGCGGTTGGTTGTAGCCGGTGTTCTGCCAGGCCACTCCGAGCCGGTAGACCGGGTCGTGCATCAGTGTCGGCAGCCGGAACTCGGTCGGGTGCGGAGTGGTGTAGAGGCGCAGCGCCGTGGAGTCGTTGTTGCGCCAGATCATCTCCTCGCGCCAGTCGCCCAGGAGGTCGGCGGAGAGCGCCGGGTTGCCCTTGGTCCAGTTGCTGGAACGGGCGTCCTGGTCGTACCAGACGCGCGTCAGCTCCGTGGAGCCGTTGTACTTGAGGATCTGCCCGTAGCCGGAGCCCGCCGTACCCGACCAGCGGTGGTCGAGGAGTTCACGGTTCGCGTCGCCGTCCCACCAGATCGCCGAGTTGTACGACGCGCCGCCACCGAAGCCCGGGACCGCGTCGCTGATCTTCGTACCACCGGCGGCGTACAGCCCGCCCCCGCTGGACCAGCACTCGGCGCCCGCGTGCGCGTTGGTGAGGTCGGCGCAGATGCCGCGCCCGACGTCGGTGCCGGTCTTCTGGCCCCAGAGGACCTCGCCGGTCCTCGCGTCGTGCATCTCGAAGCCGTACGCCGAGCCGGTGTGCTCGTGCACGTTGAACGCCTCCAGGCCGGGGCGGGCCGGGTTCAGATCGCCGACGTGCAGCGCGTCGCCATGACCCAGCCCGGTGGTCCACAGCCCGCTGCCGTCGTCGTCCACGGCCATGGCGCCGTAGATGATCTCGTCCCTGCCGTCCGCGTCGACGTCCGCCACGGCGAGATTGTGGTTGCCCTGCCGGTCGAAGCCCTTGCCCGCGTTGGTGGAGGAGTGGGTGTCGAACTTCCAGCGACGGACCAGGTCGGTGCCGTTCCAGTCGTACGCGGCGATCGCGATCCGCTCGTAGATGCCGCGGCTGAAGATCATGCTGGGCGTCGAGCCGTTGACGTACGCGGTGGCGGACAGCAGCCGCCCCTCCCGGTTGCCCCAGGTGTCGCCCCAGTCGGCGACCGAGCCGCGGGCCGGCTCGAAGGGCATGGAGTCCATGACCCGGCCCGTCTGCCCGTTGAAGACCGACAGATACTCGGGGCCGCTGATCACCGCGCAGTTGGCGGCGAGATGGGAGGCGCCCGCGTCACCGATGACGGTCCCGGCGGAGTCCCTCGACCCGTCGGAGGTACGGACGGCCATCTCGGCCCTGCCGTCGCCGTTGTAGTCGTACACCTGGAAGGAGTCGTAGTGCGAGCCGCTGCGCACATTGGTGCCCAGGTTCACGCGCCACAGGCGGGTGCCGTTCAGCTCGTACGCGTCGAAGACCGTCGGCCCGGTGCAGGTACCGGAGTTGGCCACGTCGGTGGCGTTGGAGGGCACCCACTTGAGGACGAGTTCGTAGGCGCCGTCCCCGTCGAGATCGCCCACGCTAGCGTCGTTGGCGGAGTAGGTGTAGGCGACGCCGTCGCGGGTGGTGCCGCCCGGCGGCTTCTGCAGCGGGATGTCGAGCCGGCCGGAGGCCCAGACGCCGGCCTTCTGGCCCGGCTGCTCCGTACCGCCCACGACGGCGCGGACCTCGTACGAGGACGAGGTGCTGCCACCGGCGTCGAGGAAGTTCGTCTTCGTGGTCTCCGAGACGAGTGTCCCGGCCCGGTAGAGCCTGAAGGAGACACCGGACGGGTCGTTCCCGAGCATGCGCCAGGTGACGAGGACGCCGCCGCTCGCGGGGACGGCTACGAGCCCCCGGTCGAGCCGTTCGGCGACACGGGCGGCGGCCAGTGCCCGGACGGCGGGCTCTTCGGCCGCGGACGCCGACGGGTTGAGGGCCGGCAGGCCGCCGGCCCCGGCGAGCACGGCGGCGAGGAGCGCTCCGGCGAGCCGGCCTGAGCGGTGGAAGGGGTGGCGTGATCGGGACATCACTCGACCTCGTTGTCGGGGACAGAGGAACAGCTGCACCCGGTGGTCGCCGCCGACACCACTCGAGGTTGCCGGTTCGATCGACCCCGTCGCGACGAGCAGGGGACATGGGCGGCTGTGCCAGGCCGGTTCCCCGTGGGGACGAAGCGGATTCACATCGACAGATGCATTGACAGATCCTCAACGGACCCGTCTACCCTGCGGGTTGTACTGCGCCAAAGGAGCGAACACCCACGCGTCATCCGGGTGTCGCTCGTAACGGGGGGAACGTTTGTACGGGGATTCGCGCTGCCCTGACTGCAGCGGCGGTCGTGGCAGGCCGCCACTGGACGCGGCGCCACACAGGACGGACTGCCCAGACCGGCCGGGGCAGCCGTCGATTCACGCGCTGACGGGCGCCAGGCGACCGCTGATTCGGCGCAGCGGCGGCTGACCCGGCGTCGCGTGGCCGGCCATCGGCTGCCTTTACGAGGAGTCCGCGCAGCAGCGCCTGGAGAAGACCGCGGTCGGCTAGTGGCCGAGGTCGTGAACTGGGCACGCGCACATGGCTGCGGCGGTCGCTCCCAGGTCGACATGACGCGGACGCGTCACCTCACAGGTGAGTACTTCCTTTCGGTTCACCCCGAATGTCCACGACCTCGCTCGAGAGAGAAGACACGATGCTCAGACAGAGGCTGAAGTCGGTGCTCGCCGCGCTGACCGGCATCTTGATGGCCGGCGGCCTTGTGGCGATGACGCCACAGGTCGCGCAGGCCGATCCACCACCCCTGCCCCTGCCCGTCCCGTCCTGTGAACCCGGCCCTTGGTATGTGAGCAAGCACTACGAGGAGTTCGCACCGGCTGACGGGCCTTGGCGGGTGGCGCCCGGAGACAACCTCGAGGTGACCGTCACCAAGTCCCGCACCATCGAGGTGGGCGCCCAGTTCACCGCCGGCATATCGGCCGAGAAGCTCGTGGCCAAGGTCAACGCCGAGATCAGCATCAGCGCGAAGGCCTCATGGACGAGCTCGGTGGGTCTGAAGACCAACACCGTGTCCCCGTCCCACGAGATCACCTACGTCTCCTACGGCGTTTTCACCGAACGCGTCTTCATGATGCGCAACTGGTCCCCGGCCGGGTGCAACGTGGGGTGGCCCTATTCTCTGCAGAGCTTCGCGAGCGCCATGTGGGTGCAGCTCCCGAAGAGCGAGGGATTCAAGAAGGAAACGCGCTCCCCGGGACGGGGTGGTCTGGGGATACCCGGTGCGACCAACCCGCCCGCTCCGCCGCAGCCGCAGCCGGTGACCTCGGTGTATGGCCTGGCGGACGGAACGGTTCTGCACACCACGGACACCAAGCGCGTCTACAAGATGGTCGGTGGCGCGCCGGTCTGGCAGGCCACATGCGACGGCGGCATCTGCGGCACGGAGCTGCGTCCTACGTCCCAGTCGGTCATCGACGCGGGTCCGAAGACACCGCGCAACGGCTCGTCGGCCATCGACCAGCGCGGCCGCATATACATCTTCGTCGGCGGTGCGCCACTGCATCAGTCGCACTGCAACTCACCGGTCAACTGTGGCCGGCCGCCGAAGATCTCGGACTGGTCGATCGACGCCCGTGACCACATGAATCAAGCCCCGGCCGACGGCAACCTTGTGCAGGGCTGGAACGGCGGCAACGCGACACCGGTCGCGCAGACCGTCGGTGGGGCGCGGCTCAACTTCGCCAGCCCGCAGGAGGTCATCGACACGGGTTACGGCACGGACTGGCCCTCCAAGGTCGTCATCGTGTCGGACTACTCGTTCAACAATCTCGGAACGATCCCGAAGGACGGCACGCTCGTCCAGGGCACGGGTGGCGGCGCCTCGACGCCGGTGGCCATGTTCGTGGCCGGGTCGCGGATCAACTTCGCCTCGCCCGAGGAAGTGGTCGAGACGGGATACGGGACGAACTGGCGCGAGAAGGTGCGCGCGATACCGAGCCGTGTCTTCAACGAGTTCCATGCCGACATCCCGCCGGACGGCTCGCTCATCCAGGGAATCGCGAACGGCGTACCGACCCCTGTGGCGATGATGCTCGGCGGTGCGCGGGTCAACTTCGCCTCGCCGCAGGAGGTCGTCGACTCCGGCTTCGGTACCGACTGGGCGACCAAGGTCCGGACGGTGCCGGCGCGCGCGTTCAACATGATCCGTGCCGACGTGCCCGACGACGGCACGCTGATCCAGGGCACAGGCGGAAGCACGCCCGTCGCTGCGATCATCGGCGGTGCGCGGGTCAACTTCGCCTCGCCGCAGGAGGTCGTCGACTCCGGCTTCGGCACCGACTGGGGGTCGAAGGTCCGCCCGCTCCCCGGACGGGCGTTCAGCCTGATTCCTGACCGGATCGGGGACGGCACTCGGGTGAAGAAGGCCGGCACCACCTCGCAGGCCGGCATCGTCGGTGGGGCGAAGGTGCCTTTCGTATCGATGGACGAGCTGGTTGCTTCCGGTTTCGGGGACAAGCCGATGTGGACCATCCCCGACCGGGTGTGGGAAGCGATGACGACGAGGATCGCGGACGGCACCCGTATCAAGAAGAGCGGGTGGTCGTCGGAGGCCGCGGTGGTCGGTGGTGCCAGGGTCGACTTCCACACGGAAGCCGAACGCAACGACGCCGGTTACGGCGCCGTGATGCTCCAGGTCATTCCGGTCCGTGTGTGGGACGCGATGACGACGAGGATCGCGGACGGCACGCGCATCGCGAAGAGCGGGTGGTCGTCGGAGGCCGCGGTCGTCGGTGGTGCCAGGGTCGACTTCCACACGGAAGCCGAACGCAACGACGCCGGTTACGGCACCAAGGCTCGCCAGGTCGTTCCGGTCCGTGTATGGGACGGGATGACGACCACGATCGCGGACGGTACGCGGGTGAAGAAGGCCAGTAGCAGCTCGCAGGCCGGCGTCGTCGGTGGGGCGAAGGTGCCGTTCATGTCGATGGACGAGCTGGTGGCCTCCGGGTTTGGGGACAAGCCGATGTGGACCATTCCTGATCGGGTGTGGGATTCCCTCCCGGACCAGATCGCGGACGGTACGCGGGTGAAGAAGGCCAGTAGCAGCTCGCAGGCCGGCGTCGTCGGTGGGGCGAACGTGCCGTTCATGTCGATGGATGAGCTGGTGGCCTCCGGGTTTGGGGACAAGCCGATGTGGACCATTCCTGATCGGGTGTGGGATTCCCTCCCGGACCAGATCGCGGACGGTACGCGGGTGAAGAAGGCCAGTAGCAGCTCGCAGGCCGGCGTCGTCGGTGGGGCGAAGGTGCCGTTCATGTCGATGGACGAGCTGGTCGCCTGCGGGTTTGGGGACAAGCCGATGTGGACCATCCCCGACCGGGTGTGGGACTCGCTTCCCACTCAGATGTCCAACGGGACCCTCCTCAAGTCACCTGACTCGCCGACGGTCTGGCGGATGCTCGACGGCAAGAGGGTCGAGTTCACTGATCCGGCCGGAACCGTATGGGTAGTTCCCCAGCGAGTTCTGGACGCAGTTCCCCAAGGCTGAACATCACGCATGGCGGGGCAGGGGGCGGTCTTCGCTCTCTGCCCCGCTCCTGCTCGCCGCAGAGCGTGAGGTTTGTCGACTCCTGCTCCGCCCGAGCCGCCACCGCGGAGGAGGAGGAAGACCGGGTGCCGGGGCGCGAACCGGACATCACGCGACGACGTCGAAGCCCTGGCTCCCGGACCAGCGATGACAGGGACCACAGCGGCGGTGTCAGTCCGCTGAAGTATCCTTCCCGCCACCGCACACCGACTGTAGGGACCAAGAGATTTGACCGGCCTGGCTGCTTTCCCGATGCCCTTTCAAGCTTCCCGTTCCATATCGTTCGCGACACCCCGGACGCTGCGGGAACTTCAGATGATGCGGTGCAGCGCGCACATTCGGGCGAAGCCCGGGTGGTTCGACAAGATGAACGATGCCGGCATCGTCGCCAGGTGGACGCGAGAAGCGGTCGCCCAAGGCCTCACCGAAGCGCAGGTTCGTTACGTGCTTGCCGAACTCCGGCATTACGCCGCGCTGCGGGACGGACGAACCGGCGTCGAGGTGTCCGCTGTCGACGGGGTGTGGCAGTCGGACACACTGGTCGACGACGAGCTCAGATCCCGGCTGCGTGAGGCGGTTCGGGTTCTGGAGCAGGTTCCCGAAGCGGAACAGGACTGGCATCCCGGATCCGACGGCCAGGTACTGGATCTGGTTCATCCCTCACTGTTCTGCCTGGTGAGAGAGGTGAGCGGTGCGCCCGAGAGGGCTTGGCAGAACCCGACGGACCGCTACTCGAAGTACGAGTTCTCGGAAAAATTCCAGTGGCTCCCCACGGACGTCGACGTCAGTGACGACGGCGATGTCACCTTCCGTTCGTACGTCAACAACGTCCACCCCGACAATCATCGCGAACTGGCCTCGGTCCTGCCGGACTTGTTCGCGCGCTTCCGCCCGCTGCTGGAGAACGTGCTCACCGATCTGCGCCATCCGCGGCCCCTGCGGATCGAGGCCGATCCTTACGGGTGGTACGACTCGGAGCCGGAGTATCCGGACAAGTCGTCCTACGGTGATGACGGTGCCTACAAGGAAGCCCTTCGCGCATGGGAACAGGCCCAGGACGACTGGTGGGAGAACCGCCGTCCGGCCGTCCCGGACGCCCCGGTCTTCACCCCGCCCGAGTTGCCCGATGAATCCGCCCGGGTCGACCTGCGCGGCCGCCGTCTCCAGGTCATCGTGAAGCTCGCCTCCATTCATCTCACCCCGGACAAGCCCGAGTACGCCGGCGGTTCCTGGCACGTCGAGGGGATGCTGAACGAGCGGATCGTCTCGACCGGGATCTACTACTGGGACAGCGAGAACATCACCGAAAGCCGGCTGAGTTTCCGGGCGGCGCTCGACGACCCGGACTACGAACAGAACGACGACAACGGCCTGCGTGAGGTCTACGGCCTGGAGAACGAAGACGCACTGAACCAGATGCTGGGATCGACATCGACCCCAGCGGGCCGCTGCCTGGCGTTCCCGAACATCCTGCAACACCGTGTCGGCTCATTCCGCCTCGCGGACCCTACCCGCCCCGGATCTCGCAAAATTCTCGCGTTCTTTCTCGTCGACCCGTCGGAAAAGATCGTCTCGACATCCGATGTGCCACCGCAACAACCATGGTCGGACACCTCGACCATGACGCTTGAACAGGCCAAGAACTACCGCGAACAACTCATGCAGGAACGCAAGTTCTTCGTCGACGAACACAACGAGCAGCTCTACGAACGAGAATTCTCCCTCTGTGAGCACTGAACCTCTTCCATCCTGATGACACGCAGGTCAGGAGGGTGTGGACGCTGCGTCGAGTCGCAGCGGCGCGAACCGGTACTCCCCTCGCCGACGTGCTGGGACGCCCAGATCCACAGACAGCCGCGTGATCTGACTGTCTAGGTTCCCACCGTCTGTAAGGCAGCGGTATCCAGCCATTCGGATATGGGGAGCGGCGGCGAGGATGTGCGGCGGCGGGGCCGTTGTGCGCCCCGGTGGCTCCGTCGCACTGCCATCGGCGTACGCACGTCGTCAAGCGCGCTGCACACCACTCGATACACAGGTCAGAACGCTTTTCATGCTCGTGTGCCATGCCCCACGCCGAAAGCCTTGCGTCTGACCGTCCATGCCGTTGCTCCAGGGGCGAATCCGGCCACATTCGGAATGTGCGTATAGTCCGACTTTTCTGGGTGGTCTTGTTGCGGCTTGCCCTCATGCGCATAGCTATTGAGTGCACCGCTTCCTCGCCCCGGGCTCCCGATGAGTCCCGGGGCAAGCGGCTGGGAGGCGGTCGTGACACCCGCACCTGAGGAGAGTCATGAAGAAGGCATACGAAGCGCCGACGCTCGCCAAGCTCGGGACGTTCCGGAAGAAGACCGGGCTCCTGCAGAGCTCCGGCAACGACCGGCTGATCCTGAGCAAGAACTGACGACCGACGGTTCTGACTCGACGTCATGACTGAACTGCACGAGAGTGCGGGAACGGGCCCCGGCGACGCGCACTTCGCGGTCTTCACCGACCGCGAGGAGGCGGCCGCCGCGGCCCGCTCCTTCTCCCGCCCCGGAACGCGCGTCCTGAAGTACGCCTCGGGCCGGCCCTGGCTGGTGGGGCAGTGGCACGACCAGGACATCGTGACCGCGCGCGCCGGCCACGCGGCCCTCGCCGTCATCGGCTGCTGTCCCGTCGACGCCGCCGAACTCGAGCGCCGTGCCGGGCGGTTGGCTGACCTTGCCGAGCTCGACGGGCTGGCTCGTACTCTTCCCGGGAGCTTCCATCTCGTCGGCGCGCTCGACGGACAGCTCAGGGTGCAGGGCACCGCGTCCGGGCTCCGGCTGGTGTTCCATGCCTCCGTCGGTGGTCTGCGGGTGGCCGCCAGTCGCGCCGACGTACTCGCCGCCGCGCTCGGCGCCGAACCGGACTCGGAGCAAGTCGCGGTCCGGCTGCTGTGGCCGGTGCCCCATCCGCTCGCCGAGGCGCCCATGTGGCAGGGCGTCACCGCCGTACCGCCGCAGGAGGCGCTGATCGTCGCCGCCGACGGCCGGACCGTGCGTCACTCGCGCTGGTGGACACCGCCCGAGCCCGTACGGACGCTGGCCGACGGCGCGCCCGCCGTCCGGGAAGCGCTGGTCGCGGCGGTCGACGCCCGTACGAGACAGGGCGGCGTCGTCAGCTGCGACTTGTCCGGCGGCCTGGATTCCACCTCCATCTGCTTCCTCGCGGACCGCTCACCGGCCCGGGTGGTGGCGAGCACCTGGCCGGGGCGCGATCCCGCCGACACCGATCTGTACTGGGCCGAACAGGCCGCGCGCTCGATGCCGGAGGTCGAGCACGTCGTCTGGGACGCCGACGCCTCCCCGCTGGTCTACAGCGATCTGCTGACCATCGATGATCTGCTGGACGAACCGACCATCGGCGTCATGGACCGCTCGCGCGTCCTGCATCATCTGCCGGGCATGGCCGAGCGGGGCAGCCGGCTTCACCTGACGGGCATCGGCGGCGACCATGTGGCCTGGTGCTCCGAGGCGTACTACCACCGGCTGGCACGCACTCGCCCCCTGTTCGCCCTGCGGCAGTTGCGCGGCTTCCGAGCCCTGTGGCAGTGGCCACTGGGCGGCACGGTACGCGCGCTGGCCGACTCCCGGCCGTACGGGACGTGGCTCGCCGACTCGAGCGGCCACCTGCGCGCCCCGGTGCCCGCGACCGTCAGCACCAGCCTCGGCTGGGGCATGCCGCCCCGGCTCTTCGACTGGGTCACTCCGGACGCCGAGCGGATTGCCCGGCGAGCGCTGCGCGAGGCGGCCGAGTACGCCGTCCCGCTCCACCCGGACCGTGGCCTGCACGCCGATCTGGACCAGATCCGCTCCTGCACCCGCATCATCCGCCAGTGGGACCGGATGGCGGCCCGGGCCGGCGTGCCGATGGCCTCGCCGTTCCTCGACGATCGCGTCATCGAGGCGTGCCTCGCGGTCCGCCCGAGCGAGCGCGTCACACCTTGGCAGTACAAGCCCCTCCTGACCGCAGCCATGAGCGGGATCGTTCCCGAGACCTGCCTGCGGCGCACCAACAAGGCCGCCGCCTCCATGGACGCCTCCAACGGGCTTCGGGAACACCGCGCCGATCTGCTGGCGCTGTGGGAGGACTCGCGGCTGGAACAGCTGGGTCTGGTCGACGGGAAGGCTCTGCGCCGCCTCGCCCAGCGGCCGGCCACACCCGAACTGCGCGAGGCGATCCTCTACTCGACCATCGCCGCCGAAGTGTGGCTGCGTGGCCTCTCCCGGACCCCGAAGGCCACAGCCGGCACCGGTACCTCGAACGGCCCCTGAACTCCACCACGCGAAAGGTACGCACACCATGGCACTGCGGTTCGGCGCCGACGTCTCCACGGCGGACACCGACTACGGCACGGTCCTACTGGACGAACGCACCGGGGAGTACTGGGAGTTGAACCCCAGCGGCTCCCTGGTGGTCAAGACGCTCATGGCGGGCGGTGACGAAGCGGACGCGGTCGCCGCGCTCACCGGCGAGTTCGAGATCGACCTCGCCCAGGCGAGCCGGGACGTCGAGGCCCTCGTACAGCAGCTGCGGGTCTCGGGGCTGGCCGAATGACGACCCCCAGCGCCCTGGAGAGGCCCACCGGAGTCCCCTTCGCGCGGCGCCTCGCCGCCCGTCTCGTCCTGCTCCCCGCGCTCGCGCTCTCCCTCCTGCCGCCCCGGCGGATCCGTGCCGTGCTCGGCTTCGCGCGGCGCGGTGCCGCCCCCGCCACCACCGCGCAGGCCGCGAACGCCCGGGGTGCGATGTGCGCGGTGAGCCTGCGCTGCGCCGGCCCCAAGGGCTGCCTGCCCCGATCGCTGGGAGCCGCGCTGCTGTGCCGGCTGTCGGGGACCTGGCCGACCTGGTGCACCGGGGTGCGCGTGGTGCCACCGTTCACCGCGCATGCCTGGATCGAGGCGGACGGCCGGCCCGTCGACGAGGGCGTACCCGACGACTACTTCACGCGGCTGATCACAGTCGGCCCCCAGAGCCGATCGGGTTGATGATCACCGGTCCTGGATCAGGCGCAGGCGGAGGCGGAGGCGGGCGGCGACCGCTCCACCCGAGCCGCGGTCGCGAACATGTACCGGTTGACCGCCGGACACTGTGCCTCCGTCGTCGTCGCCGTGCTCACGCTGGTCGGCTCGGCTCGGCTCGGCTCGGCTCTGGCTCTGGGTCTCGCCCAGCCGCTCGTCGCCGAGCAGACCGTCGACGCGAGTGGCCGCGGACAGGTGCTGTGGCCACTCCTGCTGGTCCTCGCCGTGCTCTTCGTCACCGAGGCGGCGACGGGCGCGGTGGGCCGTTTCGTTCTGGAGCCTCGCCAGGTTCTACGGACCGGACTCCGGACGTCTGCTCTTCGACGGCCTGCCCGCCACCGAACTGAGTCGCACCACCTGCCGCGAACGCACCACCTGCCGCGAACGCATCGCCGTCGTCGACCAGGGCACCCACGTCGTCCACGGCACGCTGCGCGACAACCCGCGCCCGGCGCCACCGACGCCGAAGTACGGCGCGTCGCCGAGCTCGCCCGCCGGGAGGGAGTCGCGCGAAGGCTGCCGGGCGGCCTGTCGGGAATGCTCGGCCCTCGCGGTGGCACCCTCTCGGCCGGCGAACGCCACAGGGAACTGCTCGACAGCAGTCCTACCTACCGCAAGCTCGCTGCCGGACAGATGCTCCATCCGGCCACGACCACGCCGTGAACCTTTCGCCGGCCGCCGAGCCGGGCGTCACTGCCGTCCATGCCAGGTCGAGGACAGGGCCGTGGCCGAGCTGAGCGGACCGCCTCGACGTCACGACGATTCTCGCCCTATGAGGGCAACTGCGTTCTGGGAGGTTGTGAGGTGGGGACCGGCGCGCTCGAGCGGAGGGCGGCGGTGTGGGCCTCGTCTTGAGATGCGGCCCGTGGCCGGGGCGCGGACATTGGAGATAGTGCCTGCTCGTCCGGCGGGCGTTCATCGAAGGAGCACGCCATGACCGATCAGTGGGGTCGGACCTCTCAGAACCGGTCGGCAAGTGATTTGGGGGGCGGGCGGGCATTCGCCGCGGGGACGATGGTGCTCGCCTCGGTACTGATGATCCTCGGCGGGATCATGGCCATCCTTCAAGGCATCGCCGCGATCGCCAATGACGAGGTCTTCGTCAACACCCGTGATTACGTCTTTCAGCTCGATCTCACCGGATGGGGCTGGATTCATCTCATCCTGGGCCTCATCACCTTGCTGGCCGGGGTCGCGTTGCTGAAGGGTTCCACTTGGGCGCGGATCGTCGGTGTCGCGCTGGCCTCCTTGCTGGTGATCGCGAACTTCATGTGGCTGCCCTACCATCCGCTGTGGGCGCTGGCGCTCATTGCGGTCGACGTGCTGGTCATCTGGGCGCTGTGCACGGCTCCCCGCCCACCGGAGGACTGACCGACCGGATCGGGCTGCCGACGGTGCTCCGCAGCGCACGGGGAGAGCGTCAGGCTGGCGGCGGCAAGCCGGTCATTCGCTCCAGAGGGTCGCGCCGGGGCGTGCGTCTCGCGACGCAGATCCCTGACGGTCCGGAACGCGCGGGGAGTGCCGCTCGCGGCGAGGAGTGCGGATGAGCCAGTGGGCGGTGGTGGTGGCGGCGGGCGCGATCGCCGGGTACGGGGTGTTCTCCCGGCGGCTCGCGACCACGGTGGTCTCCGGACCGCTCGTGTTCGTCGTATGCGGTCTGGCGATCGGTCCGCTGGGCCTCGACCTGCTGAACCGGGAGCGGGATCCGGAGCTCACTCGGGCGCTTTTCGAGAGCGCGCTGGTGTTGATGCTGTTCACGGACGCCGCTTCGATCCGGGTCGGGGCCCTGCGCCGGGAGGGCTTCCTGGCCCTGCGGCTGCTGGCCGTGGGGTTGCCCGCCACGATCGTGCTGGGATGGCTGCTGGCATGGCCCCTCCTCCCCGGCCTGGGCGTGTGGGAACTGGCTCTGGTTGCCATCGTCCTCGCGCCGACGGATGCCGCGCTCGGGCAGCAGGCGGTCTCCAACAAGCGAGTCCCGCCGCTGATCCGTCACGGCCTGTCCGTGGAGTCCGGACTGAACGACGGCTTGGCCTTGCCCTTCTTCCTCCTGGCCCTGGCGGCCGGCGGCGGAAGCCATGCGCACGCAGGCGTCGGCGAGACGTTCCTGCGTGCCCTGCTGCTCAGCGGCGCGCTGGGCATCGCCGCCGGGTGGGGCGGGGCACACGTGCTGCGTTGGTCGGCACTGCGGGGCTGGAGCAGCCCCACATGGTGGCCGTACACGACGCTCGCCGTCGCGGCGATCGCCTACGTGCTGTGTGTGGCGGCCCAGGGCAGCGGCTTCATCGGCGCCTGGGCCGCGGGTCTTGCCTTCGGTCACCGGATGCGCCGGGCACCGTCGGGACGGCGACCTCGAGCCGACAGCCCCGATCCCGCACGCAGTACGGAGTTCAGCGAACGGCTCGGCCTCCTCCTCGCCTCGCTGAGCTTTCTCGTCTTCGGCGCGGTGATCCTGGGACCGGTGCTCGCGAACCTCACCTGGCGTATGGTCGCCTACGCGCTGATCAGCCTGACCGTCGTCAGGATGTTGCCCGTTGCGCTCGCGCTGATCGGCACCGGGCTGCGCCCGGCCTCTCTCGCCTACATGGGCTGGTTCGGGCCACGGGGGCTGGCGTCGCTGGTGTTCGGACTGCTCGCCCTGGAGGAGGGGATGCCGGGGTCGCCCCTGTTGAGCGGTGTCATCGCGGTGACCGTGGGGCTGAGTGTCTGCCTGCACGGTGCGTCGGCCCCGTTCCTGGGAAACCGCTACGGCGACTGGTTCGCCGGAAGGCTGCGTACTGACCCGACCAGCCTGCGGGAGAACACTCTCGCCGACCCGCGGCACGCGGCACCACCGCAGACAGGAAACACCTGAGATCGTCCCGGGACCACACGGAGCCCGGGACCACACGGAGCCCGGGACCACACGGAGTGTGCTCAGGTGCCGAGGATCAGCGCCTTCTGCGCTTCGAACTCAGCCTCGGTCAGGACACCCTGCTCTTTGAGAAGGCCGAGGTCCTTGAGCTGGGTGATTTTGCTGCCCATGTCGTCGGCCGGGGGAGCCGCCGGGGCGGCTTGAGGGGGAGCGTCCTGGTAGGCCGGTGGTTGCGGCGGCGCCGTTGGTGTTTCCTGCGCGGCCCAGCGGCCGGCCTGGCGGCGCGAGACCCGGTTGGAGACGGCAGTGGCGGTTCCCGAGACCACGGCAGTTCGGGCGATTCCGCGGAGCAGGCCTGGCATGACGGTTCTCCTCGGTTGGGCTGAACTGGACTTGGGGCGGGGTTCAGGCCGTGGTCTCAGCGGCATCGAGCGCGGCCATGATCTCCTGTACGGGGATGCGGCCGCTCGCGACGAGTCGGCCTCCGCCGCGCCGCAGTGCCGCGGCGAGCGGCGCCGCCCACACGTTCTCGTACACGAGGATGCCCGCGGAACTGCCTTTTTCCAGGACGCCGCTCACATCGTCGATCTCAGCCTGGCCGAGCAGCCCTGAGGAGACGCCGTCGAAGACGGTGAGGTCGAGCCCGCCATCGCCGGTCAGCTCGGCGAGTTCCACACCGACGACCGACCCGTCCGGTTCCTTCCGCACGAACAGCAAGTCCAGAATGCGGATGACGCCCCGGTCGACGAGGTCGACCAGGAGAGGCAGCCCCTCACCGGTCATGCGGCTCTGGGGGAACTCGATGACGAGGTAGTCGATCGGTCCCGTCTCGCCGGTGTCGATGGCTTCGCTGCTCACGTCGGCTCCTCATCGAGTCGGGCCCAGTAGCCGGACGCTGAGCTCCGGAGAGTCGTCCACCCCGAGCCGTCGTTCCCGGCATGAAATGTGGAACGGTGCGGTGGCGGCACCTTCGTGCATCGCGCCTGTGTCCCATTCCACCAGCGGGCGGCCCTGTGCGCATCTCGGCTGGACTGTTCGGTCAGGCGGTATGACTGGTACGGCGGGATAATTGAAACCATGCTGATCGCGCTGCTCGCCGTCCTGGGTGTGGATCTGATCGTGGTCGTCGCCCTGCTGGCCGCCGTGCTGGCACGTCGACGCTGGGTCAGCCACCGGCCAGGGGCTTTCAAAGGCGCGATCCGGGTGGACGAGGGCCAAGTGCCGGGGCTGGGTGGGAAGTGGCGGCGGGGATACGGCCGCTGGGTGCGCGACGTCCTTGTCTGGGAGAAGGCCCCCTTTCTCTTCCGCAGCGAGTTCGTCCTGGTCGATGAGGTCGCGGGTCCTGCGCGTACGGCCGAGCCTGGTGAGGTGAAACGGCTGGGTAAGAGCGTCACGGTCGTGTCCCTGGCCGTAGAGGGCGGAGCGCGGATCGCGGTCGCTGTTGAGTCGGGCGCGCGGGAAGCGGCACTGGGCCCCTTCGCCGTGCGCGGGCGTCGATCGCACCGAACCTGATGACGCCCGCAGGTCCCTGGCGGCGCACCAGCCGTCTGCACGCCGGACGCACCCAGCTGCTGTTCACCCTCATCGGACTGGGACTGGGCCTGGCACTGCCGAGGGTCTCCGTCGGCCCGCAGCTGGCAGCACGCCAGGTCACGGACATGCTGCTGGGGCTGGGCTTCGGTGTTCTGGGCGTGAGCGGCATCATCTTCTCGCTGCTCTTCCTGGTGGTGCAGTGGGCCCATACCACCTTCACCCCACGCCTGACCATCTTCCGCCAGGAACCGATCGTCTGGCGGACCTTCGCCTTCGCCATCGCTCTGGCCGTCTTCTGCGTCACCGCCGCCCTCACCATCGGCACCCGTCCCAGCGTGTCGGTGTCGGTACCGGTGCTCGCCGGAATCCTGTTGCTCATCCTGCTGACCCTGCTGCGGAACCTGCAGCTGCAAGCCTTCGCATCCATCCAGATCGCGCCGGTTCTCCACGAGGTCACCGCGCGGGGCCGCGCCAATCTTGAACCGCTCTGCCCCCCGGAGCACGCGGGCGGTCCATCCCCGACAGCGACCGCGCTGCCCCCGCTCACCTCTACCGTCACCTGGCCCGAGCCCATGGCCTTGCTGCAGCAAGTCGACGGAGAGAGGCTGCTGAAAGCCGCCCATGAGGCGAATGCGGTCATCGTCCTGCACACGATTCCGGGCACCACTCTGCACCGCGGCATGAGGGTCGCCGACGTGCACGGCGGGCAGCTGTCGCCGCCGGCCGTCCTGGACGCTCTTGTCACCGGAGTCGAGCGGACCTTCGAGCAGGATCCGTTGCTCGCCTTCCAGCTGCTGGCCGATATCGCGCTGAGGGCGCTTTCTCCGGCGGTGAACGACCCTGCCTCCGCCGTCCACGCACTGGACTGCCTCCAGGACCTGCTCAGCGGGCCGGGGCCGGGACGGGCGACCGCGGGTTGGCTGCGGATCACCGCCCAGGACGGGGTGGTGCGGGTGCTGATGCGGCTCCCCGACGGGGAGGCCTTCCTGCGCACCAGTCTCGACGACGTCATCGCCGCGGCGAACTCACCGGCCGTACTCCTTCGCCTGCGAGGTCTGCTCCGGCACTTGCGCGACTGCCACACGTTTCCCGACGAGACACTGACCCGCCGCCTTGCCTGGGTCGAAAGCGAGCTCGCCGAACGCTTCCCTGCGGTGTGGAGCGAAAGACCGTGACCGGAACCGGGCGGGAAGCGAGCTGAGACCTCCCCACCACACGGTGAACCCGGCATCCCCGCGGGGCGCGTCGGGCTGTAGCAGTAGCAGTAGCAGTAGCAGTAGCAGTAGCAGCAGGAGCAGGAGCAGGAGCAGGAGCAGCAGCAGCGCCGAAGCCGAAGGCCGTCAGCCGGACCGCACGGCAGGCGGAGTACGCATGCCGGCACCGGTCACCGACGTCATGAACCCGCGTCGATGGTGGGGAAGGTCCAGGAGCCGTCGAGAATTGCCTGGTGGGGGCGGTAGAGCCGAACCAGGTAGTTCCAGCCCTCCATGATGGGCAGGCAGTTGGCCCGGCCGTCTGCGCAGCCTCCGAAACGGACGGTGATCGAACCGTCGTCATTGGGCACCCCGGTGACGCTGTTGACGCTGTAAGCATCCCGGTCGTTGGCCTCGAAGAATCCGTCCGCGTTGTACAGCGAGATCGACCAGAAGGCATCCACGGGAACGTCACGGACCGTCAGTTCGTACTCACCGACGGGCAAGCCCGGGTTGACGGTGATGTAAGACGCCTCCGTCTCCGGCAGCCCGCCCCACCCGGCCGCCGTTCCGACGAGATGGCGTACGGGGTCCACGGCGTCGCGCGTGCCGAAGGCGCGTTCCACTCCACTGAGGCCCTTGGCGAGTTCGAGCAGGGCCTGGCGGGTGGCGGTGAGGCTCTCCTCGTCGTAGTCGGCCGGTTCGAACGGGTGGTCCGACACGGCCGTGAGTCCGAACCCGTCCTGCAGCTCGCCGACTGCGGCCAAGTCGTCGGAATCGGCAGGGTCGACGAGTACGCGCAGGGCGACGACTACGAAGGGGGTATCGAACTCCTCCACGGTCAGCTCGTAGACACCGGGCTCGCGGAAGATGCGGTTGATGTAGTGATCCTGATTGACGACCATCACCGAGATGTAGCGATCGCCGGGGTCGGGGATGCTCAGCGTCGCACCGCGGCTGATGTCGACGACCGCGAAGCTGTAGAGCGTGTCCCGGTTCATCCGGATGACGGGCTGCTGATCGATGGGGGTGGGGGTGCGGTTGTGAGACCAGTTGTTCACGCCGCCGGCTGCCCGCTGGAGGTCGTTGAACATCCTGTCGGTCTCAGCACGTACGAAGTTGTCGACGTTGACCCGCAGGGCATTTGACATTATCTCCTCCAAAATTCCCCCATTGTCGGATCCTTGCATGGGGGCGTGGCTACGGCAACACAGGGTGACCAGTCGACTCGCGACGGCTCGACCGAGGCTTGGGTGTCCGGATCCGCCCCGGGCCGGCAGGCCGCGACTGCGTGGTGCCCGCGTTGTCCAGTCGGTGGTGCACGGGCATGGGCCGGGGATGCGACGGTCGGTGCGAGGCGGCCCGTGGGCCCGGTGAGGCAGCCACGACAGGCACTGGGTGAAGTGCGGTGGTAAGACAGATATGAACGCCGCCTATTTCAGGGTGACGCGTATCGCCGCGTGACCGCCGCTCCCCGGCAGTCGCCGCGGCAGGGAGCGCCATGGACGACTACCCACTGCTCAACCTCTTCTTGACGATGCTGGAACTCTTCCTCTTCGTCGTCTGGTTCTTCCTGCTCTTCAAGATCGTCACAGATGTCTTCCGCAGCCACGACCTGGGCGGCTGGGGAAAGGCCGGCTGGACTGTCTTCATCATCGTGCTCCCCTTTCTCGGCGTCCTCATCTACCTCATCGCCCGCGGCAAGAGCATGGCTTCGCGTGACGTTGAGCAGGCCCAAGCAGCCGACGCGGCGTTCAAGGCCTACATCAAGGACGCCGCCGCCACACAGGGCAGCGGCGATGCCGACAGCCATGCGGAAGTGCTGGTCAAGCTCGCCGACCTGCGAGCCGGCGGGGTGATCACCGAGGCCGAGTTCCAGAAGGCGAAGGACAAATTGCTCGCCTGATCGCATGGGCGGGCGCCACACCCGGAAGGGGAACGGCGTCCCCGGTCCTCTCGAGGACGGTCGGCGGTCGCGACCGTGTGATCCGTCGAGTCGCGAGCGGGCGAGGCCGGTCACAAGAGTCGGCGACCAGGAGAAGGGGATGGAGCGATGTTCGAGGAACGCAAGGACCGCCGTCGTGCGAACCAGGCTTTCGATCGCGGGGAGGGCGTCACCCGCTACCGCATGCGGGAGAAGGCGGTTTCGTTCGGGAACGACTATTGGATCGACAACGAGGCGGGCGACCACCTGTACAAGGTCAACGGCAAGGTCCTGCGCGCCCGCCGCACGTACAAGATCGAAGACCGCTACGGACGGAACGTCGCCACCGTCCAGAGCCGCCCTCTGCGAATCAAGGACTCGATGGCGATCGAGGACGCCGACGGTCGCCGCGTCGCCCTTGTCAAGAAGGCGCTCGTCAGTCCCTTGCGCGACCGCTGGGTCATCAAGCCCGAGAACGGGGAGGAACTCACCGTCCAGGGCAACATCGTGGACCACGAATACGCGATCGAACGCGACGGCTACAAGATCGCCGAAGTCTCCAAGCGATGGTTCCGCGTCCGTGACACCTATGGCCTGGACATCGGTCCCGCGGCCGACCCCACGACCGTCCTTGCCGCTGCCGTCGCCATCGACGCCATGACCCATGACGACTGACCCCCGGTACGCAGCAGCAACGGCTCCTCCGGCTCCCGCCGCGGAAGGTAGAGGTGAGCGATGGGCCGCTCCAAGAAGAGCACCGCACGATCAGCCGTCGCGGGCTTCCCCGAGAAGGAGAACCGACCCGTCGGACACCGACCGACCGGACACGCAGACCACCGGACACAAGCCGACCGGTCGGGAAAAGCCTGGGCCATGAAGCGACCGCTTACCGTGAACGCGCTGCCTGAGAAGAGCGTCGCGGGGGGCAAGCGCGCCCCCCGACGCGCTCCGCAGCAGCCGGCATCCGGAACCGACAGCTGCCGCACACCGGTTCGCCGACCGGTCCGGCGAAGGGCCGATCGGGATGGCCGGGTGGGGTCATGACGCTTGACCTGATCCTCATCGGCCTGGGCATCACGCTCTATCCGCTGCCGATCATGGCCTTCGTCATGGCGGTCTCCGCGCCCCGGGGTGTGTGGAACGGACTGGCCTTCGTCCTTGCCTGGCTCGCCTGCCTCGTCGCTGTGATCACCATCGTCCTGGCCCTGACCGGCGGACAGCCGCCCCCGCCCAAGTCACCCCCCTCGACAGCCGCACTGGCCGCCAAGCTGGCCTTCGGGATCGCCCTGGTCGTCTACGGCCTCCACCGGCGTCGCCTTCGCGGCACCGCCCGCGACTCCTCAGGCCCCTCGGCGCCCGATTCCCCCACCACACGTACTTCCCGGATGTACCGCAGCTCGATCTGGTCCTCCGCGGTCGTCGCTGTGCTTCTGCAGCCCTGGGGCATGGTCGGCGCCGCCGCGGCAACCGTCGTCCAGGCCGACCTCTCCCGTACGGAGTCCTTCCTGGCCCTGCTCGGCTTCTGCATCCTGGCCACCTTCAGCCTTCTGGCCATGGAAGTGTCCCTCGTCTTCGCGCCCCAGCCGGCGCACCTGGCGCTGACGAAGCTGAGCACCTGGCTCCAACGACACCAGGAACAGGCCCTCGTCGTCCTCTGTCTCCTCCTAGGAATGTGGGTGGCAGGAAGAAGCCTCTACCAGCTCACCAGCTGACTCACTTCACGTTGAGCACGGCAGATGAGGAGGGCGATGGCCCACTCCCCAGCGCCTACAGCCAGTCCCGCCTCTTGAAGATGAAGTAGAGGCTCGTGCACACCGCTGCCATCAGCAGAATTGCGAACGGATAACCGAACGTCCAGTTCAGCTCAGGCATGGTGTCGAAGTTCATGCCGTAGATGGTTCCGACCAGTGTGGGTGCGAAGAGGATTGCCGCCCACGAGGAGATCTTCTTGATCTCCTCGTTCTGTGCGAAGCCGGCCTCCGCCAAGGCGCGCATCTCCGCGTTCTGTTGTTGGGTGACCAGCGTCGCGTTCACCGTAAGGATCTCCGTCAGGGCCTGGCGGAAGCCGTCCACGCGTTCGCTGGTGTGGGTGACGTGGTCGGCCACGTCGCGGAGGTAGCGCTGGAGTTCCTCGTCCGTGCCGTACTTCGCGAAGCCGGCCATCAGGCCGTGCAACATGCCGACCAGAGGGCGGGTGGCGCGCTGGAACTCGACCATTTCGCGGGAGAGTTCGTAGATGCGACGCGAGACGGCGGGGTCGCCGCCGAAGACCTCGGTCTCGATCTCGTCGATGTCGTTCTGGACTCCCGCCACCACCGGGGCGTAACCGTCCACGACCGCGTCGAGGATCGCGTACAGGACCGCCTCCGGACCCAGGGCGAGGAGTTCGGGGTTCTCCTCCATGCGGTGGCGGACCGCCGAGAGGTCCGGGGCGGCGCCGTGGCGGACCGTGATCACGAAGTCCTGGCCGACGAAGACGTGGAGCTCGCCGAAGTCCACCTCCTCCTGCGCGTCGAGATAGCGGGCCGCGCGCAGGACGACGAAGAGCGTGTCGCCGTACCGCTCCAGCTTGGGGCGCTGATGGGCCTCCAGCGCGTCCTCGATCGCCAGCTCGTGCAGATCGAACTCCGCCGCCAGCGAGTGGAGTTCGGCCTCGGTGGGACGGTGGAGGCCGATCCAGGCCATGCCGTCCGGGTACTTGCGCAGCTGACGGAAGGTCTCGGCGAGCGAGTCGGGGGAGGAGACCCGGTGCCCGTCGCGGTACAAGGTGCCCTGCACCACGCTCCGCCGGCCGGCCGGCCGCGTGGCGTCGTTCGCGGCGGGCTCCACCGGCGTGGCGTCGGCCGGCGGGTCCGGCTGACGCCGCCATGCTGCGCGGGGGCGGCGCTCCGACATCGTGGGTCCACCTTCGCGGTCAAGATCCCGGCCGGGGTCTCGGCCAGGGTCTTCGGTCAGGGTCGTTGATCAGGGGCGTGATCAGGGTCTTCGGGCAGGATATACGGGGCGAATCGCGGCGGCGCGATGTCGTCGCGGCCGGCGACCCACCGCCCCTCTTGAGGACCGTAACAGTCCTCAAGCCCGAGTAGCGTTCCGTCCATGGCCTCCAAGACGACCGCCCCGGTTCTCGCCGCCCGTGCGCTGGGCCGCGCCACGCTCGCGCGGCAGCTGCTGCTGACACCCGCCGCGCTGTCCGCCGAGGACGCCGTCTCGCACCTCCTCGGCCTCCAGGCGCAGAACACCAAGCCGCCGTACTACGCGCTCGCGGCCCGGCTCGAAGGATTCCGGCCCGAGGAGCTCTCCGCGCTCATGGAGGCGCGCGAGGTCGCCCGGATCGTCACCATGCGCTCCACCATTCACACCCACACCGCCGACGACGTGCTCACCCTGCGGCCCCTGGTCCAGGCGGCTCGCGACCGCGAGCTCAAGATCTTCCGCAAGGGGCTCGACGGCGTCGACCTCGACCGGCTCGCCGTCCTCGCCCGCGAGCTCGTCGAGGAGCGCCCCCGTACCCCGAAGGAGATCCGCGAGGCGCTCCTGGTGGAGTGGCCCCACGCCGATCCCCTGGCCCTCACCGTCGCCGCGCGCTGTCTGCTGCCCCTGGTCCAGGTCACCCCGCGCGGCCTGTGGCGCAGAAGCGGGCAGGTGCGCCTGACCACCGCCGACGCCTGGCTCGGCCGCGCCGCCGGGCCGGCCCCCGCCCCCGACGCCACCGTGCTGCGCTACCTCGCCGCCTTCGGCCCCGCCTCCGTCAAGGACATGCAGACCTGGTCCGGTCTCACCCGGCTCCGGGACGCCTTCGAACGCCTCCGCCCCCAGCTCCTCACCTTCCGCGACGAGCACGGCGTCGAGCTCTTCGACCTGCCCGACGCCCCGCGCCCCGACGAGGACACGCCGGCTCCGCCGCGCTTCCTGCCGGAGTTCGACAATCTGCTCCTCTCCCACGCCGACCGCACCCGCCTCCTGTCCGCCCACGCCAAGGACCGCAGGTGGAAAGGGAACCAGGCGTACCGCGTCTTCCTGTACGACGGCCTCGTCGCCGGGCTGTGGGACCTGGAGGAGACCAAGGACCGCACGACGATGACCGTCCAGCCCTTCGGACGTACGAGCAGGAGCGAGCGCGCGGAGCTGACCCGGGAGGCGGAACGGCTGCTCGCGGTGATGGCCCGGGAGGGGCTTCCGTACGAGATCCGGTTCGGTGCCGTCGACGCGTAGGGCGATCACCGCTCGGTGCCCCGCCCGCCCCGGCCCGCCCTCTATGGCAGCAGTCCGGCCCTGCGGGCCGCCACCACCGCCTCCAGCCGGGTGTGGGCCCCCAGCTTGCGCATCGTCGAGCGCAGATAGCCCTTCACCGTCTCCGGGCGCAGCCCCAGCCGTGACGCCGCCACCGCGTTGGTCGCGCCCGACGCCACCGCCGCCAGCACATCCGTCTCGCGCGGCGTCAGCGTCACATCCGTCGGCCGTCCCGGTCCCTCGGAGGCCGTCTCCAGGCGCCCGCACACCGAGAGCAGCCGCGCGCGCAGCTCCGGGTCGTCGATCCGGGGGGCCAGCGCCCGCAGCTCTCCGTGCGCCTGCCGGACCTCCTCCCACGAGGGCCCCGCGTGCCCCACGGGACCCACGTCCCCCGAGGCGGGGGCGGTGAGGAGCCGGTGCACCTCGTCGCGTACCGCGAGCGCCTGTTCCACGTCCCGGGCCGCCGCCACGGCCGCGTCGAAGACGCGCTCACCGATCGGCAGGGCGTCGCGCAGCGCCCCGTACAGCACACCGCGCACCGTGCGCCGTACGACGACGGGCACCGCGATCACCGAACGCAGGCCCTCCGCCGCCACCGCCCCGTCGTACTCGTGCGTGATGTGCCGCGCGGACGGGTAGTCCGTGACCGCGCACGGCCGCGACAGGGCCAGACACTTCCCGCCGAGCCCGCTCCCCGTCGTGACCGCGAGTCCGTGCAGGGCCGGCGTCAGGGCCCCGTTCAGCTCCGCGATCCTCAGCCGCCGGCCGTCGTGCAGCAGCCCGCCGAAGACCACCTGCAGCCCGGTGGCGCGGCGCAGCCGCAGCAGCGCCGCCCGCATCTCCACGCCTTGCGTCTGCTCGGGCACGGAACACTCCTTCACCCCCGAACGGGGGTAGTGAGACCTGGGTCACTGATTACACGATGTCCGTGACCGGTCCCGCAACGAGGAGGACACATGACGGCTACCAGCGCGACGGAGAGGTTCCGGGCCGCCCGCGACTTCCTGCTGGAGCACCGCGCGGACTACGAGACGGCGTACGAGGGCTTCGCATGGCCCCGGCCCGACCGATTCAACTGGGCGCTCGAATGGTTCGACGTCATCGCGGCCGGCAACGACAGGACCGCCCTGCACATCGTCGAGGAGGACGGCTCCGAGACGAAGGTGAGCTTCGCGGAGATGTGCGCCCGCTCCAACCGGGCCGCCAACTGGCTGCGCACCCAAGGGGTGCGCGCCGGTGACCGGATCATCGTCATGCTCGGCAACCAGACCGAGTTGTGGGAGACCGCCCTCGCGGCCATGAAGCTGCGCGCGGTCGTCATCCCGGCGACGCCGCTCCTCGGCCCCGCCGACCTGCGCGATCGCGTCGAGCGCGGCCGGGCCCGGCACGTGATCGTGCGCGCCGAGGACACCGGCAAGTTCGACGAGGTACCGGGGGAGTACACCAGGATCGTCGTCGGTGCGGACGGCGCTGTCGGGCGGATCGGCTGGCTGCGCTACGAGGAGGTGTACGGCACGCCCGAGACACCCGGGACGTCCGAGGTCTTCGAGCCGGACGGCGTCACCCTCGCCGACGACCCGCTGATGCTGTACTTCACCTCCGGAACCACCGCCCGGCCCAAGCTGGTCGAGCACACCCACACCTCGTACCCCATCGGCCATCTCGCGACGATGTACTGGATCGGTCTGATGCCCGGCGACGTGCATCTGAACATCTCCTCGCCCGGCTGGGCCAAGCACGCCTGGTCCAACCTCTTCGCGCCGTGGAACGCGGAGGCGACCGTCTTCATCCACAACTACACCCGCTTCGCCCCGGCGCGGCTGATGGCCGAGATGGAGCGGCACGGCGTGACCAGCTTCTGCGCCCCGCCGACCGTCTGGCGGATGCTGATCCAGGCCGACCTCACGCAGTTGAAGAAGCCCCCGCGCGAGGTCGTCGCCGCCGGTGAACCGCTCAACCCCGAGGTCATCGAGTCCGTACGCCGGGCCTGGGGCGTCACCATCCGGGACGGCTTCGGCCAGACCGAGACCGCCGTGCAGGTCTCCAACAGCCCCGGCCAGCGGCTCAAGGAGGGCTCCATGGGCCGGCCGAGCCCCGGCTACCGGGTCACTCTGATCGATCCGGTGACCGGGCGGCCGGACGTCGACGAGGGCGAGATCTGCCTCGACCTCTCGACCGATCCGGTGGGGCTGATGACCGGTTACCACGGCGACCCCGAGCGCACGGCCGAGGCGATGGCAGGCGGCTACTACCGCACCGGCGACATCGGCTCCCGCGACGCCGAGGGCTACATCACGTACATCGGCCGCAGCGACGACGTCTTCAAGGCCAGCGACTACAAGATCAGCCCCTTCGAGCTGGAGAGCGCGCTCCTGGAACACGAGGCGGTGGCCGAGGCGGCGGTCGTCCCGGCCCCCGACCCGCTGCGGCTCGCGGTCCCGAAGGCGTACGTCGTCCTCGCGGAGGGCTGGGAGCCGGACGCCGACACGGCGAAGGTGCTCTTCGCCCATTCGCGCGCGGTGCTCGCCCCGTACAAGCGGGTGCGGCGCATCGAGTTCGCCGAGCTGCCGAAGACGGTCTCGGGCAAGATCCGCCGGATCGAGCTGCGCGAGCGTACGGCGAACGGCGACGGCGCGGGCACGGAGTACAGCGAGGGGGATCTCGCATGAGCACCGGGACCGGGGAGCTGAGTCCGTCCGACGCGGCGAGTCCGGGCGGCGAACCGCCGCTGTCGTACGCGCACGGAACCGGCACCACCGAGCTGCTCGGCGACACCATCGGCGCCAACCTCGACCGCGCCGTCGCCACCTGGCCCGACCGTGAGGCGCTGGTCGACGTGCCGACCGGACGCCGCTGGACCTACGCCCGATTCGGCGCGGATGTCGAACGGTTGGCGGCCGCGCTGCTCGGCAGCGGGGTCTCCAAGGGGGACCGGGTGGGGATCTGGGCGGTCAACTGCGCCGAGTGGGTGCTCGTCCAGTACGCGACCGCCCGTATCGGCGCCATCATGGTGAACATCAATCCGGCCTACCGCGCCCATGAGTTGGAGTACGTCCTCCGGCAGGCCGGGATCTCGCTGCTCTTCGCGTCACTGGCGCACAAGACCAGCGACTACCGTGCGATGGTCGAGCAAGTGAGCGGCAGTTGCCCGGAGTTGCGAGAGACCGTCTACTTCTCCGACCCGACCTGGGACGCGTTGCTCGCGCGTACGGCCGGGGAGCTCCGGCCGGCCGCTCTCTCCTGCGACGATCCGGTCAACATCCAGTACACATCGGGCACGACCGGCTTCCCCAAGGGAGCTACCCTCTCCCATCACAACATCCTCAACAACGGCTATTTCGTCGGGGAGATGATCGCCTACACCGAGCAGGACCGGATCTGTGTCCCGGTCCCGTTCTACCACTGCTTCGGCATGGTGATGGGCAATCTCGCCGCCACCTCGCACGGCGCCTGCGTGGTCATCCCGGCCCCGTCCTTCGACCCCGCGGCCACCCTCCGCGCGGTCGAGGAGGAGCGGTGCACCTCGCTGTACGGCGTGCCGACGATGTTCATCGCGGAGTTGAACCTGCCCGACTTCGGCACGTACGACCTCTCTACGCTCCGCACCGGGATCATGGCGGGCTCGCCCTGCCCGGTGGAGGTGATGAAGCGGGTCGTCGCGGAGATGAACATGGCCGAGGTGTCGATCTGTTACGGCATGACCGAGACCTCGCCCGTCTCCACGCAGACCCGGCGCGAGGACGACCTCGAGCGCCGTACGGGCACGGTGGGCCGGGTCATGCCGCATGTCGAGGTGAAGATCGTCGACCCGGCCACGGGCGTCACGGTGCCGCGCGGGACGGCCGGCGAGCTGTGCACCCGCGGCTACAGCGTGATGCTCGGCTACTGGAACGAGCCGGAGAGGACCGCCGAGGCGATCGATCCGGGCCGCTGGATGCACACCGGCGATCTGGCGGTGATGCGCGAGGACGGATACGTGCAGATCGTCGGCCGGATCAAGGACATGATCATCCGGGGTGGCGAGAACGTGTACCCGAGGGAGATCGAGGAGTTCCTCCACGGCCACGAGAAGATCGCCGACGTCCAGGTCGTCGGCGTCCCCGACCCCCGCTACGGCGAGGAGATCCTCGCCTGCGTGATCCCCCGCGACCCGGCGGATCCGCCGACCGTGGAGGACGTCACGTCCTTCTGCCGCGACCGGCTGGCGCATTACAAGATCCCGCGCCGGGTGGAGATCCTCGCGGAGTTCCCGATGACGGTGAGCGGGAAGGTACGGAAGGTGGAACTGCGGCAGCGTTACGGGGCGGGGGACGGGAGCGGGGCCGGTTGAGGGGGCGGGGCCGGGATGACGGCGGGGGGTGCCCGGGGCCGGGCGGCCCCCGCGCTCAGATGTCCGAAGGCTGAAGGCGAGGTGCGGCGGGGGTCAGCTCGCGGCGCATGCAGACCCGCGGCCAGGTGGCCAGGCCGTGCGCGGCCTCGGCCCGCTGGATGGCGCGGAGCCCCGCGGTGAGGCCGGGGTCCGCGTCCTCGAGGGCCCGAAAGCCGAGGCGGGTGTAGTACGGGGCGTTCCACGGGACCTCGATGAAGGTCGTCAGCGTCAGCGCGGTCAGCCCCTGCCGTGCCGCACCCGCGGCCAGGTGCTCGATGAGTGAGCGTCCGATGCCGCGGCGGGCGGCGGCCGGGTGCACCGAGACCTGCTCGATGTGGGCCGCCCCGTCGACGGTGTCCGTCAGCAGATAGCCGACCGGGCGGTCGTCCGCGCTCACCGCCACCCAGGCGCGGCCGTCCCTCCGGTAGGCCTCCAGGACCTCCAGGGGCAGGGGCTCGTCGTCGGCGATGACCGCCATACCGAGGGTTCGGAAGGGCTCGCCGGCGGCCCGTTCGATGTCCTGGAGCAACAAGAGTTCGGCCGGTGCGGCCACCCGGATGCGCATAGGACGAGTATGGCGCGGCCTCAGAGCCTGCCGGGGTCGGCTTCGCCACCGCGGGCGAGCAGGCCGCCGTCCCGGGAGAAGCGGGGGAGGAAGAGGGCGAGCGCGGGGTCTCCGTGGAGAGCGACGTACAGCTGGACCAGCTTGCCGTCCGTGACGTCGGCGCGGTGGGCGGGCAGCGGGTGCCGCTCGCGCAGACAGGCGAGGAGCCGGCGTGTGGCGCGTGGCGTCGGCGGCAGCAGGAGCAGCGCCGCCGCCGCGAGCACCGGTACCGCACCCAGGCCCAGCGACAGGGCGAGTTCCGCACCGGACGGCGCGGTGGCCAGCAGCCCTCCGGCCACCGTGAGCGGTACGCAGCCGAGCAGGGCCCGCGCGGCCCGCAGCCTCCCCGGCGGGCGCAGCAGCCCGTCCCGCCCCAGCTCGGTCCGCAGGGCGTCGACGGCCCGGCGCGCCGGGGGCCGGGAGACCAGCGCCCTGACGTCCAGGGCGCGTTGGAGCGAGCGGTGCACGCCCAGCTGGACCGGGTCGGGGGCCCGTCCCGGCCCGCCGTTGGCGCGAATCGTGCCCTTGCGGCCGGCGGCCACAGCCCCCCGCTGGTGCAGGGCGACGAGCGCGACGGTGACGGCGGCCCGCGGTCCGCCCCGCAGCAGAGCGAGCGCCTGCGGCGAGAGCTCCACCCGCCGCGGGCTGCGGATTCGCAGAAGAGTGGCCGCGAGGGCCAGTTGACCGCAGGCCACAGCGAGGAACCACCACATCTCCGTCGGCATCACGCCCACCCCCCAAGGGAGTTCTGCCCACGGGAAGCGTGATCGTCACGCGCGGGTGGCCGGAATCAGCGGCCTGGAACCCCCGGCCGGCACGCCGGCCGGACCGGAGGCTTTCGGCGGTGCCGGGGCGGACGTTCGGGCAGCGGTCCGTCCGTGGGCTTAGGCGGATATCTTCGATGTGGTGCTGCTGCAGGGGGAGGCGGAGCGCTATTCCGCGAGGGATGTGCCGAAGGACGCCGCGGATGCGTTCGCGGGTAAGTTCGGTGGGGATCCACGTACGGCAGACGCCCCCTTCGTGTACCTGCGTGTCGCGCCGCGAACAGTGCGCGCCTGGCGTGGAGAACCGGAGCTGCGCGGCCGGGTCATCATGCGCGAGGGGGTGTGGCTGGGGTAGCACGGGTCCCTGGGCGCAGACGTCCGCCGGCCACGATGAGGTCCGCATCCCCGTACGGCGCCTGCTGCCTGTGCGGCGCCCGCTCCAGTACGGAGGTACGAGAACGGCGGCGGTCCGGCGGTCCGGACGGCCCCGCCGGGCACGGATCGCGCCGCTCACCGGCCCGTGGTGGAGATCAGCTTCTCGGCGTGGGAGTTGACCGGCTGCGGTGTGCCGGTGAGGTCGAGGACGAAGAGCGGGATGCCCAGGTCGTCGGCGCGGGACCGGGCGTCGGGGGTGTAACCCGCGAGGGAGAAGAAGACGCTCGCGGCCGAGCTGCTGAGGCCGTTGAGCCAGAGGCACTCCACGGCGCGCAGCGTGGACGGCCGGGTGCTCGGATCGACCTGGGCGACCAGGCCGGGCGCCCGTAGGTCGGCCCCGGACGCGGACCGCTCCTCTGGCTGGACGACATCCCGGTACCCCAGCCAGCGCAGATACCCGGCGGACGCGGCGACGGCGTCCCGCGCGGTCCGGATGACCACGGGCCGGAACGCCGCCCGAGGGGCCGCGACGGCGGGCACGGAAGGCCCGCCCACGTCGCCATGCCGCCGGGCCGCGCCCTGGCCTCGGTCGCCGTCGTCCGGGGCCTTCCCGAGCCCGGTGTCCGCCGCGTCGGGGAGGCTTCCGGGCTCGGCGGCCGGCAGGCCGGGCCGCGCCGTGCCATCGGGCCGGGCCGTGGCGTCCCGGCCGTCGCCCTCCGGACCGCCGCGCCCTCCGGGAAGCCGACCGTACTCCCGATCCCGGTCGCCGACTCGTGCCACGTCCTCCGTCCAGGCGCCCGCGCCGTCCCGGTGCTCGGGCCGCGCCGCGTCGCCCTCGCCGCCCGTCCGCGGCCCGCCACGGGGCAGACCGCGCCCGCCGTCCTGCGCGCCCGCCCGTGTCCCCGTACGCGTGCCGTCGGGACCGCCGGTGCGGGCGGGCTCGGGCGCAGGCCGTCGGCCGCCCTGCCCGGGGACACTCGGCGTCCCGCCCCGCCACTCCCCGCCTTCCGGCGCCGTACCGGCCGCCCCGTCGGCCGGCCCCGGCGGAAGGACCGGAACGCGGAGGACCGTGCCGCAGGTGCAGCCCAGCTCCGGGTGGGGCCATTCGTCCTCGCGGCCGCAGGCGACGCAGCGGACCGTGACCCACTCGTCCGTCCAGTTGCGGTGCGTGATCGGCTCGCCCGTCGCCCCCGGGACCACCGGTGGCACGACCGGTGTGCCGCAGGCGCACGGGAAGACCGGCACCGCATAGCTCTGCGTCCGCAGACATTCCGGGCAGCGCACCCGTACCGACTCACCCATACCCACGCCGAACCCCCTGTCTTTCCGACCCCATCGTCCACCAATTCAGCCCGGCAGGGGAGGGAGTTCGGCCATCGCCGCACCCGGCTCCCTTGACGGCTCTCACCACCCCGACCTACATTGCTTCCACATAGCAGAACAATACTTCCGCAATACGGAATCCCGCCCGGAGTGATGGGGCGCCCGATTCCGCCTGGCCGAAGCAGGAGCCCTCCCATGCCTCGTATGACCGCCGCCGCAGCGGCCGTTGAGATCCTCAAGCGCGAAGGTGTCAGCAACGCGTTCGGCGTGCCCGGCGCGGCGATCAACCCCTTCTACCGCGAGCTCAAGAACGTCGGCGGCATCAGCCACACCCTCGCCCGTCACGTCGAGGGCGCCTCCCACATGGCCGAGGGCTACACCCGTGCCAAGGCCGGCAACATCGGTGTCTGCATCGGTACCTCCGGCCCCGCCGGCACCGACATGATCACCGGTCTGTACTCCGCGATCGCCGACTCGATCCCGATCCTGTGCATCACCGGCCAGGCCCCGGTCTCGAAGCTCCACAAGGAGGACTTCCAGGCCGTCGACATCGCCACGATCGCCAAGCCGGTCACCAAGGCGGCGACGACCGTCCTGGAGGCCGCGCAGGTCCCGGGCGTCTTCCAGCAGGCGTTCCACCTGATGCGCTCCGGCCGTCCCGGCCCGGTCCTCATCGACCTGCCGATCGACGTCCAGCTGACCGAGATCGAGTTCGACCCGGAGACCTACGAGCCGCTGCCGGTCTACAAGCCGCAGGCCACCCGCGCCCAGGCCGAGAAGGCCATCCGCTTCCTGCTGGAGTCCGAGCGCCCGCTGATCGTCGCCGGCGGCGGCATCATCAACGCCGACGCCTCCGACCTGCTGGTCGAGTTCGCCGAGATGACCGGCGTCCCGGTCATCTCCACCCTCATGGGCTGGGGCACCATCCCGGACGACCACGAGCTGGCCGCCGGCATGGTCGGTGTCCAGACCGCGCACCGCTACGGCAACGAGACCTTCCTCGCCTCGGACTTCGTCCTCGGCATCGGCAACCGCTGGGCCAACCGCCACACGGGCTACAACCTGGAGGCGTACACCAAGGGCCGGAAGTTCGTCCACGTCGACGTCGAGCCCACCCAGCTCGGCAAGATCTTCGCCCCCGACTACGGCATCGCCTCCGACGCCAAGGCCGCGCTGGAGCTCTTCGTCCAGATCGCCAAGGAGCTCAAGGCCGAGGGCAGGCTGCCGGACTTCTCCGCCTGGGCCGCCTCCGCGCAGGAGCGCAAGGCCACCCTGCAGCGCCGCACGCACTTCGACAACATCCCGATGAAGCCGCAGCGCGTGTACGAGGAGATGAACAAGGCGTTCGGGCCGGAGACGCGCTACGTCACCACCATCGGCCTCTCCCAGATCGCGGCCGCGCAGTTCCTGCACGTCTACAAGCCGCGCCACTGGATCAACTGCGGCCAGGCCGGCCCGCTCGGCTGGACCATCCCGGCCGCGATCGGCGCCGCCACCGCGGACCCGGAGACCCCGGTCGTCGCCCTCTCCGGCGACTACGACTTCCAGTTCATGATCGAGGAGCTGGCGGTCGCCGCCCAGCACAAGATCCCCTACGTCCACGTTCTCGTGAACAACGCCTACCTGGGTCTGATCCGTCAGGCGCAGGGCGGCCTGGGCATCAACTTCGAGGTCAACCTCGAGTTCGAGAACATCAACACCCCGGAGATCGGCGTCTACGGCGTCGACCACGTCAAGGTCGCCGAGGGTCTGGGCGTCAAGGCCATCCGCGTCACCGACCCGAACGAGCTGGGTGCCGCCCTCGAGGAGGCCAAGAAGCTCGCCGTCGAGTACAGCGTGCCGGTGGTCGTCGAGGCCATCCTGGAGCGCGTCACCAACATCTCGATGAGCAAGACGGTCGACATGAGCGACGTCACCGAGTTCGAGGAGCTCGCCACCGAGCCCGGCCACGCGCCGACCGCGATCAAGGCCCTCAAGGTCTGATCAGCCCCTGGGGGAACGGCCCCCGCCCCGAGAGCACCGGGGCGGGGGCCTTCGCGCGTCACCTCACGCCTCACCACGTCACGCCGGGTCACGCCACGCCTCACCACGTCACGCCACGCCAGGTCACGCCTGCGCCCGTACGAGCGTCTCCCCGGCTCGTGTCCAGGAGTAGAGGACCGATCTTCCCGCCCGCCTGCGCCGTACGAGCCGGGCGTCGAGCAGCACCTTCAGATGCCGCCCCACCGAGCCGAGCCCCTGACCGGTCAGCGCCACCAACTGACTGGTGGTCTTGGGGGATTCCAGGCGTACGAGAACTCCCGCCCGCGCCGTGCCGAGCAGCGCGCCGAGCGCCTCGGGCACGGCCGGACCCTCCAGGTCGGCCAGGGCGCCCGCGCACGGGTACACGACGGCGTACCGTTCCGTCCCCTCCCACGACACCCAGCCCCGGCTCGTGGTCACCGGCACGAACAGCAGCCGCCCGCCGTCGACCGAACGCGGCGGAAGAGCCCGGGAGTTGACCTGCAACCGCCCGTCGCCGAGCCAGCGCAGCCTGCCGGGAGACAGCTCGTCCAGCGCCGCCGCCCACCCGCCCCGGCTCAGCCGCGCCGTGCGCGCGACGACGTCCGCCTCGATGATCCGGCGACGGCGCGGCCAGCTCGGCAGGACCGTCTCCCGCCACACCCACGTCAGTATGTCGGCCATCCGCTCCGGCAGATCGGCGGCCGACCGCAGCGGCTCGGGTACGGGCCCGCCCAGCGACACCGAGAGGTGACCGACGGCGGAGACCGGGTCCGTCTCCCGTACGGCGGTCAGCTCCTCCTCGAAGCTCCGCTCGCCGTCGCCGAGCGGGGTCGGGGTGACGAAGTCCGCGTTCCAGGTGGGGCCGAGCGCGGCCCGCACGAGCAGGGCGTCGACCGGATCGATCGTCAAACGGCTTCGGTACGAGGGAAGATGAGCCTCCAGCCAGGACCGCTCACCCGGATGGGCCGCCGCCGCCCGGTCGAGCGTCTTGAGCGCGGCGACGGCCTCGGTCAGCGGCGACACGACGAATCGGCCGCCCGCGAGCGCGTCCGCGTCGATCTGCCACCAGCCCATGTTTCGCCTCCCCGCGAAACAATAACGCCCCGCGCGGTGCTCCCGGAGACTCCCGATCATGCGCAGTTACCGCGAACTGTTCCGCACGCCCGAATACACCCCGCTCTTCCTCACCGCCGCCGTCCAGGTCGCCGCCCAGACGGTGGCCGGTCTGGGGCTGGCCACGCTCGTCTTCCGGTCCACCGGCTCGCCGTTCCTCTCGGCGCTCGCCCTCTTCGGCCCGTCCCTCGCCCAACTCCTCGGCGCGACCACGCTGTTGTCCGCCGCCGACCGGCTCCCGCCGCGTGGCACCATCGCCGGCATCGCGCTGCTCCACGCCCTCGGCACCGCCGCGCAGGCCGTCCCCGGACTTCCGGTGGGAGCGATCTTCGCGATCCTGCTCATCGAGGGGCTGGCCGGCTCGGTGGGCGGTGGCGTGCGCTACGGGCTGTTGACCGAGATCCTCGCCCGGGAGGGGTATCTGCTCGGCCGCTCGGTGATGAACATGGCCGTCGGGCTCTGCCAGATCGCCGGATTCGCCACCGGCGGTCTGCTGGTCGCGCTGCTGTCGCCGCGCGGCGCTCTGCTGACCGGCGCCGCTCTCTATCTCCTGGCGGCGGTCATGGCCCAGGCAGGTCTGTCCCGCCGGGCGCCGCGCGCCACCGGCCGGCCCTCGGCCGCCGAGACCTGGCGGACCAACGCCCGGCTCTGGTCCTCCCGGTCCCGCCGGCGGCTCTACCTCGCCCTCTGGATCCCCAACGGCCTGATCGTCGGCTGCGAGTCCCTCTTCGTCCCGTACGCCCCCGAGCACGCCGGGCTTCTGTTCGCCTGCGGCGCGCTCGGGATGCTGGCCGGGGACACCGCCGTGGGCCGCTTCCTCCCGCCGGCCTGGCGCGCCCGCCTGGGCGCACCGATGCTGACACTGCTGGCAGCGCCGTATCTGCTCTTCGTACGGGATCCGGGGCTGCCGCTCGCGCTCGCGGCCGTGACGGTGTCCGCGGTCGGGTACGGCGCGAGCCTCATCCACCAGGAGCGGCTGATGGCCCTGGTTCCGGAGGAGTTGAGCGGCCACGCGCTCGGGCTGCACACCTCCGGCATGATCGCGCTGCAGGGGCTGAGCGCCGCGCTGGCGGGCGCCGTCGCCCAGCTCACCTCGCCTGGCACGGCCATGGCGCTGCTCGCCGCGGCCTCGCTCGCGGTGACCCTCGCGCTCGTCGTCACCGAGGGGCCTTCGGGCGCGTCACGACCGTCTCCTCGCAAGGAGCGTCGGTCGGCGGCTTGAGCGCCGCCACGCGCGGGGCCGGGCGCGGGCACGCGGAAGAGCGCGGAACCAGGGACCGTAAACCTGGTTCCGCGCTCTCGTCTGAAGACCGCCCGACGGTGCGAGGCTGGCGCGACAGGACGTTCGCGCCGCCGGGCGGAGCAGAGGGGGAGGTGGTGGGCGTTGGGACCGCGGCGGCGACGACGGGCGTCCCGGACGGTCCCCTTCCTTCAGGTCAAGAAGGGGAGCCGGACGTCCTTACCACCGCACTGGCTCGTTCACCGCCGCGGTCCTCACGCTGTCCGTACCGTCGGCCACCCCTCATCCGGGCCGCCGGTCCGGACGGCGTACGACATCTGACCTCCCGTCGGATGCCGTACGCGGTCTGGTCGCCGCGCTGGATCAGTCCTCGCGCAGGGCGCGGACCGCCTCCTCCACGCGCTTGCCGTACTCCGGGTCGGCGGCGGCGAAGTGCGCGATGTTCTTCTCGATGACGTCCTCGCGGGAGACCTGGGACAGACCGCCGGCGATGTTGGCGATCAGGCGGCCCTTCTCGTCCTCCGACATCAGGCGGTAGAGCTCACCGGCCTGGAAGAAGTCGTCGTCCTTGTTGTGCAGCGGGGCCTCGTGCGTGCCGGTCCAGCCGGCGATGGCCAGCGGGGCGGAGAGCGCGGCGTCGGTCTGTGCGGGACCGGCGTACGAGTTGGGCTCGTAGTTCTTGTCCGTGCGCGAGCCGTTGCGGGTGGCCATGAAGCCGTCGCGGCCGTAGTTGTCGGCACCCCCGGGTACAGCCTTCGGGGCGTTCACCGGCAGCTGGGTGTGGTTCACACCGAGGCGGTAGCGGTGGGCGTCGGCGTAGGCGAAGAGGCGGCCCTGGAGCATCTTGTCCGGCGAGGGACCGATGCCCGGGACGAAGTTGTTGGGGGAGAAGGCGGCCTGCTCGACCTCGGCGAAGACGTTGTCCGGGTTGCGGTCGAGGACCAGACGGCCCACGCGCTGCAGCGGGTAGTCCGCGTGCGGCCACACCTTGGTGAGGTCGAACGGGTTGAAGCGGTAGTCCGCGGCCTCGGCGGCCGGCATGACCTGGACGTACAGGGTCCAGGAGGGGTTCACACCGCGCTCGATGGACTGCAGCAGGTCGGTCTGGTGCGAGTTGGCGTCGCTGCCGACGACCTCGGCGGCCTGCTCGGCGGAGAGGCAGCGGATGCCCTGGTTCGTCTTGAAGTGGTACTTGACGAAGAAGGCCTCGCCCGCCTCGTTGGTCCACTGGTAGGTGTGGGAGCCGTAGCCGTTCATGTGACGGTACGAGGCCGGGATGCCGCGGTCGCCCATCAGCCAGGTGATCTGGTGCGTCGCCTCGGGGGCGTGCGCCCAGAAGTCCCAGACGTTGTCCGGCTCCTGCTTGCCCGTGAACGGGTCACGCTTCTGGGAGTGGATGAAGTCGGGGAACTTGATCGGGTCCTTGATGAAGAACACCGGGGTGTTGTTGCCGACGAGGTCGTAGTTGCCCTCTTCGGTGTAGAACTTCAGGGCGAAGCCGCGCGGGTCACGGACGGCGTCCGCGCCACCGAGCGAGTCGGCCACGGTCGAGAAGCGGATGAAGGTCTCGGTCCGCTTGCCGACCTCGGAGAGGAAGGCGGCCTTCGTGAAGCCCGTGACGTCGTCCGTCACCTCGAAGTAGCCGTACGCGCCGGAGCCGCGGGCGTGCACCACGCGCTCCGGGATCCGCTCACGGTTGAAGCGCGCGAGCTTCTCCAGCAGGTGCTGGTCCTGCAGGAGGATGGGGCCACCGACGCCGGCGGTGGCGGAGTTCTGGTTGTCGGCGACAGGGGCGCCGGACTCGGTCGTAAGCACGCGCTTCGACATCGTGACCTTCCGTACGGGAGCTCTGCTGGCGGGGTGCGAGGAGCGTAGATTCGCCTCGAACATCACGTCAACAGTTTGTTGAAGATGGAGGGTGGTGTTCCGGTCGGCGGCGGCGCCTGGGCGCGACAGGACAGGTGTCAGCGCCGCCGCCGACCGGAAATCTGGGTCAGACCTGCTGGCCGGAGAGGCGCTCGACGGCGCGGAGCAGGGCCGAGTGGTCCAGGCCGCCGTCACCCTGCGCACGCAGGGAGGCGACGAGCTGGGCGACGACGGCACCGACCGGAAGGGCCGCTCCGACGTTGCGGGCGGCGTCGGTGACGATGCCCATGTCCTTGTGGTGCAGGTCGATCCGGAAGCCGGGCTTGAAGTCCCGGTTCAGGAAGTTGTCCTTCTTGCGGGTCAGGACGGTGGAGCCGGCCAGACCGCCGTTGAGGACGTCCAGGGCGGCCTGGAGGTTCACACCGGACTTCTCCAGGAAGACCACGGCCTCGGCGCATGCCTGGATGTTGACCGCGACGATGAGCTGGTTGGCGGCCTTCACCGTCTGGCCGGAGCCGTGCGGACCGCAGAGGACGATCGTCTTGCCGAGCGCCTCGAGGATCGGCAGGGCCGCGTCGAAGTCGGCCTGCTCGCCACCCACCATGATCGACAGGACGGCCTCGATGGCGCCGGCCTCGCCGCCGGACACCGGGGCGTCCAGGACGCGGATGCCCTTCTCGGCGGCGTTCTTGGCCAGGTCCACGGAGGTCTGCGGGGTGATCGACGACATGTCGATGATCAGCGCGCCGGACTTCGCGTTCTCCAGGATGCCCTCGGGGCCGTAGGAGATGGCCTCGACCTGCGGGGAGGCGGGCACCATCGTGATGATCACGTCGGCGTCCTTGACGGCCTCGGCGATCGATCCGGCGGCGGTGCCACCGGCCGCGGCGAGGCGGTCCAGCTTGTCCTGCTCCAGGGTGAAGCCGGTGACGGAGTAGCCGGCCTTGATCAGGTTCTCGGACATGGGGGAGCCCATGATGCCGAGACCGATCCATGCGACCTTGGGGAGATTGCTCATGGTGAGGGTGCCTCTCGAAAACTGGTGGTACGGGGAGGAGGTCAGCGGGCCGCGCGGGCCTCGGCCGGGAGCCACTCGAAGGACGCGGCCGCGTCGGCGGCCTTGTACTCCAGGCCGACCCAGCCGTCGTAGCCGGCCTTCTTCAGCTCGTCGAGGAGCTGCTCCAGCGGCAGGTCGCCGGTGCCCGGCGCGCCACGGCCCGGGTTGTCGGCGATCTGGACGTGGCCGGTCTTGTCGGCGTACCGGTCGATGACCTCGCTGACGTTCTCGCCGTTCATCGACAGGTGGTAGATGTCGAGCAGGAACTTGGCGTTGCCGAGCCCGGTGGCCGCGTTGACCTTGTCGACGACCTCGATCGCGGCGGGGGCGCTCACCAGCGGGTAGAGCGGCGACTCCGGCTTGTTCAGGGTCTCGACCAGCAGGATCGCGCCGATCCGGTCGGCCGCGCGGGCGGCCAGGGCCAGGTTCTCCAGGGCGAGGGCGTCCTGGATCTGCGGGTCCACGCCGTCGACGCGGTTTCCGTAGAGCGCGTTGAGCGCCTTGCAGCCGACGGAGGCGGCGAAGTCGGCCGCCACGTCGATGTTGGCGCGGAAGCGGTCCGACTCCTCACCGGGGACGGAGAGGGCGCCGCGGTCGGGGCCGGGCAGCTGCCCGGCGTAGAAGTTCAGGCCCACCAGCTGGGTGCCGGCGTCGTCCAGAGCCTTCTTGAGCGCGTCGAGCTCGCTCTGGTCGGGGGTGGCGGTGTCGATCCAGGGCCACCACAGCTCGACCGCGGTGAAGCCCGCCGCGGCGGCGGCCGCGGGGCGCTCCAGGAGCGGGAGTTCCGTGAAGAGGATCGACAGGTTCACATCGAAGCGCTGGTCCGTGTATCCCATGAGGGGCGGCGCTCCTTCCGTATTGCGGAAGTAACTTTCTGTCTGACGGAATGTTGCAAGCGAGGCGCCCCGCTTGTCAAGAGGCTCCGGCAGGTCAGGGCTGCCGTCGGTCGACTCCCGGCCAGTAGCGTGGGGCCATGGTGCGTTTGAGAGTGGAGTTCACGACCGAGCCGTTCGACCTGGACGAGGCGCCCGCGCACGCGGTCGTGGCGCGCGACGTCATCCAGGCGGCGGAGCTGGACGCGGTGGACGTCGGTCCGTTCGGCAACACCGCGGAAGGGCCCGCCGACGAGGTCCTGACCGCCGTCGACGCGCTGCTGCGCAGGTCGCTGGCGGCCGGCGCGACCCGCGTCTCCCTCCAGGTCAACGTGATCGGGGAGGGCGAGAAGTGACGGAACACCCTCTGGTCGCCGCGGTGAAGCCGCTGGTCGACGCCATGGGCGCGGAGATACTGGGCCCCGAGCAGGCCGAGCAGGACGACGTGGTGCTGGCGTGGGAGGGCGAGGACGTGCTCGCCGTACGCCTGCCGCAGCTGTCCGACTCCCTCGACCACATCCTCGCCGCGATGGAGCGACGGCACGGGATGCCGCTCTCCGAGCTGGACCGCAAGGCCAAGCAGGAGGTGGTCCGGACGCTGGAGGCACGCGGTGCCTTCTCCGTGCGCCATGGGGTGGAGACGGTGGCCGGCGCGCTCGGCGTCAGCCGGTTCACCGTGTACAACTACTTGAACAGGGAGACCGCCCTGAACAGGGAAAAGACGGCCGAGAACGGCTAGTTGATCATGTCGAACCACGAGCCGCCGTCCAGATGTCGGGACGGCGGCTTTTGTGTGGCCGAGTTTTCAACAAAGTGTTGACGTGGTGTTTCTGAGGGCGTTAGCTATCCGCAGCCCGTCCGACGCACAGTGAAAAACAGCCACGGAGGCTTCCCGTGACTTCAGGTACGACTCCGGGCCTCGCCCGGTTCAACACCTCGGCGGACAGCGACGCTGTCGCCGCGCTCCACGAGGTGTGCTCCAGCTCGGCGTGGGGGAGCAAGCTCGCCGCCCAGCGCCCGTACGCCACCGTCGAAGCCCTCTTCCTCGCCAGCGACGCCGCGATGGCCGAACTGACCGCCGAGGATCTGGCCGAGGCGATGGCGGGCCACCCGCCGATCGGTCGTCCGAAGGCCGGGGACCCGACCTCCTCCCGCGAACAGAGCGGGATGGCCGGAGCCTCCGAGGAACTCAAGGCCGAGATGCTCGAACTCAACCTGGCCTATCAGGAGAAGTTCGGTCATGTCTTCCTCATCTGCGCCACCGGCAGGACCGGCGAGCAGATGCGCGACGCGGTCCGCGAGCGGATCGAGAACGCGCCCGAGGTGGAGCGGGAGATCGTCCGCACCGAACTGGGCAAGATCAACCGTATCCGCCTGAGCCGTCTCGTAGAGGAAGAGAGCGCCGCATGAGTACCGACACCACCGCCTCGGTGTCCACCCACATCCTGGACACCAGCATCGGCCGCCCCGCCGAGGGCGTGGCCATCACGCTCGCGGCCCGCAGCGGCTTCGACGCGGAGTGGGTCACGCTCGGCGGCTCGGCCACCGACGCGGACGGGCGTTGCAAGGACCTGCCGGCGCTGCCGGAGGGAACGACCCATGTACGTCTCGACTTCGAGACCGAGGCGTACTTCTCCAAGAAGCAAGCCGAGGCGCAGCAGGACGCCCCCCGCGTAAGGGACAGCGGTGCGTTCTTCCCGGAGGTGGCGATCACGTTCGCCGTCAAGCCGGGCGAGCACTACCACGTACCGCTGCTGCTCAACCCGTTCGGCTACTCCGTTTACCGAGGGAGCTAGCAGACATGCCCACGATTCTCGGCCAGAACCAGTACGGCAAAGCAGAGAACCGCGTCGTCAAGATCACGCGGGACGGCGACACCCACCACATCAAGGACCTGAACGTCTCCGTCGCCCTCTCCGGCGACCTCGACGACGTCCACCTCTCGGGCTCCAACGCCCACTGCCTGCCCACCGACACGACCAAGAACACCGTATTCGCCTTCGCCAAGGAGTACGGGATCGAGTCGGCCGAGCAGTTCGGCATCCACCTGGCGCGTCACTTCGTGACCAGCCAGGAGCCGATCCACCGGGCCCGGATCCGGATCGAGGAGTACGCCTGGGATCGCATCGCGACCTCGGACGCCAACTCCAAGTTCATCGGCTCCGACGAGGTGAACCACTCCTTCGTCCGTCAGGGCCAGGAGACCCGGGTCACCCAGATCACGTACGACGGCGAGAAGTGGGAGGTCATCTCCGGCCTCAAGGACCTCGTCGTGATGAACTCCACCAACTCGGAGTTCTGGGGCTACATCAAGGACAAGTACACGACGCTCCAGGAGGCGTACGACCGCATCCTGGCCACGCAGGTGTCCGGCCGCTGGCGCTTCAACTGGAGCGACGACGACCAGCGGATGCCCAACTGGGAGAGGTCGTACGCCGAGACGAAGAAGCACATGCTGCAGGCCTTCGCCGAGACGTACTCCCTCTCGCTGCAGCAGACGCTGTACCAGATGGCCTCGCGCATCATCAACCACCGTTCGGAGATCGACGAGGTCCGCTTCTCGCTCCCGAACAAGCACCACTTCCTGGTGGACCTGGAGCCCTTCGGGCTCAAGAACGACAACGAGGTCTACTACGCCGCCGACCGCATGTACGGCCTCATCGAGGCCACGGTGCTGCGCGACGGAGCCACGGCGCACATCCCGGTCGACATGACCAACCTCTAAGCGGCACTGAGTAGCGGGCCCCCCCCCCCCCCCCCCCGTCCGGCTTTCCGGCAACCCGCCCCCCTCTTTTTGAACGCGTTCATGTGGGGCGTACGCTGCCGTCATGAGCGACACGAACGGGCCGAGAGTCCTTCTCAAGCGCATCCGCGTCTGGCTGGCCGTCTTCATCGTCTGCCTGGTTCTGAGCGGGGCGACCGCCTTCCCGCTCGTCACCGAACTCCGCCTCGCCGAGGAGGCGTTGAGCTCCTGGGCCGCGCCGGTCGGCGATGCCTTTCCCGGCCTTGCGGAGTGGATGCAGCGGGTACGGGAGGGGACGGACGCCGCCGACGCCCAGTACCCCTTCCTCCTCTACGGCACCGACTGGCTCGCCTTCGCCCACCTCGTCATCGCCGTCGCCTTCTACGGGCCCTACCGCGACCCGGTGCGCAACATCTGGGTCATCGAGTTCGGCATGATCGCCTGCGTCGGCATCATCCCGCTCGCCCTGATCTGCGGACCGATCCGGGACATCCCCTTCTGGTGGTCGGTGATCGACATGTCGTTCGGCGTCTTCGGGATCGTCCCGCTGCTCGTCGTGCGGCGGATGATCAAGCGCCTGGAGGCGCTTCAGTCCGTCGGCGCCCCGTAGGCCGCCACCATGATGTCCAGAACGACCTTGTTCGTGTCCTGGCCCTTCGCGTCCGTCGCGTTGACGCTGAGGACCAGGGTGCGCGCGCCGTCCCTGGTCGAGGCGATCGCCGCGTTGTAGCCCCAGCGGCCGCCGGTCTTGCCCCACACCTCGCGACCGCCCAGCTTCTTCATCGAGAGACCCGCCGAGTAGGCGGCCGGGGTGCCGGTCCTGACATCCGCCACCTTCGGGAGTGTGAACATCTCCTGGAGGAGGGGGCCGCGCACCACCCGGCCCCGGAAGAGGGCCCGCGTGAAGCGCTCCAGATCGGCCGTCGTCGAGATGATGTCGCCCGCCGCCCAGCCGTCCGTCGCCCCCCACACCGACACGTCGCGCAGCCCGGTCGAACCGTCGTCCAGCCTCATCGTCTGGTAGCCGTGGTTGTACGGGCCCGCGATGCGCGGGTCCGTACCGGGGAAGTACGTGTCGCGCAGGCCCAGCGGCCGCAGGACGCGGGCGGCGACCTGACGCTCGTACGCGTCGCCGGTCACCCGCTCGATCAGCAGGCCGGCGATCGTGTACCCGATGTTGAGATAGTGCTGCTTCGTGCCCGGGGCGAACTCCCGCTGCTTCGCCGTCGCCGAGCGGACCATCTCCCGCGGGTCGTGGATCTCGAAGCGGTTCGCGTACCACTCCTCGACCGTGTCGCCCGCGAAGTCCGGGGCCGGGATGCCGTGCGTGTGGTTGAGGAGCTGGCGGACGGTGACCTTCCCGTACCGGCCGGGGATCAGCTCCGGCAGGTAGGAGCGCGCCGAGCGGTCCAAATCGAGACGCCCCTCGGCGGCCAGCTGCAGCACGACCGCCGCCGTGAAGACCTTCGTCACCGAGCCTGCCCGGAACCGGGCGTCCGGATCGGCCGGGCGGTTGGTCTTGAGATCGTGGACACCCGCGCTGCCCCGCCAGGAGCCCTCCGTGCCCCCGACCCGGACCAGCGCGGCCGTCGTGTGCGCGGCCGGCAGCCCGGCGATCGCCGCCTCCAGAGCCGGGCTGCCGGAGGCGACGGACACCGCACGGGTGTCCGCGGCGGCCGGCAGGACCGCCGGGCCCGCGGCGACCCCCAGGACGAGGGCCGTGGCCAGCAGCGTGCGGATGGTGCTCTTCATGGTCAACTCCAGGAGTGTGAGCCGTTGTTCTCGACGGCTCCATCCTGCTGACCTGGGGCGATTCCGTGATCGCCCGCACCGGCGGTCTTCGCGCGGTCAGTTCCTCGCCGACGCGGGGGAGCGGGACGGGCCCGCGCCTCCCCCGGCCGGGGGAGCAGCACGGCCGCCCGCGGTGACCAGACCCGTCTCGTACGCGCAGATCACCGCCTGGATGCGGTCCCGCAGCCCCAGCTTGGCCAGCACGTGCCCGACGTGGGTCTTCACCGTGTGGTCGCTGACCACCAGCTCCGCCGCGATCTCCGCGTTCGACAGCCCGCGCGCGAGCAGCAGCAACGTCTCGCGCTCCCGGGCGGTGAGCACGTCCAGCCGGGGATCGGTGCGGCGCGGGCGCCCCGAGGTGTACTGCTCCACGAGCCGCCGAGCCACGGACGGCGCCAGCAGCGAGTCGCCCCGCGCCACCACCCGTACCGCGTGTACCAGATCGTCCCGGCGCACGTCCTTCAGCAGGAACCCGCTGGCGCCCGCGTGCAGCGCCTCGTACACGTACTCGTCGGAGTCGAAGGTCGTCAGCATCACCGTCCGGCAGCCGCTCACCGAAGTGATCGCCCGGCACGCCTCGATGCCGTCCACGCGCGGCATCCGGATGTCGAGCAGCGCCACGTCGGGTGCGTGCAGGCGCACCGCCTCGACCGCCTCCGCCCCGTCACCCGCCTCGGCGACCACCTCGATGTCCGGCTGGACGTCCAGGATCATCGAGAAGCCGCTGCGGACCAGCTCCTGGTCGTCGGCCACCACCACACGGATCGTCACCGCGCCCCCTCCGCCCGAGTGGGTACGGGCAGCTCGGCCCGCACCTCGAAGCCCCGGCCGCCCGGCCCGGCGCCGGCCGTCGCCGTACCGCCGTGGGCGGCCGCCCGCTCCCGGATGCCGACGAGACCGTGCCCGCCGGACCCCGGTCGCGGGCCGCGCCCGTCGTCCGTCACCCGTATCTCCAGCGCCTCGTCCCCGTACGACAGCAGCACGCGAACGGTCCGCGCGTCCGCGTGCCTCACCACGTTCGTCAGCGCCTCCTGGACGATCCGGTAGATCGTCGCGCCGGTGGCGGACGGCAGCGCCCCCGCCCCGCTCCGTGCCCCGCCTCCCGGTCCGTCCGCGGTCTCGTACACCACGTCGAGACCGCTCGCCCGTACCCGCTCCACGAGTTCGCCGAGGTCCCCGAGGTCCGGCTGCGGCGCGCGGGGCGCGTCGTCGCCGTCCCGCAGCACCCCCAGCATCCGGCGCAGCTGGACCATCGCCTCCCGCCCAGTGCCGGAGATCGCGTCGAACGCCGCCTCCGCCCGCTCGGGAGCCGTCCGCACCGCCACCGGGCCGGCCTCCGCCTGCACGATCATCAGGCTCACGGCGTGGGACAGGATGTCGTGCATCTCCCGTGCGATCCGGGCCCGTTCCCGTGCGGCGGCCTGTTCCGCCTCGACGCGGTGGGCCCGCTGCCGGGCGTCGGTGAGCCGTCCGAAGACGTACGCCGCCCCGAACACGAAGAGGGAGAAGGTCAGTTCCCGGGCCGAGCGGGTGTTGAGCCACACCGACACCGGCACCGCGACCACCAGCAGCAGAGCCGTCGCCAGCCGTTTCCACGGCGGTGAGAGCGCGGCGATCGTGTAGACGATGACGAGCCCGGTGTACGGCAGGGGCTGCCCGGGGCCCTCCAGTGCCAGCCGGTACAACCCGCTGGTCGCGAGGATGGCGAGCAGTACGACGACGGGCGCGCGCCGGCGCCAGACCAGCGGGATCACGGTGAGCGTCGTCAGCCCGTACGCCGCCCAGGTCGCCGGTTCGAGGCCGGGCGAGCGCGGCACCACGAACGGCATCGTCATCGCCGCCTGGACCAGCAGCGCGATGCCGATGTCCACGGCCAGGGGGTTGGCCCGGCCCAGCGTCCTGGCCCGCTCCCACAGGTCCTGGGCCTTCCCCCGTACGCCCACTACGGCTTGCGTCCCACCGCGCCGAACTGCGCCACCTCGCTCGCCGGGGCGAACCGCCAGCTCGCGCACGACACCACGCCGGGCTCCAGGATGTCGAGACCGTCGAGGAAGGAGGTGAACTCGGCGCGGGTGCGGGCGGTGATCGGCGGGGTCGCGTTCTCGTTCCAGAACTCCATCGCCGCCACGTTCCCCTCGCCGCCGAGCTCCGGCTCCAGCGTGGGGTGCGTGAGGACGAGATGGCTCCCGGACGGCATCGCGTCCATCAGCGTGCGGACGACGCCGCGCGCTTCGTCGGTGTCCAGGACGAAGTTGAGGATGCCGAGCATCATCACCGCGACCGGCTGACCGAGGTCCAGCGTCTTCGCCGCCGCCTGAAGGATCCGCTCCGGCTGCCGGGCGTCCGCGTCGACGTACTCGGTGGCGCCCTCCGGGGAGCTGGTCAGCAGGGCGCGGGCGTGCGTGAGCACGATGGGATCGTTGTCGACGTACACGATCCGGGCGTCCGGCGTGACGCGCTGGGCGACCTCGTGGGTGTTGTCCGCGGTCGGCAGGCCCGTGCCGATGTCCAGGAACTGGCGCACCCCCCTGTCGGCGGCCAGATGGGTCACGACGCGGCCGAGGAACGCCCGGTCGGCGCGGGCCACTTCGCCGATGCTGGGATAGAGACCGGTGACCTGGTCGCCGACCGCCCGGTCCACCGGGTAGTTGTCCTTGCCGCCCAGCCAGTAGTTCCACACGCGGGCGTTGTGGGCGATGTCGGTACGGATCCTGTCGGTTCCGGTCACCTCGGAGTACCCCTTCGCAGTTCGGCGGCGAGCGCGTCCACGCGGTTGGTGGTGACGGCGTCCACCCCGCACGCGATCAGCTTACGCATGGTGCGCCGGGTGTCCGCCGTCCAGGCGGAGACGAGGTAGCCGTCCCGGTGCACCCGGTCCACCAGCTCCCGACTCACCAGCCCGAAGCGGTAGTTGAGCCAGCGCGGCTTGACCGCGTCCAGGAGCACGGCGCGCGGCGGGGACAGCGTCGTCCAGGTCAGGGCGATCTCGGCGGCCGGGTCGGCGGCCCGGATCTGGAGCATGGCGACGCCGCCCGCGCAGTAGTACACCCGCTCGGCCGCCCCGCACTCGCGGACCGTGCGGACGACGGTGCGGACCGACGTCTCGTCGCCGCCGGGCAGATCGAGCAGCAGCCGGTGCGGACCGGCCGCGATCAGTGCCTCCCGAAGGGTGGGGACGCCGTCGTGGGTGAGCTCGCGGAGCTGTGCGAGGGAGAGCCCCGAGAGCGTCCGGTCGTGGCCCCACAGCCGTTTGAGGGTGTCGTCGTGGAGAAGGACGGGAACGCCGTCGCCGGTGAGCCGGACATCGATCTCGACGGCGTCCGCACCGGCCTCGATCGCCGAGACGATCGAGGGGACGGTGTTCTCGCGGACGCGGTACGGGTCGCCGCGGTGGGCTACGACAGTGACGTGGTCCAGGGGCGTGACGTGGTCCATGGGGCCATTGTCCCGGCTGTCAGCGCGCCAGCCAGTCGTCGGTGTACGTGTCGATCTCCGCGTTGATCCGGGCCTTGCCGGCCGCGTCGAGGAAGGACGCCTCCACCGCGTTCTTGGCGAGGGCGGCCAGACCGCGCTCGTCGAGGTCCAGGAGACGGGCGGCGACCGCGTACTCGTTGTTCAGATCCGTGCCGAACATCGGCGGGTCGTCGCTGTTGATCGTCACCAGGACACCGGCGTCCACCATCCGCTTGAGGGGGTGCTCGTCGAGGTGCGCGACCGCGCGGGTCGCGATGTTCGAGGTCGGGCAGACCTCCAGGGCGATCCGGTGCTCGGCGAGGTGGGCCAGGAGCTCCGGGTCCCGCACGGCGCTGGTGCCGTGGCCGATGCGCTCGGCGCGCAGGTCGTTCAGCGCGTCCCAGATCGTCTCCGGGCCGGTCGTCTCGCCCGCGTGCGGCACGGAGCGCAGGCCGGCCGCGATCGCCCGGTCGAAGTACGGCTTGAACTGCGGGCGCGGCACGCCGATCTCCGGGCCGCCGAGCCCGAAGGAGACCAACCCCTCGGGGTGCAGGTCCACGGCGAGCCGGGCGGTCTCCTCCGCGGCCTCCAGACCGGCCTCGCCCGGGATGTCGAAGCACCAGCGCAGCTCGACGTCCAGCTCGCTCGCCGCGGCCTTGCGAGCGTCCTCGATCGCCGCCATGAAGGCGCGCTCCTCGATCCCGCGACGGGTCGAGCTGAAGGGAGTGATCGTCAGCTCCGCGTACCGGATGTTCTGGCGGGCCATGTCACGGGCGACCTCGTAGGTCAGCAGCCGGACGTCCTCCGGGGTGCGGATCAGGTCCACGACGGAGAGGTAGACCTCGATGAAGTGCGCGAAGTCGGTGAAGGTGAAGTAGTCGGCGAGCGCCTCCGGGTCCGTGGGGACCTTGGAGTCGGGGTGGCGGGCGGCCAGCTCGGCGACGATACGGGGGGAGGCGGAGCCGACGTGGTGGACGTGCAGCTCGGCCTTGGGAAGCCCCGCGATGAAGGGGTGGAGATCGGTCATCGGATCATCGTAGGCCGGGCCGTTCCGGCCGCGGGGGGAGGTCGTAGCATGGCGGAACCACGATGGGGGAGGCCCATGTCTGACAACAGCGACCAGCCGCGGGGCGGGTACGACCCGGCGGATCCGTGGGCTCCGCCGAACCGCGACGGGGTGGAACTGAGCAAGCCGGCGACCCCGCCGGCGCAGGACCGTCCGCCGGTGCACGACCAGCCGACGATGACGTCGATGCCGACGGGGGACGCCGGCACGGGCCAGGTGCCGCCGCCTCCGGTCGCGCCCGGCGGCCCGGGGACGGCCCCCGGAGCCTACGGATATCCGACGCCCCCGACAGCGCCGATGGCGCCCCCGGGCACGGCCGCGTACGGCTACCCCGGCTACTCGGGATACGGGACCGCCGGTTACGGCGCCGGCGGCTACGCCCAGCCCGGGTGGCAGCAGCCCCCGTCCAACGGCATGGGTACGGCGGCGATGGTGCTCGGCATCGTGGCGGTGTTCGGCTTCTGTCTGTACGGGTTCGGCGTCGTCCTGGGCATCCTCGCGCTGATATTCGGGATCATCGGCGTCAAGAAGGCCGGCCGGGGCGAGGCGACGAACCGGGGCATGGCGATAGCCGGGATCGTGCTGGGCGCGATCGGCATCGTGGTCGGCGCGGTCTTCCTGGGCTTCATCCTCTGGGCGATCCAGCAGGACCCGTCGACCTTCGAGGACAACCCGGAGGACCCCTTCGCGACGACCCTGGTGATCGACGCGCGATAGGGGGATCGGCGGATCGGATCCACGCCGTGAAGGGGCGGGCGGTCACCGGAAGGCCCCCGCCCCCGCCCGTCGTCAGCGCAGGCGTTCCCGCGCCTCCATCAGGGCGAAGCCCAGGAGGTTGAGGCCGCGCCAGCGGGAGGGGTCCTTCGCACGCGGGTCGCCGGCGGCGAGTCCGATGCCCCAGACGCGGTCCATCGGACTCGCCTCCACCAGGACCCGGCCGCCCGTGCCGACCAGGAACCCCCGCAGCCCCTCGTCCGAGGCGAACTTGTGGACGCTGCCCTCGACGACGATCCGGAAGCGCTCCCGCTCCCACACCGTCTCGTCGAAGCCCCGCACCTGGCGCCCCACCTTCTTCGCCTCGGCGGGCGTGCGGGCCGCGAGCGCCGCGCGCTCGGCCTCCGCGTCACCGAAGAGCCGCGCCTTCCCGGCCATCATCCAGTGCTCCGCCGTCGCGTAACGCAGCCCGTCGACCTCGAACGGTGCCGCCCACCACTGGCTCAGACAGCTCGCCGAGAGCTGCCCGTCCGGCCTCGGGCGGTGCCCCCAGAAGTGCAGCCACTTCATTCGCTCACCCCGGTTGACCTGCTGTGTCAGTTCCTCGATCTGCCCCATGCACGCGAGTCTGGCAGTCACCACGGACACTCCGTACGGGTATTTCGCGGCCCCCTCGACACTTGGTCGACCGATTCCGTCGCGTAACCAAAAGGCAACAACGGAATCCCTTGTTGCGTGGGGAGCCCTCTGTCAGGATCGGCACTCAATTCGAGCTGGGACAACGGAGAGCGTCATGGGCAACCGCTTCCAGGTGACGGACCGCTTCGCGGACGGCGCACAGTACATCGGCGGGCGGCTGAGGGCCGGAACCGCGGGTGAGGAACACAGCGTCGTCGATCCGGCCACCGGCGAGAGCGTGTACACCTACGCGCTCGCCTCCACCGACGACGTCGACACCGCCGTCGCGGCCGCGGCGGACGCCTTCCCCGCGTGGGCCGCCGCCACCCCCGCCGAGCGCTCCGACGCCCTGCACCGCTTCGCCGGCGTACTCGCCGAGCGGGCCGAGGAGTTCGCCCGCGTCGAGTCCCTCCAGTGCGGCAAGCCCATCAAGCTCTCCACCGAGTTCGACGTTCCCGGCACCGTCGACAACACCGCCTTCTTCGCCGGCGCGGCCCGCCATCTCCAGGGCCAGTCCGCCGGTGAGTACAGCGGCGACCACACCTCGTACGTACGGCGCGAGCCCATCGGCGTCGTCGGCTCCATCGCCCCCTGGAACTACCCCCTCCAGATGGCCGCCTGGAAGATCCTCCCGGCCATCGCCGCCGGCAACACGATCGTCCTCAAGCCGGCCGAACTCACTCCGCTGACCTCCCTGATGTTCGCGCAGGCGGCCACGGAGGCCGGCATCCCCGACGGAGTCGTCAACATCGTCACCGGCGCCGGGCGGACCGCCGGCGAGCACCTCGTCGGCCACCCCGGCGTGGCCATGACCTCCTTCACCGGCTCCACCCCCGTCGGCAAGCGGGTCGCCGAGATCGCCACCTCCACCGTGAAGCGGCTGCACCTCGAACTCGGCGGCAAGGCCCCCTTCGTCGTCTTCGACGACGCCGACCTCGAGGCCGCCGCGCAGGGCGCCGTCGCCGCCTCCCTCATCAACAGCGGCCAGGACTGCACCGCCGCCACGCGTGCGTACGTCCAGCGCCCGCTCTTCGACGCCTTCGTCGCCCGGGTCGCCGAGCTGATGGAGACCGTCCGTCTGGGCGACCCCTTCGACCCCTCCACCGACCTCGGCCCGCTGATCAGCCACGCCCAGCGCGACCGCGTCGCCGCCTTCGTCGAGCGCGCCCGCGGCTACGCCACCGTCGTCACCGGCGGCGAAGCCCCGGGAGGTGACCTGAAGCACGGTGCGTACTATCGTCCGACCTTGATCACCGGCGCCGCGCAGGACAGCGAGGTCGTGCAGTCGGAGATCTTCGGACCGGTCCTGGTGGCCCTGCCCTTCGACAGCGACGACGACGGCATCCGGCTCGCCAACGACACCCCGTACGGCCTCGCGGCCTCCGCCTGGAGCCGCGACGTCTACCGGGCGAACCGCGCCACCCGCGAGATCAAGGCCGGGTGCGTCTGGGTCAACGACCACATTCCGATCATCAGCGAGATGCCGCACGGCGGCTACCAGGCCTCCGGATTCGGAAAGGACATGTCGACGTATTCCTTCGAGGAGTACACGCAGGTCAAGCACGTGATGTACGACAACACGGCGGTCGCCGCGAAGGACTGGCACCGCACGATCTTCGGGGACCGATAGCAATCACGTCGCCCGACCGGCGGCGAAACCATCCCGAAAGGGCACAGCGCATGGAGCAGTACGAGCCCGACAGCCTGTCCGCCGCACAGCTCGCGGCGATGCGGCGCAGCCTGACGAGCGGCCGGGGCGCTCTCACCCGCCGTTCGATGCTGCGCGCCGGAGGCGTCGGCGCGCTCACCGTCGGCGGCCTCGCCGGCCTGAGCGCCTGTGGCATCCCGCCGGCCAAGCGGGAGGGCCAAGGCCCCGCGTCCACGGACTTCTCGGCCGAGGAGAAGCACCTGAGCTTCTCCAACTGGACCGAGTACATGGACGTCAGCGAGGACGAGAAGTCCCGCCCCACCCTGGCGGCGTTCACGAAACGCACCGGGATCACGGTCAAGTACACCGAGGACATCAACGACAACGTCGAGTTCTTCGGAAAGATCAAGCCGCAGCTCGCGGCCGGCCAGGACACCGGGCGCGACCTGATCTGCGTCACCGACTGGCTGGCCGCCCGGATCATCCGGCTCGGCTGGGCACAGAAGCTGGACCCGGCCAACCTCCCCAACGCCTACGCCAACCTGTCCAGCCAGTTCCGCCGCCCCGACTGGGACCCGGGCCGCGCCTACTCGTACCCGTGGACCGGCATCTCCACCGTCATCGCGTACAACGCGAAGGCGACCGGCGGCAAGAAGGTCGACTCGGTCACCCAGCTCCTGGACGACCCCTCCCTCAAGGGCCGGGTCGGCTTCCTCACCGAGATGCGCGACTCGGTCGGCATGACCCTGATCGACATGGGCAAGGACCCGGGGAAGTTCACGGACGCCGAGTACGACGAGGCGATCGGCCGGCTGCAGAAGGGCGTCGACAAGAAGCAGATCCGGCGCTTCACCGGCAACGACTACACCTCCGACCTGGACAAGGGCGACCTCGCGGCCTGTCTCGCCTGGGCCGGTGACGTCATCCAGCTCCAGGCCGACAACCCGGACATCAAGTTCGCGATCCCCTCGGCCGGTTACATCACCTCCAGCGACAACCTCCTCGTCCCGGCCAAGGCCCGGCACAAGACCAACGCCGAGAAGCTCATCGACTACTACTACGAGCTTCCCGTCGCCGCCCAGCTCGCCGCGTACATCAACTACGTCTGTCCGGTCGACGGGGTGAAGGACGAGCTCGCCAAGATCGACCCCGAGCTCGCGAACAACACGCTGATCCTCCCCGACAAGGCCATGGCCGCGAAGTCGCACGCCTTCCGCTCGCTGACGAGCCAGGAGGAGACGGCGTACGAGGAGAAGTTCGCCAAGCTCATCGGTGCCTGAGCCGACGACGCACGACCCGTGTCCAGCCCCTTCACAACCCCTGGGATCGCGACCCATGACTGACACGAACACCGGCGGCGACGTCCGTCTCACCGGCATCAGCAAGACATACGGCTCCTTCACCGCCGTCCACCCGCTCGACCTGACCGTCCCGCAGGGCTCGTTCTTCGCCCTCCTGGGCGCCTCCGGCTGCGGAAAGACCACCACCCTGCGCATGATCGCCGGCCTGGAGGAGCCCACCACCGGCACGGTCTTCCTCGGCGACAAGGACGTCACCGACCTCCCGCCGTACAAGCGGCCGGTCAACACCGTCTTCCAGTCCTACGCGCTCTTTCCGCACCTGGACATCTACGAGAACATCGCCTTCGGCCTGCGCCGGCGCGGCGTCAAGTCGGTGAAGAAGCAGGTCGGCGACATGCTCGACCTCGTCCAGCTCGGCGACAAGGCCAAGCACAGGCCGCACCAGCTCTCCGGCGGCCAGCAGCAGCGCGTCGCCGTCGCCCGCGCGCTCATCAACCACCCGCAGGTCCTCCTCCTCGACGAGCCGCTCGGCGCCCTCGACCTCAAGCTGCGCCGCCAGATGCAGCTGGAGCTCAAGCGCATCCAGACCGAGGTCGGCATCACCTTCGTCCACGTCACCCACGACCAGGAGGAGGCCATGACCATGGCCGACCAGGTCGCGGTGATGCACGGCGGCCGGGTCGAACAGCTCGGCGCACCCGCCGACCTCTACGAGAACCCGCGGACCACGTTCGTCGCCAACTTCCTCGGCACCTCCAACCTCATCGAGGCCGAGGTCGCCGAGACCGGCGCCGCCGATCTGGTCGTGACGGCCGGCGGCGGCAAGCTCCGGCTGCCGGCCGACCGCTGTTCGGCCACCGTACGCACCGGCGGCAAGGTGCTCGTCGGTGTCCGCCCCGAGAAGATCTCGCTCGCGCACGCCGACGACGCGGGCTCGATCGCCGAGGGGCGCAACCAGGTCACCGGGCGGATCGTCGACTCCTCGTTCATCGGCGTCTCCACCCAGTACGCGGTGAACTCGCCGGCGGGCGCGGAGCTGCAGGTCTACGAGCAGAACATAGAGCGTGACACGCGGCTCGTCCCCGGCGCGGAGGTCGTCCTTCATTGGAACCCGGCCCACACGTTCGGTCTGGACGCCGCTCAGGACATCGACGCGGGCGTGGAGACGGTGGAGGACGCCTCGTGACGATCACGGAAGCTCCGCCGACGCCGGACCTCCCGGTCCGCAAGGCGGCCACCCGCAAGCGGCTCGTCCCGTACTGGCTGCTGCTGCCCGGCATCGTCTGGCTGCTCGTCTTCTTCGCGCTGCCGATGGTCTACCAGGCGTCGACCTCCGTACAGACCGGCTCCCTGGAGCAGGGCTTCCAGGTCACCTGGCACTTCCAGACCTACTGGGACGCCTTCCAGGAGTACTGGCCGCAGTTCGTCCGCTCCCTGCTGTACGCCGGCACCGCCACGCTGCTGTGTCTGCTGCTCGGCTACCCGCTGGCGTATCTGATCGCCTTCAAGGCCGGCCGCTGGCGCAACCTGCTCCTCGTCCTGGTCATCGCGCCGTTCTTCACCAGCTTCCTCATCCGGACCCTGGCGTGGAAGACGATCCTCGCCGACGGCGGACCGGTCGTCGACGTCCTCAACACCCTGCACATCCTGGACGTGACCAGCTGGATCGGGTGGACCGAGGGCGACCGGGTGCTCGCCACCCCGATGGCGGTGGTCTGCGGTCTGACGTACAACTTCCTGCCGTTCATGATCCTTCCGCTGTACACCTCACTGGAGCGGATCGACGGGCGGCTGCACGAGGCGGCCAAGGACCTGTACGCGTCGCCCGTCACCACCTTCCGCAAGGTGACGTTCCCGCTCTCCATGCCGGGCGTCGTCTCGGGCACGCTGCTCACCTTCATCCCGGCGAGCGGCGACTACGTCAACGCCGAACTCCTCGGCTCGACCGACACCAAGATGGTCGGCAACGTCATCCAGTCGCAGTTCCTCCGGGTGCTCGACTATCCGACGGCGGCAGCGCTGTCCTTCATCCTCATGGCGATCGTGCTCGTCATGGTCACCGTCTACATCCGCCGTGCGGGAACGGAGGACCTGGTCTGATGATGTGGCTGCGGAAGAACCTCGTCGTCATCGCGGGCCTGCTGACGCTCGCGTACATGATCGTGCCGAACATCGTCGTGATGGTGTTCTCGTTCAACAAGCCCAACGGGCGCTTCAACTACGCCTGGCAGCGCTTCTCCCTGGACGCCTGGAAGGATCCGTGCGGCGTCGCCGACCTGTGCGGCTCGCTCACCCTGTCGCTCCAGATCGCCGCCTGGGCGACGCTCGGCGCCACGGCCCTCGGCACGATGATCGCCTTCGCGCTGGTCCGTTACCGCTTCCGGGCGCGCGGCGCGATCAACTCGCTGATCTTCCTGCCGATGGCGATGCCCGAGGTCGTGATGGCGGCCTCGCTGCTCACCCTCTTCCTCAACATGGGCGCCGAGCTCGGTTTCTGGACGGTCCTGATCGCCCACATCATGTTCTGTCTGTCCTTCGTCGTCACCGCCGTCAAGGCGCGCGTGATGTCGATGGACCCGCGCCTGGAGGAGGCCGCGCGCGACCTCTACGCGGGTCCGGTGCAGACCTTCGTCCGGGTGACGCTGCCGATCGCCGCCCCCGGCATCGCCGCCGGAGCGCTGCTCGCCTTCGCGCTCTCGTTCGACGACTTCATCATCACCAACTTCAACGCGGGCTCGACCGTCACCTTCCCCATGTTCGTCTGGGGCTCGGCGCAGCGCGGCACGCCCGTCCAGATCAACGTCATCGGCACGGCGATGTTCGTCATCGCGGTCCTGGTGGTCCTCGGCGGCCAGATCGCCGCCAACCGTCGCAAGAAGGCACAGCTCACGTAGTCACGTGGTTCCGTAAGGAGTTGGAAGCCATGGCCCCAGTCGCCATGCGTACCGCTGCTCGATCTCTCTCCGACGCCCGGCCCGTCTCCTTCTGGTTGGACGACCCCGGCAAGCCCGCCGCCCTGCCCGCCCTCACCACCACCGAGAAGTGCGACCTTCTCGTGGTGGGAGGCGGCTACAGCGGACTGTGGACCGCGCTCCTCGCCAAGGAGCGGGAGCCGGACCGGGATGTCGTACTCATCGAAGGCCGTGAGGTGGGCTGGGCCGCCTCGGGCCGCAACGGCGGCTTCTGCGCCGCCTCCCTCACCCACGGTCTGGGCAACGGGCTCGCCCGCTGGCCGGACGAGCTGGCCACGCTGGAGCGGCTCGGCGAGCGCAACCTCGACGCCATCGAGGAGGCGGTCGCCCGCTACTCCCTCGACTGCGACTTCGAGCGCAGCGGCGAGATCGACGTCGCCACCGAGCCGCACCAGCTCGACGAACTCGCCGAGATGTACGAGGAGGCCCGCCGGCTCGGTCTCGCCGACGGACTGGAGCTCCTCGACCGGGACGCGGTCCGCGCACAGGTCGACTCGCCGACCTTCCTCGGCGGCCTCTGGGACCGCCGAGGGGTCGCCATGCTCCACCCCGCCAAGCTGGCCTGGGGACTGAAGCGGGCCTGCCGGGACCTGGGCGTACGGATCTTCGAGAACACCCCCGGCCTGGAGCTGGTCTCCGTCGGCTCGGGGATGGGGGTGCGCACCCCGTACGGCAGGGTCGTCGCCCGCCGGGTCGCGCTCGGCACCAACGTCTTCCCGTCGCTGGTCAAGCGGGTGCGGCCCTACACCGTCCCGGTCTACGACTACGCCCTGACGACCGAGCCGCTCACCCCGGAGCAGCTCGCCTCCGTCGGCTGGAAGAACCGCCAGGGGCTCGGCGACAGCGCCAACCGGTTCCACTACTTCCGGATCACCGCCGACCATCGGATCCTGTGGGGCGGCTACGACGCGATCTACCCCTTCGGGGGCCGCGTCAGCGCCGAGAGGGACCACCGCCCGGAGACGTACCTCACCCTCGCCGAGCACTTCTTCCGCTGCTTCCCGCAGCTGGAGGGGGTCCGCTTCAGCCACGCCTGGGGCGGCGCGATCGACACCTGTTCCCGCTTCTCCGCCTTCTTCGGCACGGCGCACCAGGGGAAGGTCGCGTACGCGGCCGGCTTCACCGGCCTCGGCGTCGGCGCCACCCGCTTCGGCGCCGACGTGATGCTCGACCTGCTCGCGGGGGAGCGCACGGAACGCACCGAGCTGAAGATGGTCCGTTCCAAGCCGCTGCCCTTCCCGCCCGAGCCGATCGCCTGGGCCGGCATCGGCCTCACCAAGTGGTCGCTGGCCCGCGCCGACGAGAACGGCGGGCGGCGCAATCTGTGGCTGAAGGCGATGGACCGCCTGGGCCTCGGCTTCGACAGCTGATCTCCCCGCGTGGGGTGCGCCGGGGATGCGCCCCCGGCGCTCCCCGCGTGGGGTGCGCCGGGGATGCGCCCCCGGCGCACCCCACTTGATCATGATGTGCCCCCGGTTCACCACCATCGGGTGACCGAACCCGCGTAATGATCGTCGCCAACCCCGCTCTCTGCGTGTGGACAGCACGTCCGCGTGTCCGCACACGGAATGGAGGCCGTTGGCGATGAGTGGTTCCGGGGCCAGGCCCGCAGTGGAATGGCTGGTATCGGTGGCGCCGGATCCCGACGCCTGCCGGTGGGCATGGGAGCGCAACCCCCTCGGGGTCGTGCTGCTGCCCGCGGGCAGGCGCTGGGACGTTCTGATCCTGCCGGGGGAGCTCGGTCGCCCCACGCTCGACGTGCTGAGCCGGCTCGTGGACCGGCCGGGCCCGGTCCTCACCGACTTCGGCGACGCCCGGACGGGCTTCTTCGTGCCCCCGGGCACGGCCGCCTGCTGGCTCGGTACGGGGGTGCGCGGCGCGGGCCGCGGCGCCTGGATCGTCGTGCCGTACCCGGGACGGGCGACCGGAGGAGTGCGCTGGCTGGTGCCGCCGGACGGGAGCGGGATCCTCAACGACGCCTCCCTGCTCGAGCTGGCGATGCACGAAGCGGCGGGCCGACTGGCAGGAGAGGAAGGGGAGTCGGGCGGACGGTGACCGCGACGCCGGGCGAGAGGCGGCCCCGCCGCGATCGTCCAGAGGTCTTGACCACTTGATTGGTCTGGACCATGCTGTGGCGCGTTCCACCTCGATTCCCCCATCCCCGGAGGCAGTTGTGGACCGCACCAGACCGCTCACCCTGTTGCTGGCGGGCGTGCTCGCCGCCGGTGGCCTCGCCGCCCTCACCCCCGTGGCCCAGGCCGCCGATCCCGAGCTCGCGCGCAACGGCGGGTTCGAGTCCGGCCTGGACGGCTGGAGTTGTACGGCGGGCAGCGGAGTCGTCGTCTCGTCACCCGTGCACGGCGGTACGAAGGCGCTGCGGGCGACGCCGGCGGGGAACGACAACGCCCGGTGCTCCCAGACCGTCACCGTCAAGCCGAACTCCGACTACACGCTGAGCGGCTGGGTCCGGGGCGAGTACGTGTACCTCGGCGCGTCCGGAACCGGCACCACCGACGTCTCCACGTGGACCCGGACCGCCCCCGACTGGCAGCGTCTGACGACCACGTTCAGGACCGGCGCGTCGACGACCTCGGCGACGATCCACACCCACGGCTGGTACGGCACCGCCGCCTACCACGCCGACGACCTGAGCCTGGTCGGCCCCGGCGGAGCCCCCGTCGAGATCCCGGCCGCGCCGGCCGGCCTGACGGCGGGAACCCCGACGTCCTCCACCGTCCCGCTGACCTGGGCGGCGGTCCCGGGCGCCACGTCCTACCACGTCTACCGGGGCGCCTCCCGGATCCTGACCGTCTCCGGCACCTCGGCCGCCGCGAGCGGCCTCGCGCCCGCCTCCTCGTACAGCTTCCAGGTCTCGGCCGTGAACAGCGCGGGCGAGTCCCCGAAGTCGGCGGCGGTGACGGCCACGACCACGTCCGGCGGCGGGAACCCCGGGGCGCAACTCCCCGCCCACGCGCTCGTCGGCTACCTGCACGCCGGCTTCGCCAACGGCTCCGGCTACACCCGGATGGCCGACGTCCCCGACTCCTGGGACGTCATCAACCTCGCCTTCGGCGAACCGACCTCGGTGACCTCCGGTGACATCCGCTTCAGCCTCTGCCCGGCCTCCGAGTGCCCGAACGTCGAATCGATGGCGGACTTCAAGGCCGCGATCAAGGCCAAGCAGGCCGCCGGCAAGAAGGTCCTCATCTCCATCGGCGGCCAGAACGGCCAGGTCCAGCTCGCCACCACGGCCGCCCGCGACACCTTCGTCTCCTCCGTCTCGAAGATCATCGACGAGTACGGGCTCGACGGACTGGACATCGACTTCGAGGGCCACTCCCTGTCGCTCCAGACCGGCGACACCGACTTCCGCAGTCCGACCAGCCCGGTGATCGTGAACCTGATCCAGGCGGTCAAGACCCTCAAGGCCGAATACGGCCCCGGCTTCGTCCTGACGATGGCCCCGGAGACCTTCTTCGTCCAGCTCGGCTACCAGTACTACGGCTCCGGCCCCTGGGGCGGCCAGGACCCGCGCGCCGGCGCCTACCTCCCGGTCATCCACGCCCTGCGCGACGACCTCACCCTGCTCCACGTCCAGGACTACAACTCGGGCCCGATCATGGGCCTCGACAACCAGTACCACTCCATGGGCGGCGCGGACTTCCACATCGCCATGACCGACATGCTGCTCACCGGCTTCCCGGTGGCCGGAAACACCGACCGCGTCTTCCCGCCCCTGCGTCCGGAACAGGTCGCCATCGGCCTCCCGGCCTCGCCCCAGGCGGGCAACGGCCACACCACCCCGGCCGAGGTGAACAAGGCCCTGAACTGCCTCACCCGGCAGACCGACTGCGGCACGTACCGGACCCACGGCACCTGGCCCGCGCTGCGCGGCCTGATGACCTGGTCGATCAACTGGGACCGGTTCAACGGCTGGGAGTTCAGCCGGAACTTCGACGCGTACCGGTGGAGCTGAGGGCCAGGATCAGCGAGCCGAGGCAGAGACTGGCCAACACGTCCAACGGCCAGTGGTAGCCGCGCAGGATCAGTCCGGTCCCCGTCGCCGCCGTCAGCACGGCGGCGACGGGGATCAGGCGGTTCGAGACCAGGAAGGCCGCGCCGAAGTACGCCACCATCGCCGTCGCCGTGTGGCCCGACGGGTAGTAGCCCGCGGCCCACGGTTCCAGGGGCCCCGGGCGGGCCGTCCACTCCTTGAGCGGGATGACCAGGAGCGGTACGAGAGCCATGGCCGCGCCCGCGTACAGGGCCGCCGCGCGCCGGCCACGCCACGCCGCGTACGCCATCGCGCAGACGAGGACGGGGAGGGCGACCGTCATGTTGCCGAGGTCGGCGCCGAGTTCGGAGAGCCCGCGCGGGACGGTGTCGACGACGGAGCGGGAGGCGCGTTCGTCCAGCCGGGCGAGGGGCCCTTCGACGAGGACCTGCCAGGTGACGAGGGCGAGGAGAACGAGAGCCGAGAAGACAGCCGGCCTCCCCGGAACAGGGGGGGTGGTTCCGGGGAGGCCGCCTTGACCGGGCTGCCGCGCGCCCCGGGGGGTGTGGGGCGGGCGGCCATCCGATCGGTGAGGAGTTCCGGAGCCGAAGGCTCCAGCGGTGTGCGCGAGGGCACGATCAAGGCGGGGCTGGGGAGGCTCCGCCCTGTTGTCGCCCGCAGTGCCCTGCGAGCGGGGTGTTTCTCTCATCTGCAGAAACCGTACGGCACGAAAAGGGGGGCCGACAGCCGGATCTCCATCCCGCCATCGGCCCCCCACACGTTCTTCACAGGCGGTGTCGTACGCCTCAGATTCCGGCGAACGCGTTCTCGATGATGTCGAGGCCCTCGTTCAGCAGGTCCTCGCCGATCACCAGCGGCGGCAGGAAGCGCAGCACGTTGCCGTAGGTGCCACAGGTCAGGACCAACAGGCCCTCGGCGTGGCAGGCCTTCGCCAGCGCGCCCGCGGCCTCCGGGTTGGGCTCCTTGGTCGCCCGGTCCTTCACCAGCTCGATGGCGATCATGGCGCCGCGGCCACGGATGTCGCCGATCGCGTCGAACTTCTCGGCCATCGCCGACAGGCGCGCCTTCATGATCGACTCGATGTTCTTCGCCTTGGCGTTGAGGTCGAGCTCCTTCATCGTCTCGATGGAGCCCAGCGCACCGGCGCAGGCCACCGGGTTGCCGCCGTAGGTGCCGCCCAGGCCGCCGCCGTGCACGGAGTCCATGATCTCGGCGCGGCCGGTGACGGCGGCGAGCGGCAGGCCGCCCGCGATGCCCTTGGCGGTCGTGATCAGGTCCGGGACGATGCCCTCGTCCTCGCAGGCGAACCACTGGCCGGTACGGCAGAAGCCGGACTGGATCTCGTCCGCGACGAAGACGATGCCGTTGTCGTTGGCGAACTTCACGATCGCCGGCAGGAAGCCCTTGGCCGGCTCGATGAAGCCACCCTCGCCGAGGACGGGCTCGATGATGATCGCGGCGACGTTGTCGGCGCCGATCTGCTTGCTGATCTGGTCGATCGCCTGGGCGGCGGCCTCGGGGCCGCAGTTCTCGGCGCCGGTGGGCCAGCGGTAGCCGTAGGCGACCGGGACGCGGTAGACCTCGGGCGCGAACGGACCGAAGCCCTGCTTGTACGGCATGTTCTTCGCCGTCAGCGCCATCGTCAGGTTCGTACGGCCGTGGTAGCCGTGGTCGAAGACGACGACCGCCTGGCGCTTGGTGTACGAACGGGCGATCTTGACCGCGTTCTCGACGGCCTCGGCGCCGGAGTTGAACAGCGCGGACTTCTTGGCGTGGTCGCCCGGGGTCAGCTCGGCCAGCGCCTCGCAGACCTCGACGTAACCCTCGTACGGCGTGACCATGAAACACGTGTGCGTGAAGTCGGCGAGCTGCGCGGCGGCGCGGCGGACCACGGCCTCGGCGGAGGCGCCGACGGAGGTCACGGCGATGCCGGAGCCGAAGTCGATCAGACGGTTGCCGTCGACGTCCTCGATGATGCCGCCGCCGGCCTTGGCGGTGAAGACGGGCAGCACGGAGCCCACGCCACCGGCCACGGTGTCGAGGCGGCGGGCCTGCAGCTCCTGCGACTTCGGGCCGGGGATGGCGGTGACGACGCGCCGCTCCTGCGGGACAGCGTTCATGCGGGGCTCCTGGGATGTTCTGGACGCACTTGTGGTTTCTTCGCAGGCTAGGCGTGGGGGAGGGGAGCGGGCATGCGCCGATAGGGAGTGTTGCGAGGTACGTCGTTGTCCGCGGCGGACATAGGCGCCCGCGGACGACACCGGTGCGAGTCGCTGAACTCACTCCCGTGGGGGCACTAGATTGACGGTGCACAGACGGGCGTGGCTGGTCAGGGGGCAGCGGTTCATGGAATCCGAAGGCACATTCGACACGCGCGGCACACGACCCGATGCGGCGCCCCGCCCGGCGTCACCGCCGCACCTGCCGCCCCCCGCCTCGGCCGGGCCGCCGCTGCCCGCGGGGTCGGTTCCGTCCGCGCCCGCGGGGCCGCCCGATCACGCGTCCGCGCCCGCCGCGGCGCCTCCGTCCGCGCCCGCGGGGCCGCCTTGGCAAGGGGCTCCCGGGGCGTCCGCGTCCGCAGCTGCGGGGCCGCCTCCACGCCCGCTCGCCTCCGCGCCCGCCGGTTCGCCCGCGATGCCGCTCCACGCGCCCGCCACCCGTCCGGCCGTCGCCGACTGGCTGCGCGTGCCGCGGCCGGCCGCCGCGCCCGGTGTCTGGCGGCTCGGCCACCGTGAGCGGCCCGCCGAGGAACCGGACCTCGTCCCCGGCCGCCAGCTGCTCACCGGCGCCTTCATCGCCTACCTCTGCGGCTGGCTGCTGTGGTCCCTGCTCTTCAACGGCTACCTCGAAGGGTGGTGGATCTTCGTCGACGACTGGTGGCTGCTGCCCATGACCCTGCTCGTGCCCGACTCCTGGCAGTCGGTGCACAGCCCCCAGATCCAGCTCTTCGTCGCCGCCACCTACCTCTGGGACGCGATCGTCCTGTCCCTGCTCTCCGTCGGCTTCGGCCGGGTCGGCAACTGGCGCGAGGTGTGGCAGCGCTACGGCGTGCCCCTGTGGCCCCTGTTCGTGCTCGTGCAGGGCGTCTGGCACGAGATGCCCCGCGACAGGGAGACCTGGCTCACCTGGACCTCCAACCTCTACTACGTCCTGCTCGCCGTCGCCGTCGCCGCGGCCGTGACGCGGATCGGCACCTGGCCGGCCGTCCGCCGCCGCCTGGGGACGGCCGACCCGGCCGCCGAGGCGGCCGCTCCGCCCACCGCCGACCCCGTGGAGTGGCCCGAGCTGCGCGAGGCCGGCCTCACCGAGGCCGCCGGCACCCTCGCCGACGCCACTCGTCGGGGCGCCCTCGGCGACGTCGACTACGCCCGGATCCGGCGCGCCTGGCAGGGCGTACGGACCCGGCCCGAGCGGCTCGCCGCCTTCGACGACGCCGTGCGCACCCGGGGCGCCGCCGCCTGCGCCCACCCCTCCGGCCTCCGCGACCTGCCCGTCCGTACCGCCACACACGACCTGGCCACCGCGCAGGTACGCATCGGCACCGCCGCCGACCACCCCCGCAACCCGTACGCGCGCCGCACCACGGGCGTCGCCCTGGAGCCCGGCCTGCTGGGCACCTCGCTGCTCGCCGTCGGCCCCGCCGGGTCCGGCAAGACCGTGCGCCTCGTACGGCCGGTCGTCGAGTCGCTCTGTCTGCAGGCGCTGGCCAACCGGGCGGCCGTCGTCGCCGTCACCGCCCACGGCACCGCCCTCGGACCCGACGACTCCTTCGACGTCGTCGTCTCCGTCGGCCGCGCGGACTCCACCCACGACCTCGACCTGTACGGCGGCGCCGACGACCCCGACGAGGCCGCCCGGATCCTCGCCGAGGCGCTCGTCGGGGACCTCGTCGCCGACAGCCGCCGGGCCGCCACCGCGCTCGCCCAGCTCCTCGGGCCGTTCCACAGCGCGTACCGGCGCTTCCCGGCCGTCCCCGAGCTGCGCGAACTGCTCGCCGGGACACCGGAGGCGACCGCCGCGCTGCGCCGCGCCGTCGCCGGCGACCCGGCCCAGCTGCGCGAGCTCGACGCCCGCGCCCGCCAGGCCGAACGCGCCGACGACGTCGGCGTGCTGCTCGCCGAGCGGATCGCCTTCCTCGACCGGCCTGCCTTCGCGCGCTTCTTCCGTACGGAGGCGGAGGGACCGCAGCGGCAGTTCTCCCTCCGGGCCGTCGAACACCCGCTCCGGGTCCGCGTCGACCTGCCCGAACGGGGCCACGCCGAAGCCTCCCGGATCGTCTCCCGGCTGCTGCTCGCCCAGTTCGCCGAGGCCGCCCTCGCCCGCCGCGACCGGTCGCTGTTCGCCTGTCTGGTCCTCGACGACGCCTCGTACACCGTCACCGCCGACTCGGTGCGGGCGGTGCAGCGGCTGCGCTCGGCCAACGCGGGTGTCGTCCTCGCGCTGCGCAGCCTGGAGGACGTGCCCGAGACGCTGCGCGGTCCGCTGCTCGGCGCGGTCGGCTGCCGGATGGCGTTCGCCGGGATCGCGCACTGGGACGGAGGACGGTTCGCGGAGACGTGGGGCACCGAATGGGTGCAGACGCGGGACGTCACCAACCGGCAGATCATCTCCGACGAGCCCCTCACCAAGGCCCTGCACTTCATGCGGCGCGTGGTGACCGGCAAGGCGGCGACGGCGGAGGCCGTGACCGTACGCGAGGTGGAGCGGGAGCGGTGGTCGGCCTCCGACCTGGCGCACGCTGTCCCGGCCGGGCACGCGGTGCTGTCCCTCACCGATGTGCGGGGCGAGCACACGCCACCACTGCTGGTGGATCTGCGGAGCTGAGGCGGGGGCCGATGCCTGTGAGCGTGGAGGCGGGAGGCGACCCCGAGTGGGAGCGGGGGCGGCGCCGGGCGGAGGCGAGAGCCGAAGCGCGGGGCAGTGGGCCCTGGCACAATCGGGGGCGCCGCTCGGCTGAGCGGCCCTCCCCTCGCTCAAAGGTCCGACGGTCCCCAATGCCGCCCACCCTCGCCTCCCTCGTCCAGCACTCGGCGCTCAAGCTCACCGTCCGAGCCGGTGAGGACCGCCTCGACACGCCGGTGCGCTGGGCCCATGTCAGTGAGCTCACCGATCCCGTCCCCTACATGGAGGGCGGCGAGCTGCTGCTCACCACCGCGCTCACCCTCGACGCCGAGGACCCCGAGGCGATGCACCGCTATGTGCGGCGGCTGCTCGCCGCGGGGGTGGTGGGGCTCGGATTCGCGATCGGCGTCAACTACGAGGACATCCCGGAGGCGCTCCTCGACGCGGCGCGGGCGGAGGGCCTGCCGCTCCTGGAGGTGCCGCGGCGGACGCCGTTCCTGGCGATCAGCAAGGCGGTGTCGGCGGCCATCGCGGCGGACCAGTACCGTGCGGTGACCGCCGGCTTCGAGGCGCAGCGTGAGCTCACCCGGGCGGCGCTCGCCGAGGGGCCGGACGCGGTGGTGGCGCGGCTCGCGGCGCACGTGGACGGGTGGGCGGCGCTGTACGACACCTCGGGCACGGTCCTCGCGGTGTCACCCGAGTGGGCGGCGCGGCGAGCCGCGCGGTTGACGCCCGACGTCGAGCGGCTGCGGGAACGGCCCGCGCCGGCGAGCGCGGTGGTCGGGGGCACGGACGACCGGGTCGAGCTGCAGTCCCTGGGGAGCGGGCGGCGGGTCAGGGGCGCGCTGGCGGTCGGGACGGGCGCGCCGCTCGGGACGGCGGAACGGTACGCCGTGCACTCCGCGATCGCCCTGCTGACGCTCACCACAGAGCGCTCCCGCTCGCTCCAGGCGGCCGAGGGCCGGCTGGGCGCGGCGGTGCTGCGCATGATGCTGTCGGGGCAGCCGGACCACGCCCGGGCCGTGGCGGGCGATCTGTACGGCGGGCTCCTCGACGCGCCCTTCCGCCTGTTGATCGCTGAGCCGGCGACGGGCGAGCCGGAGGGGGAAGCGCCGCTTCCGGTGCTCGCGGAGGCGCTGGAGTCGGCGGCGGCCCGGGCGGGCGAGACGGTGCTCGCGGTACCGGAGGGCGAGGAGCGACTGCTCGTCCTCGCCACCGACGGCGGAGCGGTCGTCACGGCGTGCGAGGCGTACGCCGAGCGGGAGGCGGAGGACGCCGGGGTCGTCGTCGGACTCTCGGCCCCGACGGGCCCGATCGCGGCGGCGGCCGCGTACAAGCAGGCCGAGCAGGCGCTGTCGGTGGCCCGGCGGCGCGGCCGGGCCCTGGTGGAGCACGAGGAGCTGGCGGCGGGCTCGGTCCTGCCGCTGCTCGCCGACGACGCGGTCCGGGCCTTCGCCGACGGCATGCTCCGCGCCCTCCACGAGCACGACGCCACGGGCCGCGGCGACCTCGTCGCCTCCCTGCGCGCCTGGCTCTCCCGCCACGGCCAGTGGGACGCGGCGGCCGCGGACCTGGGAGTGCACCGCCACACCCTGCGGTACCGCATGCGCCGGGTGGAGGAGATCCTGGGCCGCTCCCTGGACGATCCGGACGTCCGCATGGAGCTCTGGCTGGCACTGAAGGCGACGGGCGGCGACACGGCAGGCACGCCTTAGGGCTGTCCGGCGGGGTGTGCGGCTGCCTTGCGGGGTGCCTGGTGATCGGGCGAGGGCCGGTGTGGCGCGGTGGCGTGCGGCTGCCTTGCGGGGTGCCTGGTGAGCGGGCGAGGGCCGGTGTGGCGCGGTGGCGTGTTCGGCTGCCTTGCGGGGTGCCTGGTGAGCGGGCGAGGGCCGGTGTGGCGCGGTGGCGTGTTCGGCTGCCTTGCGGGGTGCCTGGTGAGCGGGCGAGGG
>NZ_JBEXOT010000026.1:83580-97415 GCF_040611675.1 Streptomyces sp. NPDC006551
GGGCCGGTGTGGCGCGGTGGCGTGTTCGGCTGCCTTACGGGCCGCCTGGCGATCGGGCGAGGGCCGGTGTGGCGCGGTGGCGTGCGGCTGCCTTGCGGGGTGCCTGGTGAGCGGGCGAGGGCCGGTGTGGCGCGGTGGCGTGCGGCTGCCTTACGGGCCGCCTGGCGATCGGGCGACGGCCCGTGCGGCGCGGCCGCGCGGTGCCGGTTCGGGCCTGTTCCGGCCCGGACGGCTCTCCTGGCGCGGCGTTCCCCTGTCTCGCAGCGCATCGCCTCGTCGCGCTGTCTCACGGCGGCGCGCCGAAACCCCGCCCGGCTGCCCGATCACGGGCAAATTCCTTGGTCATCAGGTCCGTGATTCCCTAGTCTCCTGATCATGCCAAGCCCCGCCGTCGATCCGGCCTCCGAGGTCCAGACGTCCGCCCCCGACCCCCGCGGCACCCCCGCCCGTACGCCACGCCGGATCTCCGGTGCCGTGTGGGCCGCCCTCGGGATCGTGTACGTCGTCTGGGGGTCCACGTACCTCGGCATCCGGATCGTCGTCGAGACGATGCCGCCGTTCCTCTCCGCCGGCGCCCGCTTCGTCACCGCCGGGCTGATCCTCGCCGGGCTCATCGCCTGGCGGCGGGGTCCCGCCGCTCTGAAGGTGACCCGCAAGCAGCTCGCCTCGGCCGTCGTCGTCGGCCTGCTGCTGATCCTCGGCGGCAACGGCCTCGTCGTGCTCGCCGAGACCTCCGTCCCCTCCGGCCTCGCCGCCCTGCTCATCGCCGTCGTGCCCGCCTGGGTCGTCCTGCTGCGGGCCGCGTCCGGCGAGCGCCCCGGCGCGTCCGCCGTGCTCGGCGTACTCCTCGGCCTCGCCGGCCTCGCCGTGCTCACGCTCCCCGGCCTCAGCGGCGACGTCCACCTCGGCGGCGTCCTCCTCGTGATCCTCGCCGCGCTGCTGTGGTCCATCGGGTCGTTCTCCTCCGGCCGGATCCCGATGCCGTCCAACCCCTTCACCGCCAGCGCGTACGAGATGATCGCCGGCGGTCTCGGCGGCATCGCCGTCGGCCTGATCCGTGGCGAACAGCACGGCCTCGACCTGTCCGCCCTCTCCACCCGCTCCTGGGTCGCGCTCGCCTACCTCGTCCTCTTCGGTTCGCTGATCGGGTTCACGGCCTACGCCTGGCTGCTCCAGAGCGCACCGCTGTCCCTCGCCGCCACCTACGCCTACGTCAACCCCGTCGTCGCCGTCCTCCTCGGCGCCCTCGTTCTCAACGAGGCCCTGACCTGGCCGATCGCCCTCGGCGGCGGCATCGTCGTCGCGGGTGTCTGCCTCATCGTCTCCACCGAGCGAAGGTCGTAGCCCGCCCTCTTCCGCCAAACCGTCAGGGCCGCCACCCCTCACCACTCCACAGCGGACAAACGACGCGCCGCCCCCTCGGCCCTAACGTGGCACGCAGACACGTCAGCGACCCCCACTGACGGCACGACACCCACCGATACGAAAGGGCCGGGACGCAATGACTGCCACCCACGCCTTCTGGCTCGCCGGCCGCGAGGCCACCGGCGAGGCCACCTTCGACGTCACCTCCCCCTGGGACGGTCGTCTCGTCGGCAAGGTGAGCGTTCCCACCGAGGCCCAGGTCGAGGAGGCCGTCGCCGCCGCGCACGCCGTCGTCGACGAGTTCGCCGCCACCCCGGCGCACGTGCGCGCCGCCGCCCTCGACCACGTATCGAAGCGTCTTGCCGAGCGCACCGAGGAGATCGCCCAGCTGATCTCCGCCGAGAACGGCAAGCCCATCAAGTGGGCGCGTGGCGAGGTCGGCCGCGCCGTCTCCGTCTTCCGCTTCGCCGCGGAGGAGGCCCGCCGGTTCAACGGCGGCGAGGCCCAGCGCCTCGACACCGACGCCGGCGGCGTCGGCCGGCTGGCCCTCACCCGCCGTATGCCCAAGGGTGTCGTCCTCGGCATCGCGCCGTTCAACTTCCCGCTGAACCTCAGCGCCCACAAGGTCGCCCCGGCCATCGCCGTCGGCGCCCCGATCATCCTCAAGCCGGCCCCGGCCACCCCCATCTCGTCCCTGATCCTGGGCGAGCTGCTGGCCGAGACCGACCTGCCGGCCGGTTCCTGGTCCGTCCTGACCGTCCCGAACGACCGGATGCCCGCCCTCGTCCAGGACGAGCGCCTCCCCGTCATCTCCTTCACCGGCTCCGACAAGGTCGGTTACGCCATCCAGCAGTCCGTGCCCCACAAGCACTGCACGCTGGAGCTGGGCGGCAACGCCGCGGCCGTCGTCCTCGGCGACTGGGCCTCCGAGGCGGACCTGGACTGGGCGGCGACCCGTATCGCCACCTTCTCCAACTACCAGGGCGGCCAGTCCTGCATCTCCGTGCAGCGCGTGATCGCCGACGCGTCGGTCTACGACCGGCTCGTCCCGAAGATCGTCGCCGCCGTCGAGGCGCAGGGCACCGGCGACCCGTCGGACGACACCACCGACGTCGGCCCGCTGGTCAGCGAGGACGCGGCCAAGCGCGTCGAGTCCTGGGTGGACGAGGCCGTGAACGACGGTGCGACCCTCCTCACCGGCGGCAAGCGCGACGGCGCGACCTACGCCCCGACCGTGCTCGCCGACCTGCCGGCCGGCACCACCCTGGCCTGCGAGGAGGTCTTCGGACCGGTGCTCACCCTCAAGAAGGTCGACGGCGAGGCCGAGGCCTTCGCCGAGGTCAACAACTCCAAGTTCGGCCTCCAGGCCGGCGTCTTCACCCACGACCTGCAGACCGCCTTCCGCGCCCACCGCGCGCTGGAGGTCGGCGGCGTGGTCGTCGGCGACGTCCCGTCCTACCGCGCCGACCAGATGCCGTACGGCGGCGTCAAGCAGTCCGGCGTGGGCCGCGAGGGCGTCAAGTACGCCATGGACGACTACACCTACGAGCGCGTCCTGGTCCTGACGGGCCTCGCGCTGTAACCCGTACACCACCCGTACGGACCGAAGACCGACGGCCGGAGCCCACTGTGCGGGGGCTCCGGCCGTCTTCTCCTGTTTCCCTACGCTGCGAAATCGGGTACTACGGACGGGTAGCCACAAGCCCCACGAGCCCCCGATGAGCGGCGAGGTGAGCTCCGTATGTCCGCACCCACCCAGAGGCCCAAGGTCACGGAACGAGAAGCGCGGCAGGTAGCCGAGGCCGCGCGCGAGCAGGACTGGCGCAAACCCAGCTTCGCCAAGGAGCTCTTCCTCGGCCGCTTCCGGCTGGACCTCATCCACCCGCACCCCCTCCCCTCCGAGGAGGACGTACGGCGCGGCGAGGCCTTCCTCGCCAAGCTGCGGGACTTCTGCGAGACGCGCATCGACGGCCGGCTGATCGAACGCGAGGCCCGCATCCCCGACGAGGTCGTCTCCGGCCTCAAGGAACTCGGCGCGCTCGGCATGAAGATCGACCCGAAGTACGGCGGGCTCGGCCTCACCCAGGTGTACTACAACCGCGCCCTCGCTCTCGTCGGATCCGCGAGCCCCGCGATCGGCGCTCTGCTCTCGGCCCATCAGTCGATCGGCGTACCGCAGCCGCTGAAAATCTTCGGCACGCCGGAGCAGAAGGACACCTTCCTGCCGCGCCTCGCCCGCACCGACATCTCGGCCTTCCTGCTGACCGAGCCCGATGTGGGGTCCGACCCGGCCCGGCTCGCCACGACCGCCGTGCCGGACGGCGACGACACCTACGTCCTGGACGGGGTGAAGCTCTGGACGACCAACGGCGTCGTCGCCGACCTGCTCGTCGTCATGGCCCGCGTCCCGAAGTCCGACGGCCACAAGGGCGGCATCACCGCCTTCGTCGTCGAGGCGGACTCGCCCGGCGTCACCGTCGAGCACCGCAACGCCTTCATGGGCCTGCGCGGCCTGGAGAACGGCGTCACCCGCTTCCATGCCGTCCGGGTACCCGCCGCGAACCGCATCGGACCGGAGGGCGCCGGCCTCAAGATCGCCCTGACGACCCTGAACACCGGCCGCCTCTCGCTTCCCGCGATGTGCGTCGGCGCGGGCAAGTGGTCGCTGAAGATCGCCCGGGAGTGGTCCGCCGTACGCGAGCAGTGGGGCAAGCCCGTCGCCCGCCACGAGGCCGTGGGCACCAAGATCTCCTTCATCGCGGCGACCACGTTCGCCCTGGAGGCCGTCGTCGACCTGGCCTCGCAGATGGCCGACGAGGACCGCAACGACATCCGCATCGAGGCGGCTCTCGCCAAGCTCTACGGCTCCGAGATGGGCTGCCTCATCGCCGACGAGCTGGTCCAGATCCGGGGCGGGCGCGGCTACGAGACGGCGGACTCGCTGGCGGCCCGGGGCGAGCGGGCGGTACCGGCCGAGCAACTCCTGCGCGACCTGCGGATCAACCGGATCTTCGAGGGCTCGACCGAGATCATGCATCTGCTCATCGCCCGTGAGGCGGTGGACGCGCACCTCGCCGTCGCGGGCGACATCATCGACCCCGAGAAGTCCCTCTCCGACAAGGCGCGGGCGGGCGCGCGAGCGGGTGGGTTCTACGCCCGCTGGCTGCCGAAGCTCGTCGCCGGGCAGGGGCAGGTGCCGGGCGCCTACCGGGAGTTCGGCGACCTCGCCACCCATCTGCGGTACGTCGAGCGGACGTCGCGGAAGCTGGCCCGGTCGACGTTCTACGCCATGTCCCGGTGGCAGGGGCGGATGGAACTGAAGCAGGCGTTCCTCGGCCGGATCGTGGACATCGGCGCGGAGCTCTTCGCGATGAGCGCGGCGTGCGTACGGGCGGAGTCGCTTCGGTCGACGGACGACCACGGCCGCGAGGCGTACCAGCTCGCGGACGTGTTCTGCCGTCAGTCGCGGCTGCGGGTGGAGGAGCTCTTCGGCCGCCTGTGGTCCAACACGGACGAGCTGGACCGACGGGTGGTGGAGGGTGTGCTGGCGGGCGCGTACGAGTGGCTGGAGGCGGGGGTCGTCGACGCGAGCGACGACGGTCCCTGGATCGCGGACACTCCGCCGGGCCCGTCGACGAAGGAGAACGTCCACCGCAAGATCCCCTGACGGCGGCAGTCCGGGGGGCGTCCCCCCGACCCGCTGACCGTTGTGGGCAATCGTCCCGCGGGACGGGTGGGCACAACCCACGGCCCCCGTGCGCTTACCGGGGGCCCTGCGCACAAGGCCCCCGGCCGAGGTACCGGCCTCGGGGTGTGCCCACCCGCGCCGCCAGCCGCCGCGCCCCCGGCGTCCACGGGGCGGACGGCGCCGCGAGGGCGCCCCGCGCCACGGCACCATGGCGCCCGTGACCGTCATCGACATCCCCGGCTCCAAGTCCGTCACCGCACGCGCCCTCTTCCTCGCCGCCGCCGCGCGCGGGAACACCACTCTCCTGCGGCCCCTCGTCTCCGACGACACCGAGGGCTTCGCCGAGGGGCTCAAGGCCCTCGGTTACGAGGTCGGCCAGGAGCCGGGGGCCTGGCACATCGAGGGACGGCCCGAAGGGCCGGCCGTGGAAGGCGCAGACGTCTACTGCCGGGACGGCGCCACCACCGCCCGCTTCCTGCCCACCCTCGCCGCCGCCGGAGCGCACGGCACCTTCCGCTTCGACGCCTCCCCCCAGATGCGCCGCCGCCCCCTCGGCCCGCTCACCACCGCCCTGCGCACCCTCGGCGTGGACCTCCGCCACGAGGAGAACGAGGGCCACCACCCCCTCACGGTCACCGCCCACGGCATCAGGGGCGGGGCGCTCACCCTCGACGCCGGCCAGTCCTCCCAGTACCTCACCGCGCTGCTGATGCTCGGCCCCCTCACCGCCGAGGGCCTCACCATCACCGTCACCGACCTGGTCTCGGAGCCGTACGTCGAGATCACCCTCGCGATGATGCGGGCCTTCGGCGCGCACATCACCCGGGAGGGCCGCACGTACACCGTCGCCCCCACCGGCTACCGGGCCACCACGTACGCGATCGAGCCCGACGCCTCCACCTCCAGCTACTTCTTCGCCGCCGCCGCTCTCGAATCCGGCCGTACCGTCACCGTCCCCGGCCTCGGCACCGGCGCCCTCCAGGGCGACCTCGCCTTCGTCGACGTCCTGCGCCGGATGGGCGCCGCCGTCGAGATCACCGGGACCGGCACCACCGTCCGCGGCACCGGCACCCTGCGCGGCCTCACGGTCAACATGCGGGACATCTCCGACACCATGCCGACCCTGGCCGCCCTCGCGCCCTTCGCCGACGGACCGGTCCGCATCGAGGACGTCGCCAACACCCGCGTCAAGGAGTGCGACCGCCTCGACGCCTGTGCCGAGAACCTCCGCCGCCTCGGCATCGACGTCGCCACCGGCCCCGACTGGATCGAGATCCGGCCCGGAACCCCGGCCGGAACCGGCGTCGAGATCGCCACCCACGGCGACCATCGCATCGTCATGTCCTTCGCCGTCACGGCCCTGCGCACCCCGGGGATCACCTTCGACGACCCCGGCTGCGTACGGAAGACCTTCCCCGGCTTCCACCACGTCTTCGAGGCGTTCACCCGCACCCCGTGAAGGCCGCCCGCTCTTTGCGGCAAGAATGGGGGGCATGAGCGACCGCCCCTCTCCTCTCGCCGATCCGCATATCGCCTTCGATCCAGCCGAAGGCCGCCGGGACATCGTCGTCCTCGGCTCCACCGGATCCATCGGCACCCAGGCCATCGACCTGGTCCTGCGCAACCCCGACCGCTTCCGGGTCACCGCCCTCGCCGCGTCCGGCGGCCGGGTCGGGCTGCTCGCCGAGCAGGCGCACCGGCTGCGGGTCGCCACGGTCGCCGTCGCCCGCGAGGACGTGGTGCCGGAACTCAGGGACGTGCTGATGCGCCGGTACGGCTCCGAGCCCCTGCCCGAGATCCTCGCGGGCCCGGACGCCGCCACCGAGGTGGCCGCCTCCCCCTGTCACACGGTGCTCAACGGCATCACCGGCTCCATCGGCCTGGCGCCCACGCTCGCCGCCCTCGAAGCCGGCCGCACCCTCGCCCTCGCCAACAAGGAGTCGCTGATCGTCGGCGGCCCGCTGGTCAAGGAGCGGGCCAAGCCCGGCCAGATCATCCCGGTCGACTCCGAGCACGCCGCCCTCTTCCAGGCGCTCGCCGCCGGCACCCGCGCCGACGTCCGCAAACTGGTCGTCACCGCCTCCGGCGGCCCCTTCCGCGGCCGTACGCGCGACGAGCTGGCGCACGTCACCCGCGAGGACGCGCTCGCCCACCCCACCTGGGCGATGGGCCCCGTCATCACGGTCAACAGCGCCACCCTCGTCAACAAGGGCCTGGAGGTCATCGAGGCGCACCTCCTCTACGACATCCCCTTCGACCGCATCGAGGTCGTCGTGCACCCCCAGTCGTACGTCCACTCGATGGTCGAGTTCACCGACGGCTCCACCCTCGCCCAGGCCACCCCGCCCGACATGCGCGGCCCGATCGCCATCGGCATCGGCTGGCCCGAGCGCGTCCCCGACGCGGCCCCCGCCTTCGACTGGTCCACGGCCTCCACCTGGGAGTTCTTCCCGCTCGACACCGAGGCCTTCCCGTCCGTCGGGCTCGCCCGGCACGTCGGCACGCTCGGCGGCACCGCCCCGGCCGTCTTCAACGCGGCGAACGAGGAGTGCGTCGAGGCGTTCCTCGCCGGAAGGCTGCCGTTCAACGGAATCATGGATACGGTCACCGCGGTCGTCACCGAACACGGCACCCCCGCCCGGGGAACCTCGCTCACGGTGGCGGACGTCCTGGAAGCGGAGACCTGGGCCCGTGCCCGGGCCCGGGAACTGGCAGCGAAGGCAACCGCGGAGGCACGCGCATGACCGCACTTCTCTACGTCCTCGGCATCGTGCTGTTCGCGTTGGGGCTGCTCGTCTCCATCGCCTGGCACGAGCTCGGCCACCTCTCCACGGCCAAGCTCTTCGGCATCCGCGTGCCCCAGTACATGGTCGGCTTCGGCCCCACCCTCTGGTCGAAGCGGAAGGGCGAGACGGAGTACGGCATCAAGGCCATCCCGGCCGGCGGCTACATCCGCATGATCGGCATGTTCCCGCCCGGCAAGGACGGCCGGGTGGAGGCCCGCTCCACCTCCCCCTGGCGCTCGATGATCGAGGACGCCCGGGAGGCCTCCTTCGAGGAGCTCCAGCCCGGCGACGAGAACCGGCTCTTCTACACGCGCAAGCCGTGGAAGCGCGTCATCGTGATGTTCGCCGGACCGTTCATGAACCTGGTCCTGGCCGTCGTGCTCTTCTTCGGCAGCATGATGGTGCTCGGCATCGAGGGCCAGACCACCAAGGTCGCCGGCGTCCAGAAGTGCGTCATCGAGCAGAGTGAGAAGCGCGACACCTGCGGCACGGGCGACCCGGTCTCCCCGGCCCACGCGGCGGGCCTCAAGGAGGGCGACAAGATCGTTGCCTTCAACGGCACGCCCGTCAGCGACTGGAACACCCTCTCCGACCACATCCGCGACACCATCGGCCCCGCCACCCTGACCGTCGAGCGCGACGGTCGGCGCCTCGACCTGCACCCCACCCTCGTCGCCAACCAGGTGCTGAAGAAGGACGCGGACGGCCGGGTCGTCAACCCGCCCGCCTACGTCAAGGCCGGATACCTGGGCTTCGCCTCGAAGACCGAGGTGATGCCCCTCACCTTCGGCGAGACCACGACCCGCATGACGGACCTGCTGCAGACCGGCGCGGAGTCCGTGATCGCCCTGCCCAGCAAGATCCCCGCGCTGTGGGACGCCACCTTCGCCGACGGCGAACGCGCCGCGGACTCCCCGGTCGGCGTCGTGGGCGCGGCCCGGCTCACCGGCGAGCTGATGACCGTCGAGGCGCCGCCGGAGCGGATCCTCGTGATGTTCATGAACGTTCTGGTGATGTTCAACGTCTCGCTGTTCCTGTTCAACATGCTGCCGCTGCTTCCCCTCGACGGCGGGCACATCGCCGGCGCCCTGTGGGAGTCGGTACGACGCCACACCGCGCGGATCTTCCGCCGGCCCGACCCCGGCCCGTTCGACGTGGCCAAGCTGATGCCGGCCGCCTACGTGGTGGCGGGCGTCTTCATCTGCTTCACGCTGCTCGTCCTCGCCGCCGACATCGTCAATCCGGTGAAGCTGACGTGATGCACGGGCGGCCGGACCCCGGTGGTGTCCGGCCGCACACCCCCGGGGCGGTAACCTCGAAGACCTGAGCCCGCCGACGTACGGGATCTCGATCCGCATCTTGGCCACACCTTGGGGTTGCACAGCTGATGACCGCGATTTCTCTCGGTATCCCGTCCGTTCCGACCAGGCTCGCCGAGCGGCGCAAGAGCCGCCAGATCCAGGTCGGTTCCGTGGCCGTCGGCGGCGACGCGCCCGTTTCGGTGCAGTCGATGACCACCACCCGTACCTCCGACATCGGCGCGACGCTGCAGCAGATCGCCGAGCTGACCGCCTCCGGCTGTCAGATCGTCCGCGTGGCCTGCCCGACGCAGGACGACGCCGACGCGCTCGCGGTCATCGCGAAGAAGTCGCAGATCCCGGTGATCGCCGACATCCACTTCCAGCCGAAGTACGTCTTCGCCGCCATCGACGCCGGCTGCGCCGCCGTCCGCGTCAACCCGGGCAACATCAAGCAGTTCGACGACAAGGTCAAGGAGATCGCCAAGGCGGCCTCCGAGGCCGGCACCCCGATCCGGATCGGCGTCAACGCCGGCTCGCTCGACGCCCGTCTGCTGAAGAAGTACGGCAAGGCCACCCCCGAGGCGCTGGTCGAGTCCGCCCTGTGGGAGGCGTCCCTCTTCGAGGAGCACGGCTTCCGCGACATCAAGATCTCGGTCAAGCACAACGACCCGGTCGTCATGGTCAACGCCTACCGCCAGCTCGCCGCCCAGTGCGACTACCCGCTGCACCTCGGCGTCACCGAGGCCGGCCCCGCCTTCCAGGGCACCATCAAGTCCGCCGTCGCCTTCGGCGCGCTGCTCGCCGAGGGCATCGGCGACACCATCCGCGTCTCGCTGTCGGCGCCCCCGGCGGAGGAGATCAAGGTCGGCATCCAGATCCTGGAGTCGCTCAACCTGCGCCAGCGCCGCCTGGAGATCGTCTCCTGCCCGTCCTGCGGCCGGGCCCAGGTCGACGTCTACAAGCTCGCCGAAGAGGTCACCGCGGGCCTGGAGGGCATGGAGGTCCCGCTGCGCGTCGCCGTCATGGGCTGCGTTGTCAACGGCCCCGGCGAGGCCCGCGAGGCCGACCTCGGCGTCGCCTCCGGCAACGGCAAGGGCCAGATCTTCGTCAAGGGCGAGGTCATCAAGACCGTCCCCGAGTCGAAGATCGTCGAGACCCTCATCGAGGAGGCGATGAAGATCGCCGAGCAGATGGAGAAGGACGGCGTGATGAGCGGCGAGCCCGAGGTCGTCGCCGTCGGCTGACCGCCTCGCATTCTCCCGTACGTACGTCACGAAGCCCCGCCGCACCCCGTGCCGCGGGGTTTCGCCGTACCCGTCCGTCCGCTCACCCGACACCTCACCGACGCGCCAGGTACAGTGCGGAGACCAGCAGACCGTATGGTGAGGCCCCCTCGTGTTGACGCAGACCACCACCCGGGTCCTCGAACCCGCCGACCTCGGCGCCGCGCTCGCGGTCCTGGAGAGCGCCCCCGTCGAGAACGCCTTCGTCGCGGCGCGCGTCCAGGCGGCCGGACTCGACCCCTGGCGCCTCGGTGGCGAGATGTGGGGCTGGTACACCGACGGGCGGCTGCGCTCCCTGTGCTACTCCGGCGCCAACCTCGTCCCCATCTGCGCCACCCCCGAGGCCGTCCGCGCCTTCGCCGACCGGGCCCGCAGGACCGGCCGCCGCTGCTCCTCCATCGTCGGCCCCGCCGAACCCACCGCCCAGCTCTGGCGGCTCCTGGAACCCGGCTGGGGGCCCGCCCGCGACGTCCGCCCGCACCAGCCGCTGATGGTCACCGAGGAACCCTCCGCCACCGTCGAGCCCGACCCCTTCGTCCGCCGCGTCCGCAAGGACGAGATGGACGTGATCATGCCCGCGTGCGTGGCCATGTTCACCGAGGAGGTCGGGATCTCGCCCATGGCCGGCGACGGCGGACTGCTCTACCAGGCCCGCGTCGCCGAACTCGTCGGCTCCGGACGCTCCTTCGCCCGCGTGGAGGACGGCAGGGTCGTCTTCAAGGCGGAGATCGGCGCCGCCACCCGCCAGGCCTGCCAGATCCAGGGCGTCTGGGTCGCCCCGGAACACCGCGGCAAGGGCCTCTCCGAGACCGGCATGGCCGCCGTCCTGCGCTACGCCCTCGCCGACGTCGCCCCGATCGTCAGCCTGTACGTCAACGACTACAACACCCCCGCCAGAGCGGCGTACCGACGCGTCGGCTTCCGCGAGGTCGGCGCCTTCATGAGCGTGCTGTTCTGAGGCCGAGGACCGACTTGTAGGGTGCGCGCATGGATGACGCTGACGTCACGATCGGACCGGTCAATCTCGCCGCTCGGGTGGACGACGCCCTCGCCGTGCAGGCGCTCGCCTTCGGCCTGAGCGAGGACGAGATCGTCGTACGACGCCATATCGTGCTGCGCCATCTGCTCAACCCCGGCGCCCGCGCCTACGGCGCCACCACCGCCTCCGGCCGCCTCGTCGGTTTCGTGTACGGGATGCCCAACGACCGCGCCCACTGGTGGTCCGGCGTCGTGGAGCCGTATCTCCGCGCCACCGGCACCGTGGACTGGCTCGACGACTCCTTCGTCATCACCGAACTCCATGTCCACCCCTCCCACCAGGGGCGGGGAGTGGGCCGGGCGCTGATCACCACCATCACCGACCAGGCCGAACAGCCCCGCTCCATCCTCTCCGCCATCGACACCGAGAGCCCCGCCCGCGCCCTGTACCGGGCCCTCGGCTACACCGACCTCGCCCGGCGGGTGCACTTCCCCACCGCGCCCCGCCCGTACGCCGTGATGGGCGCCCCGCTGCCCCTGCGGAGGAAGGCGCCGGAGCGGAACTGATTTCCGCCCGCGCGGGCCGCCCGGCTAACCTCCTAGCCATCACACTTTTATCCGCAGGAGAGTTCCCCATGGCCCAGGTCCAGCGCATGTCCCGGTTGATGGTCAAGACACTGCGCGACGACCCGGCGGACGCCGAGACGCTCAGCCACAAGCTGCTCGTCCGCGCCGGTTACGTCCGCCGCAACGCCGCGGGCATCTGGTCCTGGCTGCCGCTCGGCATGAAGGTCCTGGAGAACGTCTCCCGCGTGGTGCGCGAGGAGATGGACGCGATCGGCGCGCAGGAGGTCCTGCTGCCCGCGCTGCTGCCCAAGGAGCCCTACGAGGCCTCCGGCCGCTGGGAGGAGTACGGACCCGAGCTGTTCCGCCTCCAGGACCGCAAGGGCGGCGACTACCTCCTCGGCCCGACGCACGAGGAGATCTTCACCCAGCTGGTCAAGGACCAGTGCACGTCCTACAAGGACCTGCCGGTGATCCTCTACCAGATCCAGACGAAGTACCGCGACGAGGCGCGTCCCCGCTCGGGCATCCTGCGCGGCCGCGAGTTCCAGATGAAGGACTCGTACTCCTTCGACACCACGGACGAGGGCCTGGCCGAGTCGTACGCGCTGCACCGCCAGGCGTACATCAAGATCTTCGACCGTCTCGGTCTCGACCACAAGATCGTCTCCGCGATCTCCGGCGCCATGGGCGGCTCGGCCTCCGAGGAGTTCCTCGCCCCGGCCGCGGCCGGCGAGGACACGTTCGTGTACTGCCCGAACTGCGAGTACGCCGCCAACACCGAGGCCGTGACCTTCAAGGCCGAGGCGGTGGACGGCTCCGCGATCGGCCCGGTCGAGGAGCTGGACACCCCCGACACCCCGACCATCGAGTCCCTCGCCCAGCACCTCGGCGTCCCGGCCTCCGCCACGCTGAAGAACCTGCTGGTCAAGGTCGACGGCGAGATCGTCGGCGTCGGCGTGCCCGGCGACCGCGAGGTCGACCTCGGCAAGCTGGAGGACCACCTGGCCCCGGCCGTGGTCGAGCTGGTCACCGCCGAGGACTTCGAGGGCCGCCCCGACCTGGTACGCGGCTACGTCGGCCCGCAGGGCCTCGACAAGGTCCGCTTCATCGCCGACCCGCGGATCGCCCCCGGCACCGCCTGGATCACCGGCGCGAACAAGGCCGACACGCACGCGAAGAACGTCGTCGCGGGCCGCGACTTCCAGGTCGACGACTACCTCGACGTCGTCGTGGTCGAGGAGAACGACCCCTGCCCGAACTGCGGCACCGGCCTGAAGATGGACCGCGCGATCGAGATCGGCCACATCTTCCAGCTCGGCCGCAAGTACGCCGACGCCTTCCAGCTCGACGTCCTCGGGCAGAACGGCAAGCCGGTCCGCGTGACCATGGGCTCGTACGGCATCGGCGTCTCGCGCGCCGTCGCCGCCCTGGCCGAGCAGCACGCCGACGACAAGGGCCTGTGCTGGCCGGCCGAGGTCGCCCCCGCCGACGTCCACGTCGTCGCGGCCGGCAAGGCCCTCCAGACCGAGCTGGCCCTGGAGGTCTCCGAGAAGCTCAAGGACGCGGGCCTGCGGGTCCTGGTCGACGACCGCGCGGGCGTCTCCCCGGGCGTGAAGTTCACCGACGCGGAGCTGATCGGCGTCCCGAAGATCCTGGTCGCCGGCCGCCGCTCGGCGGAGGGCGTCCTGGAACTGAAGGACCGCCGCACGGGCGAGCGCGAGGAACTGACGGTCGACGAGGCGATCGCCCGCCTCAGCGCCTGACGGCGCGCCACCCGTCCCACCCCGTTGTGGGCACCTGTTCCCGGCGACATCGCGCGGCTCGGCCCCCGGGGCGAGGTCTACGTCGTCGACCGACTGAAAGAGCT
>NZ_JBEXOT010000027.1:0-89258 GCF_040611675.1 Streptomyces sp. NPDC006551
CCGTACGAGCGGCCCGGTCAGGCATCTCCTTGCGCCCGACCGCACGGTCGAGCATCCCCACCACCATCCACAGCTGGTCCGCCCGCGCCCCCGACACCGGCAGAAGCAGCCCACCCGCCGCCGGGGCCGGCTCCCGCCGTTCCCACAACGCCCGGTCCCGCGGCGCGATCCGCTCCACCACCGCGGCGAGCTGCCGAACCGACGGAGCGCTGTACACGCGGGTGCTCACCCGCTGCCCTGCTCTGTGATTCCAGCAGCCTCCAGGAACGCCGCCCGCCGCGCGCTCCCGGCCGGGTGCCGGGCCGCGACGTCGCGCAGCTCCCGCGCCACCCGGGACCGCAGCATCTCTTCCGTCGGCGGCATGTCGGCCACGCCCAGCTCGCGTCCGAAGTAGACGGTCAACGCCCCGATGATCGGCAGCAGCAACTTCTCGTCCGGATCCCCGATCTTCCACTCGGAGCGGGCCAAGCCCTCGCGCGCGGCGGCCAGCATCGCCTCCAGGACCGGGCCGACTTCCTCCCAGTTCTCTGCGAGCTCCCTCGCCATAGGGTTTCTCGTCACTGCCCACTCCCCCTGGTCTCTTCGCGCCGCTTCGCCTGTACCTGCAGCCACGGATTCTCCGCCCGTGACCGGGCACGGTCCAAGTACTCCCGCTTCACCACGGCCGAGCCCGGCTTCCACCGGCCCTGGTCCGTCGGATCGCCCCCGGCGTCCGCGATGGCCTGCGCCCCGCCACGACGCAGACCGTGACCGGTGATGCTCTGCCAGTTCTCTAGCCCTGCCTTGTGCGCACGGCCCCGCACCCAGTCGTTGACGGCGTCGCCGGTCACGAAGTCGCCGCGCTCGGTCGCGGTGGCCCGGGACTGCAGCGTGCCGGCGACCGTGAGCGCGCGGAAGAACGCCCCCTCCCGTACGCCGAGCCGGTGCAGCATGTTCAGCCAGTCCCGCGTCGCCCTCACCGGGCACATCAGCGGGTCGCCCGGCTCGGCCGGGATGTCGGTGTGCACGCCCACACCCGCCTGGTCCGTCTTGGAGTACGCGATCAGAAGAGTCACAAAGTCGTCATCGACCAGGACCTCCGGCACGGCCAGGTCCGCGAGTTCGATCCGCCGGTTCAGCGCGCCGCGGCCCAGGAGAAGGGCACACCGGTCGCGGATGCCGATGGGGTGCCGCAGGTCGCAGGTCTCCACCATGGCCCGGAGCATGTCATCGGTGATGGCCGGCGCCTTGCGGACGCCCTTGCGCTTCCCCCAGTCCTTCCGGTGCTCGTTCAGCATGCCGCGCGCGACCGCCGTGCCGGGCTTCTTGTCGTCGGGCATCCAGGTACGGATCGCCGACATGTGCGCGGAGATCGTGTTCGGCGAGGCGTCCCGGGCGATCATCGAGGCGACGTACTCGATGAAGGTCGCGGTCGTGCACGGCCGGGCGACGCGGCCCATGTCCTCGCACCAGCGCTCGAAGATCCCGCGCTGGGACCGGTAGTTGCGGTTGGTGTTCTTCGGCTGGGCATGGTTCTTCAGCCGCTCGGCGGTCTCCTCCGAGACGTACAGGTCCCGCTCGGTGTAGCGGGGCTGGTCGTCCGCCGTGGGCAGGGTCTCGCCCGGCATGAGGATGGTGTGCCGGTCTACCACCGGCCGGGCAGCCGGGGCCAGACCGATGACGGCGGGCAGGTGGTCGTCGTCCACCAGCTCGGCGTCGACCACCTCAACTTCGTCGCTCATGCGTCACTTCTTGCCGAGGTGCGCGCGGGCAATGAGGAGGGCGCTGCGAGCGGGGCTGGGGAAGGTGTCGGGCTCGTCGAGGGTGTCCTCCTCCCGGCGCATGGAGTCGGCGCGCTGCGCGGTACCTCCGGCGCGTTCGAGCATGGTGGCCTGGACTGCAAGGAACTCGGAGACGGCCGTCTCGAACGGGCCGCCGCCTGCGAGCTGTTCGGCGGCAGTGCGGATCTCGGCCACCTCACGGCGAATGCGCGCTGCGGTTCCTTCGGCCCGGCTAGTCTCCATCGCAGATGCCGGTCGTTCGTTGCCGTGCCAGTCGACGCGCGGGGGCAGGGTAGTCACAGCGGGGTCTCCCCTCTCTGGGCTGCTCCGGCAAGCAGCCTCGTATAAGGGAAATTATACGAGGGTGATCACCGAAGGGTCCCACTGGCGGCACGCGAGAGGTTCGCGTTCATGGCGCCGAAGATCCGATCGACTTGGGCGCCGGACTCGTCATCCGGCAGGGACGCCAGCACATCCCCCAACCACTTGGGGAACTGCCTGTACGTCATGGGATGCCGCAGCGGGGCGCTCAACGCACCAGTGCACGCCCGGCAGTACAGGCGCAGCGTCGTCGGATCGTGGTCCACGCTCTGGATGGGGTGACAGCAGATGCGCACGGCCTGGCTCATGCTGACGAGCCTACGGGAGCCGAACGCGGGCATCCTCGACTCTTAGCACACGTTATGCGCTTCCCCCAGAACGATCCTAAGCAGGAAGGTCGATCTCGCTGGTGAACGCTCAGAGGGCAGGTTCGTCGCTGTCGGGCGACTCGTCGTCCTCGATCGTGCACGCCCACCCAGTCTCTTCGATCTCACGGATCAAGCTCACCGCGAGCATCATCGCGATGAGGCTGTTCGCCACCGTGTACTGACGAGGGGAGGTGGCATGCGCTGTGGCGTGCCGTGAGTACACCTCCGGAACCACACCGCCGTGAAAAGCCGTCAGAGCGGAGTGAATGGGTTCCAGGACGCAGACTGAACGTACGCGAGATAGGAGTGTGTCATCCGAGAAGCGCGGCAATTGATCGCGAAAGTGCGGATACTCGAAACGGGGGCCCCTGCGACTCGGCTTCTGCAACTCAACCGAATTCCGCGCCAAACCTCGTATCAGCGTGTCCCAGACTGAGGCGGCCAGCGCCTGGGCAGCGCCCCACGAACCATGCTCAGCCACATCAACAGACTCGACGAGCAGCTTCACGCAGTGCGCCAGGTTCGGACCCGCCACTTCCCCCAGCCGGTCTCGACACGACCTGAGGACTGCGTCTCGACTGGCCACGAGGACTTCGGACCGTGTCTCCGCATCTGCTGAAACCAGGTCATCAATCACCTGCGCCGGCGGGATCCATACCAGAGGAATTCCCCCTTCCATGATGCTGATCAACTCATAGACATCGGCGTCCGGCGGCCAGTTGGGAGCCCGAAAACCCTCTGCGACGTCAGACCAGACCTTTCCCATGACCTGGAGGCGAGAACGCAGATTTTGCTCCGCCATCTTGGCGAGCAACTTGCGGAAAGCAGCGTCTCTCTCCAAGTGTGCGGAGAACAGCTCAGAGGCTTGCCTGCTAACCGCCGCAACTTCCCGCTGCCTTCGGGCTATGGCAGAAGCAAGGATCGACCCTGGCGAGAAGCGCAGCGGGGGATGAGGCGCCGGCAGGGGGCGCTTCCAGTTGCTCGCGGGCAGGTCATCAGACGGCTGGGAGGCATCGGGCTCCTTCATCCCTGAAGTATGCGGGAGGGAGCCCTGCGGGCACTGCCTCGGACGAACATGAGCCGAGTGACCCTAGTCCGCCGGTTCGGCGGGTGACCAGCAGTTGCCGCAGTACCCGTACTTCAGCTCCTTCGCCAGGGCCTCCGCTCGGCACGCCTTGCAGTGCCGCGTCTGCTCACCAGCGGGGATCGACGAGGGGACCAGGCCGCGCTCCCACGCGTACGGCTTTCGACTGCGCCGGCCTGTACGGCGGCCGCCCCTGCTGAGGTCCCGTGCCATGGCGGCACCATAGCGGCCCGAAGGCGCGGGGGATCCCGCGCTTGGTGCTATGTCGGGGCGGGTTCGCCGGAACGAGTGCGCAGCGGTGTGAGCTGCTTGATCCCCTTATTTTTGGTGAACTTTTATAGGACACGGAGGGGGTGGCCCCTCCCCCGCTCACGCGGGTATCAACTCCCGGTAGGAGGCGGCGATCCGCCGCGACAGGTACAGGTGGCCAGCGTCGTTCGGGTGCACGCCATCAGCCCCCACGTACGACGCGGCGTTGGCCGTGGTGATCCACGGCCCGTGGGTGGCGACGAGTGTCCCCGCGGTGTCGTACAGGGAGCCGGTGACCGGGGAGACGAACCGGTAGCCGGCGTTGGCGGCCGCAGTCCGCAGGGTCGTGTCGGTGTTCACGACACCCGCTCCCGGGGAACCGGTCGGTGCCCAGCAGCCGATGACGAGGACGTCGCAGCCCGGCAGGCCCGTACGGATCGCGTCGAACAGCGCGCCCGCGGCCGTGGCGATGGCGTCCTGGGATCCGGCGCTGTCGTTGTAGCCGCCCCAGATGATGAGCCGGTCCGGGTTCCAGGCGATGACGTCGGTGTCGAGCCGGTTGGCGAACGTGGCGTAGCTGCCTGCGGTGATGTACCCGGTGCCGCCGCGGCCCTGTTCCCAGGCGTCGGTGGAGCCGAGGAGACGCGCGGTGCGGGCGAACCAGGTGCCCGCTCCCCCGCCGGTGTTTTGCGCGGAGCCGTCCGTGATGGAGTCGCCCAGCGCCATGAGACGGCCGCCTTCGAGGGGGACCTGCCACATGGTGGCCGTGGGCGGCAGGTAGATCCCGCCGAAGGGGACGGTGGCGAAGTCGAGGCGGATACGGCGCGGGGCGGCGGAGCCGAGGTCGATGGTCATCATGTGGCCGGAGCCTGCGGTGGTGCCGCCGACGGGCTGCATGAGATCGGTGACGCGGCGGCCGTCGATCGTGAGCCGGTACATCGCGGCGCTCTGGTGCTGGAAACGCAGCTGGAAGACGGCGGCGTCGGTGCCGAACTCCACGGACCACACGGACTGCCCGGAGGCGTACGTGTTCGGGTAGCGGCTCGTGGGCTTCACGTAGTTGACGTCGGCTCCGGAGGCGCCGGTCTGGAAGCCGCCGGCGCCCGCGTACCGGAAGGGTCCGGTGACGTCCGAGCCGGTCAGGGCGACTCCGGCCGGGGCGTACTTGATGTACCCGGTCGTGGGCGTGGTGGTCTGCGCGGTGGAGATGGAGGGCGCGGTCCCCGTGTGCAGGGCGTCGGTGGTGACGGGGTCGGGGAGGTCGCGGCGGCGCCAGGTGGTGAGGGGCAGGTACCGGGCGGCCGCCGTGGCGTCGGCTGCTTCCTTCGCGGCGTCCGCCTTCGCCTGCGCGTCGGCCGGGGTCTCCGCGCCGATCGCGGCCGGGGTGAGCGGGTCGGACCCGCCCAAGGCGTGACTGTCGGCGTGCGGGAGCGGGGTGCGGGCATCGGTGGTCGACGGGTCGTCGGACGCGAGCGCGACGTTCGGCCCGGTACCGGCGGCGCCGAGGGGCGGCTGCGGGCCGACCAGTCCGGGCGCGCCCTGGAGTCCTTGCTCGCCGCGGGGGCCGGGGACGACGACGTAGTGGGAGCGGGAGGGGTCTGCCTGGTCGAGGGTGGCCATGTCGACCTCGGTCTGCGTGACGGACAGGCTCATGTAGAAGCGGCGGGGTCCGGCGCCGACGATGTTCACGGTGACCAGCCACACCCATTCCGCCGGGTTCGCGCCGGGGATGTCGCACGGCAGCAGGCGCACGCCGACCTGGTCGCCGTCGACGAGGCGGCCCTGGGCGTCGAACTGGTAGGTGCCGCGGCCGGTGAACGCGACGCCGTGGTCGGGCAGGTTGATGACGGGCGCGACGGGAGCGAACTCGACTGTTCCCTGGGCGGGGCCGCCGCCGGCGGGGCTGGCGGCGGTGTACGTGACCAGGGTGGTGGGGAGGTCAGGCGGGAACGGCACGAGGGTGCTCCTGCTCAGTAGCGGCGGCGGTCGGGGGCGAGGCCGAGGACGGTCAGGACGGATTGGCGTTGCTGGCCGGGCGGCGCCGGGTCGGGGTCCGGGTCCGGGGATGACGTGTAGGTGCAGGTGTAGCGGGGCGCGGCCGGGTCGAAGTTGTCGACGGGGACGCAGCTGTAGGTGACGCCCTGGGGGTCGGTCCACGTCCAACCGGCCGGGGGCTGGCCGTCCTTGCCGTCCACGCCGTTGGTGCCGTCGCGGCCGTCCTTCCCGTTCTGGCCCGGGGATCCGTCCTTGCCGTCGACACCATCGACGCCGTCACGGCCTGGCTTGCCATCGACTCCGGGAAGTCCACTGGCGCCGGGGGACGGTGTCGGGGCGGGCTCTCCCGGATCGCCCTTGTCTCCCTTCTCGCCCTTCGCCCCGGGGATCGGGACGGGCACGGCCGCTCGGTCAGGGAGGTCATCGACCGCGGCGGTCGGGTCCGGCGCGACCGGAGTCTTGCCCTCGGACTCGAGTTGGGAGCGGAGCTTGCGAACGTCCGTGGCGAGGGTGGTGACGGCGTTGCCGCGCAGGTCCGCCTCGGTGGCAAGCTCGTTGTAGGCCCGATCGCGGGCATCCATGCGGGCCCACAGGATGGATGCGATCCCGAAGAGGGCAACGAGCGCGCACAGGGTGGCGAGGCCGCGCCAGCGGGCGGCCAGGAACCGCTCGGTGCGGCTCATCCGGGATCTCCTCCGAGTTGAGTGATGATCAGGCGCAGGCGGGCGATCTCCGCCTCGGCGGCGGCCCGGCCAGCTGAGGCTTCGGCCAGGGCCGCGTCCTTTGCGACGAGCGCGGCGGTCTTCTCGACGAGCTCCCCCTTGAGGAGCGTTCGCTCCTCCTTCAGGCTGCTGCGCTCCTCCTGGAGCTCGTCGGTCAGCGTGCTCAGGCTGCTGAGAGACAGCTCCCCGCGCTTGCCCACGTACGCCACCACGGCGGTCGCCAGCACGCCGGAGAAAGCGACGAGCGCTCCCACCAGCGTGACGGTGGTCGGGTCCATTCACGGGGTCCAGTCCATGCAGGTGGGGACAGAAGTCAGGCGGTCGGCAGGGCGCGCTTGGGCGGCACCTTCGCGGTGACCTGAGTGCGGTCCCACATACCGACGACGATCGTCACGAAGGTCATGGCGGCGACCTGCTTCTCCGAGGACCAGTCCAGGCCGTAGCCGAGGGCGACAGCGAGGCCGGCCTGCGCTAGGCCGATGATGGCCGCGCCGAGCCCGTCGTGGACGAGGAGGGCGATGAGGACGCCCATCGCGGCGGCGGCGAAGGCGTTGACGTTGGCCTGGGTCTCCGGGGAGGCGTCCCAGCCGAACAGGGCGGCGAGCTTGACGAGGATTGCGACCAGGGACAGCCAGGCGGCCGGTTCACGGCCGAGGATCAGGGGGGTTTTCACGAGGGGTCTCCTTGATGGGGTGGGTGGTGCGGGGTCAGAGCTGCTTGGGGACGCGCAGTCGGTCCCACGAGGTCTTGCCGGGGATGCCGTTGGCGTCCGCGCCGGTGTAGCCGAGCTTCTTCTGCCAGCGCTGGTAGGAGCGGCGATCGGCTTCGGTCCAGTGGTCGCCGGGTCCGACCGCGTACGCGGAGCAGCCTTCGGCGACAAGGCGGCGGCCCATCGCGGTGATGATCGGGTGGCGGCGGCCGGGGCTGAAGAACGCGGCGCCGGGGAACGGCTCGTACTGCGGGGCCGGAGTCTTGGACGGAAGTGTGCCGAGGAGCTTCTTGAGGCTCGATTCCCCGGGGACGCCGTCGGCGTCCGCACCCTTCAGACCGAGAGACTTCTGGAAGTCCGCATAGTTCCGGGTGTCGGCGTCGCTCCAGGTCGGGCCGGGGCCGGACTTGTAGTGCTTGCCGAAGCCCCGCTTGACCAGGGCCTGGCCCACCTTGGTGACGTGGGTGCCTGTGGCTCCGTAGCCGTACTGCAGGCCGTTGATGGTGACCTTGTAGCGGGCCGGGGTTCTGCCGGTGCTTCCGCCGGTGGACGGATTCCCGCTGCCGGCGCCGGGGGTGGGCTTCTTGCCGACGATCGCGGCGGCGCGCTTCACGATCTCGTCGAGCTGGGCCACGATCTTCGTTCCGGGGCAGGAGGGGTGGTTGCCCCACGCCTTGCCGCCCATGCCGTGGTAGCCGAGACCGCGGCCGCTCGGGCTGGTGGCGACCTGCAGGGGCACACCGTGCGTCTTGTGGGCCCAGGCGAGGATCTCGGCGTTCCGGTCGAGCTGGGCGTTGGTGAGGGAGTCTCCGCCGCGGCCCTCGTTCTCCGTGGACAGCCAGGAGGTGTTTCCGGCGGCCTGGGCCCAGGCGCGGTCGGCGGTGTCGACCCACTGGTAGAGGGCGCCCTTCTTACCAGTGCCGAAGTGGCTGGACGCCTGCGAGACAGGGTTGCGGAACCAGGAGTCAGTCCCGGCGAGGGTGCCGGCCATGATGTGGACGACGACGCCTCGGACCTCCTGCTGGCCGCCCTTCTTGCAGTTCGGGACGGGGCGCCACTGGGCGCCGGGCATGCGGGCCATCAGACGTCACCACGGTCGTCGAGGTCGTCGTCTGTGGCCATGCCGCTCACCTGATCCTCGGGCGGCGTGTCGCCGTCGTGGACAGGAAGGGCGGCCGAGTCTTCGGTCGTGTCGGTGTCGGGCATGGCCCGTGCTCCAGATCTTCCCCGCGCCCAGAGCTGGTGGACTTCGGCGCACCTTGCTGGTGCGGTCCCTCGGGGGATGGAGCCGTGGGCGGAGGGTCGCCCTGTGATCAGCGTACGGATCGTCGGAGGTTTCGTTCCCCCTGGTTACGCGGCTCGGCGGTAGGAGCCCTGGATGGTGAGGGTGGCGCCGGTGACGAGGGCGGAGCCGGTGACGTTCGTGCCAGTGGAGTTGCGGATGCGGTCGAAGACGTTCGTGACGGTCCCAGGGAGCGCGACGGCTTGGAGAGAGCCGGAGTTTCCGCTCATGCCGTCCCCGTTGGCGGGGACGATCTGGCGGGTGGTGCGGTCGATCAAGGTGGGCGCGGTGACGGTGATGAGGGCGCTGCCCGTGCCCGCCGTGGCGCCGATGACGATGTAGGCGCAGAAGTACACCTCGTCGCCGATCTGCCGGTACCAGCCGGTGCGGGTGGTGTACGTCGGGGTACCGGCGCCGGTGACGACGGGGGTGTAAGCGTCCCAGGTAGTGGACGCGACGGAGAGGGTGTCGCACGAAAGGCCGTCGGTGAATACCGGGCCGGAGACGATCGTGCCGGGGCCGTCGACCGGGTCGTTGTAGGCGAGGATGGGGCCGATGACCCACCGCTGCTGGCCGGTCTCGTCGACGTACATGTCGATCTCGGCCGGCTCGAATTCGGCGTGTCGGGGTGCCTTGATCTTCAACATGCCGCTGAACTGGCCGCCGCCGAAGTCCAGGACATCACCCCAGATTTCAGCGGGCGCAGTCTCGGTGGTGGCGCCGGAGTAGAGATAGATGCGGCCGTCCGGGGCGAGACGGATGCGGCGGCCCGCCGCCGCAGTCTGGACCGTCGCGCCGGTGATGATCTTGCCGTCGATGGCGTCGGCGGCGAGCTTGCTGCCGGTGATGATGCCGTCGGCAACGTCGTCGGCGACGATCAGGGCCGGGGCGATGGGGCCGTTCTGGGCGGATGCGGTGGAGGCGGTCCCGGAGGTGTTGCGGGTGACCAGGCGGACGTAGAGGGGTGTTTCCGTGGGGATGGTGACGACCGCGCCCTGTGGGGTCTCGATCGTGTTCTGCAAGGTGGCGGCGGTCGGGGTGAAACCGGAGGTGCTGGAGGCGTGAACTTCGACGCGGGAGAAGTCCAAGGGAAGGACGGCGCCGTCGGCGAAGGCGCCGTCCCAGGCTGCGGCGACGCCGCCGAGGACGGAGGCGACGTAGGGCGGGCTCGGGGCGGGCGGGGTGGGGCCGTTGACCACGTTGACGGCGGTGGTGCCGTCGGCCTGCTGCCCGACGAGGGCGCGGAGGGATCCGGTGGTGTCGCGGACCTCGAGGGCGGTGTCGTCCAGGGAGGCGGAGGACAGGCGGGAGGCGCGTTCGATGGCCTTCAGGCGGCGGTCGAGTTCGGTGAGCTTGGCTCCGACGTCCATGGTCAGATGCCTCCGTACTGGTAGATGCTGGCGGGCTTGAGGTTGATGACGGCCTGCGGGCCGCCGGGGGCGTCGGGGCGGATCGTCCAGCCGGTGATGCGGCACCAGCCGGTGTAGCTGGTCCAGGCGTTGTGGACGCGGGTGTAGACGTCGTCGCCGACCTGCCATGAGCCGAACGGGGCGGCGGGGGTGTTGCGGAGGGTGATCTGTTCGACTGTGCCGAGGTGTTCGCGTTGGGAGCGTTCGGCGGCGGCGCGGGCGGCGAGGACATCGTTGGCTTTGATGTCGGGAAGGTCCAGGGCGTGTTCCAGGCGTAGCCGGCCGTTGCGTACGGCGGAGGTCTGGCGGCGTTTGGCGGATCCGTCGCCTGCTCCGGTGGCGATGACGACCTGGGCGTAGTCGTCTCCGGCGAGTTGGACTTCGGGGTCTTCGATGATGTTGACGCCGGTGGTGAAGGAGATGTCGGTGCGGCGGGCGCCGAGGCGGGGCCAGCCGAGCCTGAGGCGTTTGATGACGCCTGTCTTGGCCGGGTTCCATTCGGTGGTGCAGGTGTAGTCGGGGGTGGCGTCGCCGGAGACGAGGTCGTCGAGGCGTTCGCCCAGGTTGGGGGTTTCCCAGACGTCGAATTTGTACGGGTCGGTGGTGGTGCCCACAAGGGAGGTGGAGGTGGTGGGGTCGACGAGGACGCCGAGGTTGCCGTCGGCGACGGACTGGGCGTAGGTCCACATGTCGCGGATGACTTTGCACCGGTCGGTCCCGGTGTAGGGGCCGCGGCCTTGGAGTTGGCCGTGCAGGTCGTGCCGGTGGTGGAGGTAGGAGGACCAGGACGCCGCTTCGAGGGTCAGGGTCTGGCCTGCGGTGCGCACGTCCCAGACCAGCCCTCCCCAGGTGATCCGGCCGTCTTCTTCGACGTAGATGAGGGTGGTGCCGGGGTCGACGAGGGTCGTGTTCTGCGACAGGAGCTTGGGGGCGAGGCTGCCGGTCAGGGAGCCGGGCCCGTTCAGGTCGGGGCCGTAGGCGAGTTCCTGCAGCGGGAGGGCATGGGTGAGCCACTGCCCCGTCAGGGCGTGCTGGGTGAGGATCCGTCGGGTCACCTGGGTGCCTCGAAGAACTCGACGTCCGCGATGAGGGTGGTGGCGGAGTCGACGGAGACGAGGCCGGCGTTGCCGGGGGCGCCGCCGACTTGGACGCGGAGGGTCTGGGTGGTGCCGCGGTAGGCGTCGGGGATGGTCAGGTTGTCGGCCATGGTGACGGTGGCCCGGCGGATGCCGCCGCCTTGGTTGTCGTCGAGGAGGATGTTCTGCACCGTGAGGGAGGAGCCGAAGGTGGCGCGCATGACGCCGGTGAAGTTGCCGGAGGAGTAGCGGATCTGCCCGGTGTCGATCTTTATCTTGGCGGTGGAGGCCCAGGTGGGGACGGGGATGGGCCAGCCGGGGGCGGTGGTGAGGTTGGTGTAGGTGGGGGTGGTGCCGCCGACTTCGTTGCTGATGGACGTGGGTGACTGCGGGTACAGGTTGCGGTCGCGGCGGGCGTTCGCGATCTTCCGGACGTCCTTGATGTAGGCGTCGGTGATCGTCGCGGTGTTGGCGGGGATGTCGATCCGGGCCAGCGGGATCCCGGTGCGGCCGTCGGGGATCGTCGTGGCGCTGGGAGAGACGTTGGGGATGACCTGGAAGTAGACGATCGGGTCTACGGCCGGGTCGAGGGTGCCTTCGTAGTCGGGGTCCTCGATACGGACGATCAGCAGGTCGGATCGGGGGCTGCCTCCGGTGGCCGCGATGTCGACGCTGGTCGCGGCGAGGTTGGCGAACGAGTAGGAGCCCTGGAAAACGTTGACCCGGCCACGGATGACGCCGGTGCCGGAGGCGACCTGGACCGCTGCACCGGGGGTGCCGAGTTGGGTGACCTTCAGGTCGGGGCCCTCGGTGATGCCTTCGGCGCCGCGCGAGAGGTCTTTGACGAGGAGACGGAACGTTTGCGCGGAGTGCTCGGCGCCGTTGACGAGGATCGGCTGCGGGATCAGGGCCATCGTGGCGTCTCCTCAGAGGGCTGTGTAGGCGTCGCGCCAGGTCAGGCGCAGGCGGGCGGTGTTGGTGTGGTCGAACGCGGTCCAGCGCATCTCGGACTGGCCGGGCGGGATGGAGAACAGGTCGATGCGGGAGGCGGGGCTGAGGAGGGTGGTGGCGTTGCCGCCGTTCTCGCGGGTGACGGTGCGATGCCCGGGGCGGGTGTCGATCTCGACCCACTGGCCGGCGGTGAGGTTGAGGGTGGGCAGGGCGAGGACCCGGCCGGTTTCGACGTGGGTGATGGTCGCCTGGGTGCAGGGGCCGGTGATGCGGATGACGGGCCAGGCGTCTGCGTCACCGTTGTTGGTGACCCAGCCGGGCCGGTCGGCGGCGACCGTGCCGTCCTGGACGTAGATCGGGGCGGTGACGGGCGCGGTGAAACCGCCGCCGGTCAGCCAGCCGAGGGGCAGTTCGGTGGTGGTCTCGGTGTCGGCGTACCAGGTGGGGTCGGTGGCGACCCATTCGATGTCGAGGGGGATGTAGCCGTGGATGGCTCGGCCGACTTCGGCGTCCAGGCGCCGTAGGCGGCCTTCGAGCCGCTTCACGGGCCGCCCGGGCCAGGAGATCCGCAGGGCCTGGGTGGTGCCTGCTGCGAGCCGTACGACCGGGGTGTGGGAGGGCTGCTGGAGTGCGGCGAGCAGGTCGAGGGCGGCGGCCCGGTCGCCGGGGGTTTTGATGGCGGCGTCGATCTGGACCTGGCGGGAAGCGAAGTAGTCCGGGCCCGGCCACGCGCCGTCTGCGCTGGGCTGGGCGTGGTCGTTGTCGCGGACCGGGGGCCGGCCGAGGCCGGTGATGTCGATGATCTGGACGGCGGTGTTCTTGCCGATGACGATGCCGCCGAGGTCGAGTTGTCCGGTGGTGAGCGTGAGGTCAGCCACGGGAGGCCACCCCTCCCCTGCGGGCGCGGCGGACTTGCCGTCCGACCTGGGCGGCCATGGCGTCCAGCGGCGCGTCCGTGCGCAGGACGGATACGTTGAAGTGGTAGGTGTCGCCGCTACCGGCGCTGGAGCCGCGGTGGGCGGGTGCCAGGCTGGACATGCCGACGCTGTAGCGGGCCATCGCGTCGCGTACGGCGAGGGGCGAGGAGCCGATGCTGCCGCCTGCGTGCCGGGTGATGCCGCCGTCTGCGAAGCGCTGCGGGCCGACGCTGCTGGTGTTCAGCTGCATGGCGGTGCCGTAGCGGCCCCAGGAGTTCAGGGCCTTGATGGTGCGGGCCTCGCCCATGCCGGCGGCGGCCGCGAGTTTGCGGACGGTCTCGGGAACGAGGACACCCTCCCCTGGGGAGAGGACTGCGGGGACGGTGTCGACGCGCGGGGCGTAGCCGGGGACGAACAGACCGTCGGCGGCGTGCGCGACGAGGCCGCCGTTGGCGTAGGGGACGACGTTGCGCTGGGTCTGCTGCCTGTGGATGGACTCGGTGATCCGGACGTCGCGGGTGGTGATGGTGATGGTGCGGTCTTGGAGGGCGTCGCGGGCGCGCTGGACGGCGGCGATGTTCGTCAGCGCGGTGCCGGTCTTCGCTACGACCTCCACCCGGCCGTCCGGGAGGGTCTTGGTCGTGTAGCCGAGCGTGTTCAGGAGGGCCATGGCCTCCTTGGTCAGCGCGCGGACGGTCACCGACTTCGCGCCGGGCGTGGCGCGGATCTTCGCGATGACGGCGTCGAGCCCGGCGAGGGCGTCGGCGCGGTCCATCTCCACCCGGGTGGTGTGCTCGTCGGGGATGTTGAGGATGGACTCAGCCAGCTGGATCGCCTGGCCGCGCTGCAGGCCCATCGCGATGGCGGTGTTGATCAGCGCGGTGCGGCCGCGGTCGTAGATGCCGTTGACGGTCTTCCAGGACGCGCCGGACTCCCGGGCGGCGGCGGCGGCCTCGTCGGTCTTCGTGCCGAGTTCCTGCAGCGCGGAGGCAGCCGTGCGGGCCTTTTGCGAGTTCAGGTCGAGCTGCCCGCCGGTCATGGTGAGCGCGCCGGCGTTCTTCTTCGCGGCCTCGGCGGCGTCGTCGATGGCCTGCTCGAAGCCGATCATTCCGCCGAGCGCGGCCCGGTTGACGTCGTTGAGTGCCTGGATCGCGGCCCGCAGACCGTCCGCGGACGCCTTCTGCGCGTCGAGCTTCTGCTTGGTCTCTTGTGCCTGGGCGCCGAAAACGCCCATGGAGCGGGCGGTGATTTCCTGCTCGGCCGCCACGTCGTCGAGAGCGGCCTGGTAGCCGGGCAGCAGCGCTCGGACCTCGTCGACGCTGCGGCCTTCCCTCTTCGCGGCGGCGGCGATCATGTCGAAGTCCTTGGCCGCGACGTCGGCGTGCCCGGAGGTGACGAGCTGCGCCATCGCCTCGTCGAGGCCCTTGAAGTCGTCCGTCAGGGCGTTGAAGGAATCCTCGCCGTTGATGAGGTCGTCGCCGATCCCGCGGATCTTCCGCCTCAGATCGTCGATGGCGTCGATGCCGATGGAGGTGCGCTTGACGTAGTCGTCGATCCCCTTCGACGCCTTGTCGAGCTTCCCGATCTTGCCGACCAGTCCGTCGACGTCACCGAACGTCTTCTGCAGTTCGCCTGCGAACTTCCCGGCCGTGGCCAGGTTCTTGAGGCTGGTCGTGAGCTTGTCGACCTCCGGGGGCGCACCGCGGGATTCGTCGGCGAGGTGGCTGATGCCCATCACGACGACGGTGAGGACAGCGAGCGCGACGGAGGCACGCTGCATCGCGGTGAGCTGCTGGGTGACACCGGCCAGGGCGGAGGTGACACCGCCGAACCTGGCGGCTCGGACGAATCGGCTCGTGTTCGTCGCGAGAGCGGCCATGACGGGGGCGACGACGCCGACGGCCAGGCCGGCGAGCTGGATCGCCTTGAACGCGACCGCGACCTGCAGCAGCGTGGCCAGCGTGTCGGTGGGGATCGCGTTGATGAGCTGGGCGAACACGTTGACGACGGTGAGCATGCTGACTCCGACGTCGGAGGCAGCGGCCACGATCTTCATCAGCGCCGAGAACAGGTTGGACAGGGCGTCGGCGACCAGCGGCCCGTTCTGGCGGGCGTAGGCCATGAACTCGCGCAGATCTGATCCGATCTCGCCGGTGTTCAGGCCCCGGGACAGGCGGACGATGCCGGAGTTCGCGCGGGCAAGTGTCTCCACCGCGAAGGTGGTGAAGTCGTTCATGAACTCGTCGAACTCTTCGCTGGCGAGCCCGCCGCCCACGATGGTCATGAACCGGTTGACCTCGCGGGAGGCACCCTTGGCCAGCGGGGTCGCGTCCTCCAGGAGCCGGGAGAAGATCGCCATCGACTTCGTCGCGACCGGCATCGTGTCGCCGGCCAGACTGTTGGAGAACGCCTTGTAGTCCTCGGTCAGAACCTCATAGGCGGCCGCCGCCTCCCGCGTCGCGGCCGGCATGTCCTTCAGGATCCGGACCTGCTCGAGCTCCGCCTTCGCCGCCTCGGCCGAATGGGGGCCATGCTCGCGTACAGCCTCGTCGTACTTGTTCTGCGCCTCCGCCGCGTCGGTGAGGGCCTTGATCTGCCCGGCGATCGCGACACCGAACACCCCGGCGGCCACACCGGCCGCGGTCAGGCCGGCGGCGATGGGGGCGGTGGCGGCGGCGACCGGCAGGAGCGCGGTCCCCAGCGCCACCGCGGCCACCATCAGCTGCCGGGTCCGCACCGTCGCGTTCCCGGTCGCGTTGCCGACGGTGCCGATCCGGCCCTGGAGGCCGCCCATCAGGCTGCCGGTGCGGCCGAGCGCGCCGTTCAGCTCGGTGACGGACGTGTGCAGTGTGCGGGCCCGGCCGTTGAGGGTGTCGAGGCGCCCGTCCGCGCCACGGGCGGCGGTGTTCAGGCTGCGCAGGGACCCGGCGGCCAGCAGGGCCCGCGCGCGCAGGTCGTCGAACGCGGCGGCCGTCGCGGCGGCGCGCCCGCGAAGGGTACGCAGTGCGCGGGCGGTGTCCTGGGCCGCGTCCTGGACCTGCCGCAGGGCGAGCGCGGTACCGCCGGTCTGGTCGTCGACCTGCACGGCGATCCGGACGTCGCCATTGAGGGCGGCCAGGCGTGCTTCGACTTCCTGGATTTCGTCGGCGAGGCGGCGCATCCGTCGGGCGGCCCGGTCGGCGCGGTTGCCGAGCTGCCGAAGGTTGCCTGTCGCGTCGGTGGCGGCGTCGGCCAGACCGCGGACGCGGTTGCGGGCGGTACGCGCGGCGAGGCCGAAGTCGCGAATGTTGCCCTGGGCGTCGCGGATCGCGCTGCCCAGGTCGCGGGCGCGGGCGGCGTTGTTCCGCAGGGTTTGACCGAGGTTGCGGTCTCGTCCTCGAAGGTCGACCGACAGATTCCACTGGGCCACCGCCGCGCCTCCTTTCCGCTACTCGTCGTCGTCTTCGTCGTAGGACCGCCGGGGGCGGGCTGCTTTCTGCTTGTCCATGGCCTCCTTGACGGCGACCGGGAGGAGGCCGACTTTCAGCCCGTGCGGGTCGGTGCCGTCCTTTTGGAGCTCGGCCTGCTTGTCGGCGATGACCTGGCAGCCCACGCACCGCTGGACGGTGACGGCGTAGGCGTCTTCCTCGTCGTCGTGGCCGTGGTCCCAGTCGTCGTAGCGGGTGCCGCACTGCGGGCACAGGGTCCGCTGGTAGTCCCGGTACGCGAGTGCCTTCTCCCGGTCCCGCAGGGTCCATCGGCCGGTGCCGGCGCCGAGGAACTGGGAGTGGGGGATGCCCCACTGGTGGCACAGCTCCAGCTCGGCGCGCAGGCGTTCATCGTGGGTCAGCCTTTTCCCAGGTCGGCCCGGATGGTCGACTGGATGTCCCACGCCGCCTGGAACAGCTGGGTGGCTTCGCCTTCGGACCAGGTGGCGAGGTAGTCGCGGGCCTCGTCCTCGGTGATGCCGTCGAGAGACGCCGCGGCGATCAGGACCGGGCCGAGGGACTCGACGTTGACGAAGGCGCCGTCCTCGGCCTGTGTCTCGGTCGGCGGGTGCGCGGCCTTCATCTCCTCGAACTCGATCCGGGGAAGGGCCTGGAAGCGCAGCACGATCGCGGTCTCGTCGAACGCGGCCTGCGCGGCGGCGAGCTTGTCCTCCGCTCCGGCGAGGGCGGCGGCGAGGACCTGGTCGTCGGGGTTGGCCTCGGCGTGCTGGGCGGCCCGGTCGTGGCGGCGTCGGGCGTCGGCGAGGGCCTGCTTGACGGTGTCGTCGTCGCAGATCGTCAGCCGGGCGGCCGGACGCTGGCGGGCACGGAGCCGCTGCCTTGTCGCGGCCCAGTGCGGGTCTTTCGCCACGGCGGCGGCCGGCGGCTCGACGGTGGGGGTGGTCTTGGGCATGAGGGTGGTCCTCCATCAGGGGAAGGGCCCGGCCGGGCGCTACGCGCCCCTTCCCGAACACGTCGTGCCCGGCCGGGAACTGGGGGGGTGGGCGGGGTCAGCCGCCGGGGGTGGTCGTGGTGACCGTGACGGCCGGGCTGGTGCCGCCGGTGAGGCTGGCCCCGGATGCGGTCATCTGAGGCACGTCCTCGCCGTCGTACTGGCCGCCGAATGTGACCGTGACCGGGGTGTCCGGGTGCGGGCCGCCCGCGGAGACGACGTCGCCCGCCTCGACGTTGGACAGGGCCTCCAGGGCGGACTGGACCGCGGACGCCGTCGCGTTGTAGACGATGCCGGTCGTGGTCTGCCCGTCGAAGGTGAGGGTGTAGGTGCCGCCGGTCGGGGATCCGGTGATGGTGACGGTCTGGACCTCGTCGGTGCCGACGGCCGGGACGGCGACGTCGAGCGCCGGGGTGTCGGTGATCGAGAAGCGGGCGGTCCACTTCGCGGACTCGTTGTCGACGGTGATCGCGGCGCTCTTGCTCGCCACGCGGACCGGGTAGACATCCATGCTCTTGGAGGCGGGGATGTCACCCTTGCGCAGGATGATGACGTAGCCGGTGGTGCCCTTGGCGAGGGTCTCCTCTAGCGTGGAGGAGGTGTCGTCCTCGTAGAACGTCAGCGAGGAGTCGGCGGCCGAGTCGTCGCCGGGGATCTTCGAGGTGAACGTCGACTCGAGGTCCGGCGTTTCGATCTCCTGGTTCTCCAGGGCGAAGCCTTCGACGGCGGCGATCTGCTTGGTGAGCTTCGTCGCGCCGTTGAGTTCGGCGCGGGTGGGGATGTAGGCGGTGGACGCGATGGTCTCCGCGAACAGGATCTTCGTGACGCCCTTGCGGGAGAAACGCGGCATGGTGGGGACCCCTTGGGTGCTGCGTACGGCTGCTGGCGGCCACCTGTCGTGGTGGCGTCCGCGTGGGGTCCCGCCGCGGTGCGGTCGTGCGCGCCTGACCGGTGGGTCAGGCGGGGGTCAGGTCGAGCCTGAACCGCTGTACGTAACTGATGATGGCATCGGCTGGATCATTCGTTCCCCCCGGTTCGGTCTCCAGCTCACGGCCTCTCACCTTGTAGCCGGCGATGTCGAGCGGATACAGCCACAGGCCGGTGGTGGGATGGCGTTGCAGGACGACTCGGCGGGCCTTGTCCGCCATCCACTCGGCCTGATCCAGGGCCCCGGCGGAGTCGGGCTTGGCCGGGTCGGGGCCGGAGATCGAAGTCACCTGGTAGACGAGCGCGGCGTCCTCGTGTTCGTCGGCGAGCGGCGCCCCGGACAGCTCAGTCGTGAGCGCGTCGACGACGTAGTACGGCGGGGCGCTCACCCCAGCCGGGGCCTTCCCCCGCCCGACAGCCTGACCGGTGCCGGCGGCGAGCATGGCGACGAACGCGTTCGTCACGAGACGGCGGTCGATCACGCGAAGACCTCCTCGACGACCAGACCCATCTGCTCGCGCAGGACGGCGCCGATGAACGGCAGCGCGGGCTGCACGTGCGGAAACGGGGGCTGGAAGAAGTGCCGGCCGAGACTGTCGGTCATGTCGTAGAACCCGAACTCCAGGCGACGCCCCTGCGGCTTGGTGGTCCCCAGCGTGCACATCGCACCGTGCGGGATCGGCCGGTGGGCGTCCTGCCACGACGCCCGGTAGGCGCCGGTGATGACGTTGGGGCCTGGCCGACCGGATGCATTGCGGCGGATCGCGGCCACACCCTGGGCGCCGACGTGCCGCATGCGGCGCTGGATGACCGGTTCGAGTGCATCGGCGGCCGCGTCCAGGCGGTCGCCGAGCTCGTCGAGGCCGATGGTCGTCATGCGGGGCTCCGCTGCTGGTCGAGCCGGGTGATCCGTACGGCCTCGGCGGTACCCGCACTTCCCTGGTCGGCGCAAACCCAGCTGCGGCCGAGGAGGGCGGTGTTGGCCGGGTTGTGCACGGCCGTCACGGTGACGATCGCGTCTTTCGGTGGCACGGGCGCCGTGAGCGGAGTGAGGAGACGGTAGGCGGAACGGGTGGCCTGCGGCCACGGCAGGTTCGCGTCGACGACCGGGTTGGTGGGCTGCCCGGCGGCCGGCTGGACTGCACCCGGGCCCGCGTACAGCACGCTGCCCACCGGGTACTGCAGCTGCCCGGTGGTGGGGTTGAGGACGGGCTCGCCAACGCCGGGCAGGGCAACTCGGACGGTGTCGAGGAGGACGTTCTCCTCCACCCACGCGCCGATGTCGGCGAGGACGTCATCGAGGCCGGCCATCAGGTCGCCTTCCCGCGGGCCCAGTCGGCGGCCTGCGCGAGCATCGCGCGGGTCAGGGCGTACCGCTCGTCGCCGAGGTCGTCGCGGTAGAGCGCGGCCTGCTCCAGCGCCTGCGGGTCGAGAGAAGTGAGGAAGTCCGCGATGATCTGGCCCGGGTCGGGCTGTTCTTCGCCGACGACGACGTGGGCCAGGCCTTCGAAGACGGCTCCGTCGCGGTGCGGTACGGCGTAGAGGACGAGCATGGGCGGCTGCCCGAGACGCTGCTCCAGGGTGAAGGCGCGCAACTGGTCCGACAGGTCGGCGTCACCGATCTGCACGGTGGATGTGATCCCGTCGGTGGTGATGTGGACGTGGCGGGGAGTGCTGGACAGGCTCATGGGCGCGCTGGGGACCTCGTTCATCGCGTGGGTTCCTTCTTCTCTTCCTGGCGTTCCGCACGCGCGGCCTGCCAGGAGCTGATGTGGCCGATGGCGATGGCGTACCAGGACATGCCTACGAGGTAGGGGATGGATGTCTTCCACCACAGCACTGTGGGGAGCAGCAGGAGCAGCCAGACGACGAAGAGGGCCAGGTGCAGGCGTTTCCAGAACTGGGCTGACATGGGTTATTCCTCGTCCTCGTCGGCTGCTGCAGGTTCCGGGTCGGCCCGTTCGGTGTCGGAGTCGACGGCGAATCCAATCGGGGGCTTGGCCGGCTCGGGGGCGGGGCCGGGCAGGGCGTGGAACATGCGCAGGACTGCGGACTCGGCGGCGCGGACGCTGACCTTCTCGTTCTTGCCGGTCACCAGCTGCACGGTCTTGTCGGAGGTGCTCAGCGTGATGCGCATCAGGAGGGTCCTCCGAAGGCGTAGTCGGGGCGGGAGATGATGTCCGGCCTGGGGTAGAACTCGCGCTGGCAGTGGGCGTGCGCCACGGGGTGGGCGAGGGCGTCTTGGACGGTGCGCAGGGTTCCGTGGGCACGGTCGGGGTCCTGGTGATCAATCCAGCCGCAGTCCGGGCCGTCGCGGACCTCCATCCAGTCACAGCGCAGTTCGTCGGCGGCTGTGCGGATGGCGCCAGCGTTGGCGGTGGTGACGGCCTGCCAGGACAGGGCTGCTCGGGCCCACGATTCGACGGGGTGCCGGGCGTCGCCCGAGTAGATGACGGTGCCGAGCGGGTGGTCACGGGTGAGCTGGGCGCGGTCGAAGGCGGGGACGGTGAACCGGCCGATGCGGGCCCGGGCAGCATCTTGGGCGGCGCGGAGGAACGCGCGGGCGCGGCGGACGGCTTCGGCGAGGCGGCCCATGAGGTCGCTGTAGTACTGGGCGGTGATGCTGGTGATGGCGGCCTGGTGACGGGGTGTCCAGGTCCAGGCGCGGTGCGGGCGGCCTACGTGGTCGAAGGTGGCAAGGCCCCCGTCGCGGTAGGCGGCGGGCAGGTCGGTGGCGGCCCATCGTGCGGCGAACGCGGCGACGGCGCGGTCGAACGCGGCGATCGCCTGCTGGAAGACGAGGACTGCGGCGCGGATGCGGGCCGGGGCGTTGCGGCCGGGCCGGATCTGGGCGAGCGCGGCCAGGAGCCGGGTCTGGGCCGTGGTGAGGATCCGCCAGGCGGCGGTGATCCGGGTGGTGGCGTCGGCGATGAGGGACTGGAGGCGGGCGCGCAGCGAGCGGCGCCGTAGCGGGGTGGTCATCGCCGGGCCCGGGCGATGAGGTGGATGGTGCCGATGTCCCCGGCGGTCGGGTCTGCGGCCGGGTCGTCGGGGGACGGCGGCTGGCCGGACTCCAGGGCGGCGATCTGCCGCTCGTACGCCTTGATGTTCTCCGTGTAGGAGACGGCCACAACGCCGGACAGGTTGACCGAGGTGGGCTGCGTGCGGAGCTTGGCGATCCGCTCGTAGAGGACCTCGATGGCGACGGCCCGGGCGGTGCCGAGGCGGGCGTAGCGGTACTCGAGGTCGGTGAGGTCGGTGGCGGCGCCGAGTTGGGCGAGCAGCCAGGCGCGGATGGCCTCGGTCATCGGCTCACCTCGCTCTGCCCGGCCAGTTGCTCTGTCCGCTGGAGAATCGTCAGAACTCGGTGCGCGTTCTTGAAGGCGCACCGAGTCGGCAGGAACAGGGGCCAGAGCACGCCCTCCCCCGTCTGCTGGAGGTGGCGCAGACGCTCAGGGTTCTGCTGGCCGACCCGGTCCAGGACACGCGCTCGATACTCCCGGACGCTTGAGATCCAGCGAGGAAAATGGTCAGGGAGGAGGGCCTCGACGTCGTAGCCGAACACGTCGGTGAGGGACGAGTGATCCGCGTTCCCGTGCATCGACCAGAACTCCGGCTCCTCAAGCTGCCCTAGAAACGCCTCGAACGCCGCCTTCATCTCCTTGAGCGGCACCACATCGGGGTCGAGACGGTCGAGAAGAATCGGGTCCTGGAGGAGAGGAAGCGCACTCCACACCTTGCGGGGAAGTTGCTCGATGGCGACTTGGAGCGGTACGTCTGCGTTGACTGCATAGAACCGCCTTCCGTCTGCGCTGGCCATACCGAGGCTTACCAGTTGTCGCGTGGGCGAGTGCCCTGGCGCCCCGCTTACCAGCACGGTGTGAAGCTCAAGGCAGATGGCGGTCATGCGGATCCTCCTGGGGATGCAGGCCGGGAAGGGGTGGGCGAGGTACGGGCCCGGTCCGGCGCCCCCACCGGGGTCCGGGCCCGTACTCCGCTTACTGACCGCCGGTGCCCTCGGCGGCGGTCGCGGCCGTCTTCTTCGCGGCCGTCTTCCTGGCCGTGGTGCGGGCGGCCGGCTTGTTCTCCTCGACTACGGGCGCAGCCTGCTGGGTGCTCACGTCGTCGGGAGTGTGGTCCGGGTCGGTGGGGTCACCGTCGCCGGAATCGGGTCCCGATCCGTCGGCAGAGGCGCCGTCCGGGCCGTCGCCGGAAGGGCCGCCTTCGCCCTCCGTCTTGGTCTGGGTCTTCAGACGGGGCAGCTCCCCGTCGACCCACGCGGCCGGGTTCGTCACCAGCGCTGCCAGACGCGGCTCCGGGCTCGTACCCGGGGCCAGTTCGATGGTCTGGTGCGTGTCCGGGTCCTGGACGTACACGGTGCTCTTCAGCTGGGCGGCCATGGGTCACCACACCGTCGCGGCGATGTGGATGTCCGGGGTGTACATGACCGGCATCGCGGCCGCGGCGCCCTTCGTCCACACCTGGACGGGGTCGTCCTGGTAGCCGGAGGTGACGATGATGCCGGGGGCCTCTTCCCGGTCGATGGACGGGTTGCCCCCCGAGGACAGCACCATCCCCTCGGCGGTCAGACCGTACTGTGTCTCGCCCATCTGCCGGGCGTCCGGAGGGAGGAGGAAGAACATGTTCTCCGGCAGAACACGGACGTCAGTGCCGTCCTCAAGCGGGATGGTGACGTCGTAGTCGATGATCGGCGGCAGGTTGTACCGGCCGCGGACCACGTTGACCTCGTTCGGGGCGAGGACTGCGGTCGGGATCGTGGATGCGGAGTTCACGCTGCCGTAGTACGCCGCCCGGTAGGAGTCGTTGCTCATGAGCAGCGACATCGTCTTGTATGACGTGAGCGCCCGGGAGGGCCGGGGGGCGCCGCTCTTGCGGAGCACCTCGATCCAGCGCATCTCATCGCCGAGCATGTCCGCAGCCGGGTTGGTCCACGCGGTCGGCGCGGTCGGCATGTTCGCCGCCGGCACCTTGTGGTCGGCCTCCAGGGTGAGACCGTTCTCGCCGGTGAGCGTGAACTTCCCGTCGGTCAGGAGGTCGCCGGCCGCGAGCTCCATGCGGTGCTTGATGGACTCCACGTGCGCGGCGGCGTCCTGGTAGATGGAGTCGACGAGGTCCTGGCTGTCCATGCCGCGCTGGACGTTCTCCAGGATGGTCTCGAGCTCGCCGATGATGTACTTCTGGCCGAGCGGGAGGAGCTTGCCCTCGGTCGCCCAGCGCTCGATCTTCCGGGTCGCGACCCGGGTTTGGGCGTCCCACGCACGGTACGTGGCGGCCGCGATCCGGCGGCGGGAGCCGCGGGTCTGCCACTTCACCGAGTTCACGGTCCGCTCGGGGATCACGGACTGGGTGAGCAGGTAGTCGGCCGGGGTCTGGATCTCGCGGACGAACGCGTTGATCGCGGTCGGGTTGATGTCCCGCAGGAGGACCTCAAGCATGTCGTTAGGCATGGGGGGTCCCCTCTCAGACCTTGTAGACGAACTGGGTGTTGGAGCCGGCCGGGACGTCCTTCGGGTCGAAGGCGACCGGGAGCTTGGCGACGTCGATCTGGCCGTGGACCATCAGCGGCGCGCCGGCCTTGGTCGAGCCGGCGTAGAAGCTGACCTCGGTGAAGAGGAATCCGGCGAACAGCTGGGTGCCGTCCGACGCGGTCGCGGTGCCGCCCGCCGTGGTGGTGGCGACGGTGACGCCCGGGGTCGTGCCGCCGGTCAGGGAGGCGGTGGCGGTCATCTGCGCGACGTTGTCGCCGAGGTACTGGCCGCCGAAGGTGACCGTGTAGGGGCCGCCGGTGTTGCCGGTGACCGTGACGTCCCCGGGGTTGATGTTGCTGAGGCCCTCGAGCGCGGTCTGCACGGCGGCTGCGGTGGCGTTGTAGGCGATCGCCGCGGTGGTCTGACCGGAGAAGGTGAGGGTGAAGGTTCCGCCGGTCGGCGAGCCGGTGATGGTGACGGACTGGACCTCGTTGGTGACGGCTGCGTACGGCGCGTACAGGCCCGATGCAGTGATCTTGGCGAGCGGGATGCCGGACTTCAGCTTTCGCTCGGGCTGGTAGGCGGAGGCCTCGGTCCAGTGGAGGTTCTCGTCGAAGGCGGTGAGGTCGAGGGTGACGGTCTGGTTGGCCTCGATGCCGAGCATGCTCATCAGCCACGGGCGGCCGACGGCAAGGGTCTCGCTGGTGGTGTACGGCTGGATGTCCACGCCGTGACCCCTTTCGCGTGAGCGCGGGATAGGTGCGGGCACCTGGTGTGGTGCCGTCCACGGGGGTCAGGGCGTGGTCCCTCGGGTGGTGCTGGTCTTGTGGGTCAGGCTGCGTCGTCGGTGCGCAGGCCCATCTGGATGGCTCGGGCTCGGGCGGCGGCGCGGACGGCGTCCTTCCCCGATACGGGGGTGCGGGCGGGCGGCCCGCCAGCCGGGGCGCCGCCGGGAGCGGGCGGCAGGGTCTGAGGGGCCAGGGTGCCGCCGAAGAGCCCAGCCCGGCGCTCCTTGAGAGCCTCGGCGGCCGCGGTGATGGCCGCGTCGTCGGCGTCCGCGGCGATCGTGTCCTTGACGAGGGCGTAGGCGTCGTCCTGGTCGGTTTCGTACGCGCCGAGGCGGGCGAGGGCGGCACGGACCTTCGTCTCGCGGTCGAGGGCGGCCGCAGCCTGCTCCTTGGCCTCGGCGGCCGCAAGGCGGGCAGCGAGCTCCTGTTCCCGGTTGTTGAGTTCCTCGGCTCGGCGCTGCTCTTCGCTGAGCTGCGCCTTGCGAGTCTCCTCCGCATCCTTCAGGAGCTTGCCAAACTCCTTGAGGTCGAAGGTGTCCGGGTCGAAGGGGATCCCGGACGCCTCGCACAGCTCCCGCAGAGCGGCGGCACGGCCCTTCTCCTTCTCGCGGGTCATGATGACGGAGAAGCGGCCCTGGGTCATGGGCTGCCCGGTGTACTTGTCGATGAGGAGTTCCCGGTCGTCGTTGATGACGCGCTGCTCGGGCGGCGTCACGGCCGGCGCCACGGAAGGCTGGTGCTGCTGAGCGCGGGCGGCGACTTCGGCAGGAGTGGGAACGGCCACGGGCGGCGTGGCGGGGTCGCCGTTGTAGAAGACAGCGAGGGCCTCGATGCCCGTGTACGGGCGGGCCCAGGCCGAGGCGGCGGGGGTGCGGGTCTGCGCGGGGCGACGCATGAGGGCAGGTCCTCCCAAGGACAGTTCTTCAGGCCCCGCGCCTTGATCCAAGGACACCACAGATCTCACGAGTCGTTCCCCCTGCTCCCCTGCGCCGGGTCCGTGAGGGTGTCGCCGTCCTCGTTGGCGGGCGGGAGCTGGACAACCGGGGGCGCCGGGTCGGGGGTGATGTCGAGGCCGAGGAAGTCGCCGACTGCGTCGGTGGAGCCGGTCGCATCCGCGAGGAACCGGGCCTGCTCGAACTGGCGGGACTGGATCTGGGTGATCTCCTGCTCGACGTCGGCGATGGCCCAGCCGGACTCGTTCAGGGTGCGCACGGCGGTCTCCAGGGAGATGACCCCGGCCTTGTAGGCGGTGGTGACCTGCTCGAGGACGGCTGCCTTGTCGGTGGGGGTGTACGGGCCGTAGACGAGCAGGGCGGGCACGGGGCGGACGCCGGTCCAGTCGGGGTGCTGGCCGGCGATGTGGAGGCGCTGGGTGAACTTCAGCAGCAGGGCGTACTTGTGGGTGCGGGCCAGGCGCATGGAGTTGATGAGGGAGTCGAGCGGGCCGAGGGAGAGTTCCAGGGCGTAGCCGGAGGGGACCTGGGAGGGGTCCATGGTGCCGAGGGAGACGGCGGGGAGCCGGGCGATGTTCGCGGCCCGGTCGGCGAGGTCGTGGCCGTGGTTGCGGAGTTCGGCGAGCTGCGGGGAGGTGTCGAGGGCGTCCATGCGGCCGGTGTCGCCGAGCTCGAGGACCATGCCGGGGCCGACGGACAGCTGCGTCTGCCTGCCGCTGGACTGCCGCCCGGAGACGGCGATGATCGGGGAGCCGGTGGTGGCCGAGGCCTTCGCGGAGTCGGTGTCGGTGCCGGAAATCTCGTCGAAGACCTGCAGAACCTTCGCGAGGGAGGACTGGCCCCAGTGTTCCTCGGCAGGCGGGACGGTGTTGGGGACGTGGACGATCGGCAGGAAGTCGAAAAGGAGGTCGAGGTGGTCGAGGACCTCGCCTGTCGGACTGGTGGCGAAGTGGGCCTTGTCCATGGGGAGGGAGTCGACGTCGACGTTGCCCTTGAGGTCGCCGAGGTCCCAGGTTGCGTCGGTGAGGTAGCAGGTGCGGTACGACGGGCTGTCGTTCCACGGGTAGATGCGGGAGATCGCGCCGGTCTGGTCGACCTGGTCGCCGCGACTAAGGATCGGGGCGGCGGGGCTGTCGTCGGTCGGGTCGGACATCAGCGGCGCGCGGACGGGCCGGCCGGTCCGGTCGACGCCTGAGCCGGTGGCCGGGCGGATCCAGTCCAGCTCGTAGGTGATGCGCCGCAGCCGCGGCTTGAGGCCGCGCTTCTTGTCCTCGGGCAGTTCCCAGGCGAGGTGGACGCGGTCGGGGAACTCGGAGCCGTCGCCATCCTCCGGGAGGACGGGGAAGTAGAAGCCGGGGTCGTACGTACGGACACGGACGCGCTGCTTGTCAGGGTCCCAGAACAGCAGGTACACGCCGTCGCCGAGACTGACCGCCTTCCGTTCGGTCTGCAGCACCCGCATGGTGAGCAGCTCCTTCTCGGCCCAGTCCCGCAAGAGGGTCTGGACACGTTCGGCGGCCGCCGCGCTCGCCGCGGCCTCGCCGTCCGTATCGGGGTCGGCGTCGGCGCCGGGGACGACGATGTGCTGCTCGCGCCCCATCACGTTGGACACGATCGTCTCGACGAACATGGACGGGTCGCCGAACTCGCGGCGCTCACGGGCGGCCTCGCCGTCACGGATCTCGGTCAGCTCGGCAACCTGGTTGTTGTCGTAGGCCGCCAGCAGCTTGTACGCGGCCAGGCGGCGCTCGTCGGCGGCCGGCACCCACGAGGCCACAGCCTCGTGGAACGCGCGCCGGTTCGGCATCCCGAGGGAGTCGGAGAAGACCGGCTTGTAGTTGAGCCAGCCCCACGCGTCGATGATGACGTCCTTGACGCCGCTGAACAGGCCCACGGGCACGCCTCCGCTGACAGGCCCCGCGCCATGTGATCAGCGTACGGCCCACCTTCCGCTGGCATCCCCCGCTACCAAGTCCGAACCGGAGATGGGAAATTTCGGAGATCGCCGTACACGGGAGACGGCGGCGTCATATGTTCGTGCTGCGGTGACCCAGTGTCATGAGCTGATCTCTCCTTCGCACCCATCGAAGGAAGGAGAGTGATGGCTCGGCATCGTAAGCCGCGCAAGAAGAGGGCCCCGAACTGGGACGCCCTCTGGTCGCTTCTGATTTCGGCAGGCTGCAACCTGCTGATTCAGTACTACAGCGACTGAGGACCCAGCTCAGGGCCTCAACCCGGCCCCGGGGCGGCATGCCGCCTCGGGGCTTCGTCGTACCCACACCCCAGCGCACTGGTTAGTACGCTGGGTTGGGCAGATGCCAATCTACAAGGGTGGTACTACCTTGCGGGGCGTCTTAACTAACTTTGTGTCTCCTGATTAGACTCGCGAATATCTCGTGCAGACGACTTATTCCCAAGTCGTCCGTCAGGCGAATAGTGCCGAACTTGAGTCCGGCGCAGTCATGACGGATGACGTCGCTCCTGCCGCTCATCGCCTTCCGTGGAGCCGGTTGTCGCCGTACGTACCCCCCGTGACCGGCGCCGCTGCGGGGTCGGCGAGCTCGGTGAGTGCGTGTACGCCGGCGTCCATGCGGTCGGGTGAGTCCATGCCGGGGATCCAGGTGACGAGCTGGCCTTCGAAGCGGGGATGCTCCCCGACGTGGTGGACGAGTCCCTGGGCGTACAGCTGGGCGATCGGCTCGGCGCGGAGGCGTTTGCCCTGCTTGGCGTGGACTTCGATGACAGCGGGCATGAGCCGGCCCTTGGTCTCGCCGCGCTCAGCGAGTTCCTTCCAGGCCTGGGTGACGATCTGCTTGGCCATGTCGCCGCCGAAGTTGTCCTCGACGACGATGGCGTCGGCGTCGACTTCGAGGGCGAGGCGGCAGGCTTCGTGGCCCCAGGTGTCGGCGCCCATGCGGCCGGAGCGGTCGGCGACGACGTACAGGTGGCCGTCGGTGGTGCGTCCTGCGGCGATGAGACCGGTCTCGTCGTTGGTGTCGTCGGCTCCGCCGGCGTGGTCGACGGCGACGACGATGCGGGAGAGGTCGACGCCGCGGAACTGGACGGGGGTGATGCGGTGGTCGGTGATCCAGGGCCACTTCCACACGCCGCCTTCCATGGGGCGGGGTTTCTGCTGGTAGAGGGACCACCAGACGCGTTCGCCGACGGCCTTGCGGATGTTCGCGAGGGCGCGGCGGCCGTACCGCTTGGGCCACAGGGCGGCGCCGACGGGCCGGCCGAGGGGGTCGTCTTCGGTGTCGCAGATCGCGGGGAGGTCGAGGGTGATCCAGTCGGAGGTGTCCTGGCCTTCGAGGATCCGGCCGGCGAGGTCCTGCTCGTGCCACCGGGTTTGGATGACGATGATCGACCCGGCGGGTTCCATGCGGGTGTTGAGGACGGCGGTCCACCAGTCCCACAGGCGGCGGCGCATGGTCGGGGATTCGGCGTCGGCGGCGTCCTTGATCGGGTCGTCGACGATGGCGAGGTGGGCGCCCTTGCCAGTAAGTCCTCCGCCGACACCGGCGGCGACGAGGCCGCCTTCGAGCCGGTCCCCGGTCTGGGGGTCGGCGAGGTCGAACCGGCCCGCGGCTTTGGAGCCGGAGTGGAGGGCGAGTCCTATCTGAGGGCCGTAGGTGACGATCGCGTCGCGGATCCACCTGGAGTGCTCCTCGGCGAGGTCCGCGCCGTAGGAGGCGATCATGATGCGGTGGTCGGGGTGCCGTGCGAGGTACCACAGCGGCGCCCAGCGGGCGGCGCGGCGGGACTTTCCGTGCCGCGGGGGCATGGTGATGAGCGCCTTCACACGCTCGCCTCGGGCGATGCGCTTGAACAGCTGGTCGATGAGGGCGAGGTGCGGCGCCTGCATCTCTCGGCCGTCGGTGAGGATCGCGGCCATGGAGCCCGGGGAGCGCTCCAGTGCCATGGTGCGTTCGGCCGCGGCGAGAGCTGTGCGGACTTCGGGGCTGGCTCGGCGGGCGACACGGCGCCGCTCGGCCCGGTTCATCTGCCGGTAGGCCGCGGTCAGCCGCAGCAGCTGCTCGGCCTCGGAGACGACGTCCGGGTCGATGCCCGGGGCAACGTCAAGCGTCGTCATCGTCGTCCTCTTCGTCGACGTACGCCGTGTCCTCGTCCTCCCCGTCGTCGGTGAGGTCGTCGGGGTCTGGGTCGCCGGCGGTGGCGATGAGGTGGTTCAGCTCGGCCAGTCCGACCGCGTCGAGGCGTACCGCTCCCCCGCCGGGTCCAGACACCTCGGTCTTGACGGGCATGTCGAGGCCGTTGAGCTTGGCGCGGCGGTCCATGAGCTTGAGGACGACGTCGACGGCCTTGAAATCGATCTCTTCGCCGATGTAGTTGCCTTCGCGGTCGTAGACGGGACTCGGGGTGGTGGCCTTGGGCCATGCGGCCTCGAGGAGGGCGTCGAGGCGTTCGTTCTCCTGCTGCCGGTAGATGCTGACCTCGGCGGCTTGGTCGTCGCGGCGCTGGGCGAGCGCGCGGATGAGGTCCTTGGAGGCGTGGCCGGGTGAGGAGTAGCCGAGGTCGAGGATGCGCTGGTCGTCGAAGGGGACGGCTTGGCGGCGGAGCTTGACGAGGGCGGCGCGGCGTTCGGCGACTTCTGCTTCGTGTGCCTTGGACAGGGGCATGGCGGTGGGGCTCCCGCTGCTGGTCAGGCCCCGCGCCTGTTTACATGATCCCCCGGCGTGCGGGTTTCGGTCCCCCCGGTGGTGGGTGGGGTGGCATTCTGCGCGGTATGAGAAGCGTGCGTGGGGTGGGGACAGTTGCGGCTGGTGTTGCCGCGGTGGTGCTGCTGACGGGGTGCGGGGGCGGGGGTGGTGACGCGAAGGCGGAGGGTCCAGCGAGTGTGACGCCGGCGCCGACGACGGAGGCGTGGACGCCGGAACCGCTGCCGACAACACCGGAGCCGGTGTATCTGGAGGGGCCCGAGGGCGAGATCGACAAACTAGCGGACGAGAAGGGCTGGACGTACGCCGGCATCTACACGTCGGCGTCGGCGTTCGTGAAGGACATTTGTGAGTCGCTGCCGGTGAGTGCGGTTGATGGGGCGTCGCGGCCGCAGTGGCTGGCTGAGTCCGGAAACCTGGACGGCGACGGGAAGGCGATCCTGCAGGTGGGGGTCCCTAAGCTGTGTCCGAAGTGGACGGACGCTGTGAAGCAGGCGGTCTCGGGCAAGTACGACCGCTGGTACACCGGCGGTACGTATGTGGTGTCGTCGAAGCCGGCCATGGGGGAGGACGAGGAGACGATCCCGCCGGGCACGTACCAGTCGAAGGGGAAGATGGAGAACTGCTACTGGGAGCGGACGTCCGAGAGTGGGGAGATCATCGACAACAACTTCGCGACGTCGGCGCGGTCGATCACGGTGACGATCCGTTCGTCGGATGGGCAGTTCACGTCCGAGGGTTGTGCGGTGTGGAAGCCGGTGAAGTAGGCCGGGATGTGGAAGGGCCCCACCAGTCGGGGGGGGGGTGGCTGGTGGGGCCGGGAGCCGGTGCGACGGGGGGACGTACGGGCTCGCATGTGGAGTGTGGCACGGCCTGGCCTGGAAGGGGCGCGGGGACACCGGGGCTCCCAGGCCGGCCGTACGAGAATCATGCTGACGGATGAACGTCGATCTGTCTGGGGCGCTTCCCCCCTCCCCCTGGCGGCGCGGTCCCGGTTGGCTATTCGCCTGCGTGCGCGGCCCGGCGGGTTGCTGCGCCGATGAGTTCCAGGGCGTGGTCGGCGGTGCGGCTGGGGGTGCGGTTCCAGGGGCCGATGAGTCCGGTCCAGCCCTGTGTGCGGAGTTCGGTGAGGATCCAGGCGCCGGCGCGGTGCATGGTGTCGGTGGATCCGTAGCCGAGGCGGTGGGCGGTGAGGAGGGCGCCGCACAGGCAGCGGGCGCCGCGGGTGTTCCGCAGGCGGTAGGGCTGGTTCTGCCAGCCCCATTCGGTGAGGATCTGGCGGGCGTAGGCGAGGTGTACGGAGGGCCGGATGTCGCTCTGGCCGATGCGGCGCCAGGTGTGGAGGCGGTCTGGGAGGGCGGCGCCGAGGCGGCCGGGCAGGGGCCGCTCGGCGGGCGGAGTCGCGGGGAGGGTGTCGAGCGCGGTGGTGATGAGCTGTTCGACGGGGACGGTCAGCAGGCTGCGCCAGTCCCCTGCCTCGTCGCGTTGTACGGGATGTTCGGTCGCTGTACGGATCGTGGGGTCGGGGGCGGTGGCGGGCCAGCCTGCGACGATCTGCTGCCAGGCGGAGGTGTCGTAGAGGGCGGCGGCCTCGAAGTCCAGGTCGTCGGGGGTGAGTGCGGTGGTGGTCGGCATCGGTTCGGGGTCTCCATGGGGGTCAGTCCCTGTCGTCGAGGGGGATGCGGGCTGCGCGTAGGGCGCGGCGGAGCGGGCTGTGCTCTTGCGGGAGGTCGGGGTCGAGGAAGGCGACGAGGTCCCGGCCCTCGGGGAGAGGGACGGTGATCTCAAGGCGTCTGTCGGGCTGTGGCGCGGGGTCGTTCACGGGGGTTGGGTCCTACTCGGTCGTGTCGGTGGTGGGGGTGGGGCCGTGGCCGTAGATGCCTTTGCCCTTGCGGTGCAGAACGCCGGCGAGGACGTCCTTGCTGAGCCAGGTGGTGACGACGGTGCGGTCCCAGCCGTCGGCGTACTTGCGGGTGAGGGCTTCCCACAGGTGCTGGGTGGAGAGGCCGTCGGTGCCGGCGCTGCGGATCAGCTGGCGGACGAAGGCGTGGCGGGGGTCGATTCCGGCGTCGGGGTCGGTGTTCTTCTTGTACGAGAGGTTCAGGCCCTGCGGGGTGGGGGTGGGTTCGTCGGTGGTGCCGAACCTGGCGTCGATCTCCTGCATGAGCTTGTCGGCCAGGGCGTCGGCGTCGTCGTCGGGCAGTTGGGGTTGCTGGTTGCGCTTGTAGGAGAGGTTGAGTCCGCCGCCGGTGGACGTGGCACGGCGCGGGGCGGCGGGACGGCTCGTGCTGGTGTCGTCGTCGTTGTCGTCGTCGCCGAAGGTGATCTCCGGGTCGCGGTATTCGGGGGCGCCCCACAGCCATCCGGCTCGCTGCGGGGACCAGCGCTGGGCGTAGATGTCGCCTCCGGCGTCGGCGGAGACCTGGTCGAGGGTTGATCGGCGGTCGTTGGTCGCCAGGACGACGTCGCGGACCATGTTGGGGCTGGTGCGCCAGGTCTTGAACGGGCCGGGGTCGAAGCCGTCGGCGCCGGCTTGGCCGATGACTCCGGCGCCCTTCTCGTTGAGCTGGGCGGTGTCGACCTTGACGTTGCTGAACAGCTTGCTGATGTTGCTGGTGACGGACTCGCCGGAGGTGAGGGCGACGCCGACGGGGGAGAACTTGCGGACCTCGGTGTTGCCGATCGCGGAGACGTTGCCGTCGATCGCGGTGAGGACGAGCCGCTCGCCCATGGCGCGGGTGGTGCGCATGGTCTTCTTCACCAGCTCCTGGAGTTCCTTCATGATCTGGTCGCCGCGTGTGGGGGCGGAGAGGAGTTCGGCGCCCTCGTCGATGACGACCTCGATCTGGGGGATGTCGCGGGATACGGGCAGGAGGGTGGTGTTCTTCGCGTCCATGAGGTCTTGGTAGGCGTGCTGGCGGGCGGCGTTGATCGCGATGACGACTCGCATCATCAGCAGGGCCTCGGCGGGGGTGGAGGCGATCCAGTCGACGCCCGGGCGGGTGCCGCGCGGGGCGGGCTGGGTTCCGGTGGTGGGCTTCATGTAGCCCATGTCTTCCATCCAGGGGCGGGCCCAGGGGCGGCCGACGGCGCCGGCCTTGAGGTCGATGACGAAGGTGATGACGTCCGGGCAGCGGGCGAACCCGGCGAGGATGCCGTCGAGGAACGTCGACTTGCCGGATCCGGGCGGGCCGAGGATGAGGGCGCAGGCTTCGCGGAGGCGTACGACGACGGGTTCGGAGTTGGGCTGCAGGCCCCAGGGGATGCCGGTGAGGATGGACAGGGGGCTGTAGTCGGTGGGGTAGTCGACGATGTCGCTCATGATGTTGACGGTGGTGATGTCGAGGACGACGCGGCCCTGGATGTCGCCTTCTTCGACGTGGACGGTGCAGCCGCGGGGCAGGCGGGCGTCGGCGGCGAGGTGCTTGCCGTGATGAGCGATGCGGTGCCAGGTGGCGCCGTGGAGTTCGCCGGCGAGGGAGAACCCGGCGCCGTTGGCCCACATCTCCACGGCGAAGATCCGCACGTCCACGCCGGTGATCCGCTTGATCCGCTCGTCCCATTCGGTGGCGATCGCGCGGCGCTTGGCGTCCATCTCGGCGGCCACGGCGCGGGCTTCGGCCGTGAGCCGTTCCTGTTCGGCGACTTCTTCGTGGGCGGCGGCGTTGGAGGCCATGGCGCCGATACCGACGCCGAGGCCGGTGAGGGTTCCGGCGGCGGCCCAGGTGAGGGGGCCGGTGGTCATGGCCCAGGTGCACCAGCCTCCGGCGAGGAGCCAGGATGCGGCGCGGGTGATGCCGGTGCGGGCGGTGAGGCGGCGGAAGATCGTGTGTCCGATGCCGTGGCCGATCGCGCCGGCGGCGCCGACGGCGAGGGGGAGCGCTTCGGGCATGCCGGTGGCGGCGCCGAGGAGGGTGACGGCGGCGGCTCCGGTGGTGGCGGACAGGGCGCCGGTGACCGGCCCGTGGGTGGCGGCCCAGTCCAGCGGGGGCAGCCGGGAGTCGTTCCGGGTGCGCCGTTGGGGCTTGGGCTGGCCGGTGGGGGCGGGGAGCTTTTGCAGGTTCAGGCGCTGCGGTTCGCTGGTCACGGGGCCGGTTCTCCAGGGAAGTGGGTCGTCACGGTCGATGAAGAGGGAAGGGCGGGGGCGGGGTGGGGCGGCGGTCGGCGATCCGCCCCACCGGGAAGCCGCGGGTTACAGGTAGTCCTCGTTGGAGGAGGCGTCCCAGGCCTTCTCGGCCTCGAGGTTCTTACGCGGGGCTTCCAGACGCTCGATGTCGTGCTCGTGCTCGCGCTGGAAGACGACCCGGACCTCCTCGGCGGCGGCTGCGGCCTTCTGCAGGTGCTCGAACACCTCGCTGAGGGCTTCGCCGACCGCGGGTTCGAGCGGGAACACGTCGTCGGACTTCTCGGCCAGGATCTTGAAGGTGTTCGCCCACGACTGGATCCCGGCGGGCATGCCCTGGACTGTCTGGTAGACGTGCATCATGCCGCCCGGCTCGTACGCTGCGGCAGCGGCCTCCATCTCAGAGGCGGACTCGTCGAACAGGAACTTCAGGTTCTCGGACACGGCGGGCTCTCCAGTCAGCGTGGTCGGGGTGGCGGTGCGGCGGGGGCCGCGCGGTACATCGGCGGCGATCAGCGCCGGGGTGTCGGCGTTCTCCGGGTCGGTGTCGTACGCGTACGTGTTCTGGGCGTCCTCGAGACGCGCGCGCAGGTCGTAGCGGGCGTTGCGGGTGAGACGCGCATAGAGGCGCCGGCCGGGGTGGATCATCCAGCTCCAGCCGAGCTTCCGGCCGAGAGGGCTGGTCAGGAAGCCGAGCAGGCCGATCGGGGCGGCGAGGGCCGCGGCACCGGCGGCGCGGACGGCGAACCGGGCCCGGGCGGCGACCTTCTGGCGCATGAGGTGGGCGGCGGCCCGCGCATGGCGGCGAGCCGCCTGGATCCGGGACTGCCGGGTGGCCGTCCGCTGGTCCTGCCGGGCACGCCCGTTCTGCACCGCCTGCTGGAACGCGCGCTGAGCGCGCCGCCGGGCGGCGTTGCTGATCCGGCCCAGACGTTCCTGCTGCCGCCGGCCGTCTGCCACCGCACGGCCGGGCCGCGTCTTTCGCGTGGCAGCGGCCCGGCCGCTCCCGCCGCTCGTGCCACCGGTTGTGCCCGTGGTCTTCGCGGCCGCCGTACTGGCCTGCTTCGCGGCCCGCTTCTGGTCCCGCAGCGCGCGCCGTGCAGCGGTGGTCTGCTCCCGGGCGTCCTTCCGGCTGGGGGCGGCGGTTTTCCGGGCGGCCCGCAGCTGCTTGATCTGCCCCAGCCGCCCGGCGCCGCCAGCGGACTTGAGGCCGTTGGTCTTCGACGCAGGCTTCGGGCCGGTCTTCAGCGGGCTCGTACGGGCCTTGGACGCTCGGGAGCGGGAGGCAGTGGCCGCGCCACGGTGGCCTGCTGCCCGACCAGACGAGGACCCCCGGCGCCCGGCGCCGGAGCCGGAGCCAGAGGACGGCGAACCGGTACGGACAGCACGGTTCGTAGCGCCTCCCGCACGGGCCCCGCGGGGGGACGTCTTCTTGGGTGTCTTCCGTGACCGGACAGCGGCGGCCACTCCCCCGGCCGCGACCACGGCGCCCGCAGCGGCAAGGGCGACCGGGCCGCCGACGATGGCGGCCGCGGACAGTCCGGCGACGGTGGAGTTCGAGGCGATGAGCGCGAGCGGGATCGCCGGCAGGCCACCTGCGGTGTGGTCGACACGGGCAGCCGCCACAGCCGCAGAAGCCGGGGCCGGCGTCGTGGGGGTGGGCACCGCAACCGGCTCGCCGGGCTCGGTGTCGAGCGGTACGGACGCGGTGTCCTGGGTCGGGATGAGCTGGAAGTCGGTGCTGGCCACGGCGGTTCTTCCTTCTGCCTAGGTGTCACTTTCCGTGAAGACGGCTGTTGTTGCTGTTGTGGGGTGTTGTTGTTGTCGCCCTGTTGTTGCCGGTTGTTGTGCCTGATCAGAAGGGGTACGGGCTCCTGTCAGGGGGCTCTGTCTCGGTGTGACGGTGGGCAACAACACCGGCCACAACAGCTACGTACTGCTACCGGGAGTGATCTCGTCGGGGTACAGGAACGGCAGGACTTCGATGTGCGCAAGCGCCTCGGCGAGCTCGCGGCATACCTCGTCCATGTCCAGGACGGGAAGCGGGCGTCGAGCGGGCGTGGCTCCGGTCTGGGAAGGCGCTTCGGGGAGTACAGGGATCACGGCGTCCACGGTGGCTCCTTCGGGTTCAGGCACTTCGGGCCTGGGACTTCGCGTAGAGGTCCTGGGCGGTGGAGAGGCGGTCGTAGGCGGTGGTCTGCTTCAGGTTGAAGTCGCGCATGACGTCGTCGAGGGAGACGGACTTCGGGTCGCCGGCCGCGACGAGGCGGGCGAGGACGGCTTCGACTTCGGCCTGGCGCTTCGACCTCTGGCCGCCGATCGGCCGGGGCCCCGAACCCGAAGTGGAGTCCGAAGCGGCCTCGACGTCCGAACCCGAAGCTGAACCCGAACCCGAAGTGGTGTCACTTCGGGTGGCTACTTCGGCCGCGATGCGCTGCGCCTTGCGGCGGGCCGCTTCCTCACGGGCACGACGCTCAGCTTCAGCGTGCGCCTGGGCCTCCAGCCTGCGCGCTTCGGCTTCGGCACGGCGCCGTTCGGCGGCCTGCTGAACCCGCTTCAGTTCGGCTTCGGCTTCGGCCTGCTGCTGCTCGCGGGCGATGGCGGCGAGCTTCGCTTCGGTTTCGGCTACGAGGATGCGGGCTGCTTCGGCTTCGGCTCGCTGCTTCGCTTCGACTTCGAGGCGAAGGGCTTCGGCTGCCGCTTCGGTTCGGGCTTTCGCTTCAGCTTCGGCTGCTTCGGCTTCGGCCACTTCGGCTCGTCGCTTCGCTTCGACTTCGGCCTTTCGGAGTTCGGCCTGGTGCTTCGCTTCGGCTTCGGCTTCGGACTTCGCCTGCGCTTCGGCGACTCGCTTCGCTTCGGCTTCAGCCCTTCGCTTCTCCTCCTGGTACGGGAGATCGATGGCCTCCTCCACGCTCATGCCGTCGGCGACGAGGTCGAGGACAAGGAGCTGCTCGGCAGACGCCTTGCGGCGCCAGCGGCGGCCGTACTGCTTGCGGAGCTGCGCGCGGTAGACCCGGGTCTGGCGCTCGAGGTCGATGACGGTCTCGTAGGAGCGGATGTTCCACAGTCGCATCCGGCGCCAGATGACGAAGGTGCCCAGAGGATTGAGGAACCAGCGGGACAGCGGCGGGGACTCGATGTGCTTGTCGGCGGTGATGTCGGCGATCCGGCCGACGGCGTGCCGGGCGGCTTCGACTGCGATGACGAACAGGATCGGGATGACGCCGTGCATCCCGGTGCTGAGTTTGTCGGGCCAGGCCGCGGCGGCGTTGAAGGCGATGGTGGCGGCGGTGAGTCCCCAGGCGGTGTGCCGCAGGACGGGGTAGGGGATGCGACGCCAGGTCAGGAGGAGGTCGAGGGCGAGGAAGGCGATGATGCCGGCGTCGACGGCGATGGGGAACGCGTCGGAGAAGTCGCCGAAGCCCTTCGCGCGGGCGAGCTTGGTGACGGCGGTGTAGGAGCCGATGAAGCCGAGGGCCGCGATGACGAGGACCGCGGTGGCGACGACGCCGATGAGGATCTTCTGAGTGCGGGTGAGGTTCTCGGGGGTGTGGGGGGCGGCCCCGGCGGTGGGCAGGGGCTGCCAGTCTCCGACGATCGGGGGCTGTGGCGGCTGAGGGCCGGCCGGGGTCGTAGTCACGGGATCGGTGTCCTTCCGGTTCGGGGGAGGAACGGCGCGGTGGGGGTCAGGCGGCGACCGGCAGGACCTGCGCCGGGGCCGGCGTGGGGGTGGGGAGTTCGGCGAGGCAGTTGTCGAGGTACTCGTCGATCTCGGGGCCGCACCAGTCGGCGGGGTCGCCGTGGGCGGCGCGGAAGTCGGCGGGGCTCATCGGGTACCTCCGTGGCGGGAGTGGTCGGTCGCGAGGGCGGTGAGGCGGACCTGCTCGGCGGGTTTGGCGCCGGTCATGGTGATCTGGACGTCGCAGCCCGGCTCGGGGCAGGCGATCGTGTGCTTGGCCTGGTTGCGGCGCAGGGCGTCGAGGGTCCAGGCGAGGTTGACGAGGGCGAACAGGGCGACCGCGCTCGTGGTGAACGGGGAGGCGTCGGAGGTCCACACCTGGTAGGTGATGACGGCACCGGCGGCAGTGCTGGCGACGAGGGTGATCTGGTCGGCGGTGCGCGAGGCCATGGAAGGCTCCTTCGAAGTTGGGGGTCCGGCCCGTTGTCGGCTCCCGCCGGACCCCGCGGGGAGAGGGGTCAGAGGGTGTTGCGCTCGATCGAGAAGAAGACGACGTTGGCGGACTCCAACTGCGGGTTGCGGCTGGTGAGGTCGCGCCGGATCGTCATGAACGCGTCGTGACGGGTGTATCCGGCGGGCGGGGTCCACGTTCCGTTGGCGCTGGCGGAGCCGTACTTGGGGTGTTCCAGGGTCATGACCCAGTGGTGGGTGCCCTGCGAAGCCGGAGTGGGGGCCGGGGTCGACTCGGCGGTGGTGGTCACGGCGGGGCTCCTTCGAAGTGGCAGAGTGGAGGGTGCGAGTGGCGGTTCAGAACCAGCGACGCTTGGTGTTCGACGGGGCTGGATCGGCGATCTGCTGCTGCCTGGCGGCTGCCTGCCTGAAGGTGTCCCGACGGTCCAGAGCGCGGTCTCGGTCCCTGATGGCGCGGCTCGCCTTGTCCGTGTCGGTGTAGTCGCGGTCGGGCCGCCCGTAGACGTCAGCGGTCATCTGGTGCTTCTGCGCTTCCTGGTCGGCGGCGTACGCCTGCTTGTGGGCGATCTCGGCCTGCCGGGCTGCTGCCTGTCGGACGTACTGCTCCTCAGCGGTCTCGGGCGCCTTACGGCTGAACAGGCCCATGGAAGGCTCCTTCAAAGTGGTGGGGTGGGGGCCCGGCCCGTTGCCGGGCCCCCGGAGGGGTGGTGCGTGCCGTACGGGGTGGGTCAGGTGCCTTCGATGAGGGCGGCGGCTTCGCTGGTGTGCTCGCGGGGCGCGTAGTCGGCGGTGTCGTGGCCGTACAACTCGCCTCGGCGCTGGACTTCCTTCGCGGTCTCGGGGTCGAGGTCGCGGAGGGCCGGGTTGCTGGTCGGGTTGGTGAGCCGGGCGACGAGGAGCGCGAGGGTTTCGAGGACGTCGACTCCCCCGGTTCCGGCGATCGTCGCGAGTACGGTCTGCGTCTGGTCGGCGCTCAGGTGGTCGACGGCGAGGAGGCGGATCCCGTCGCGGATCATGTCGATCCCGGGGTGGATCCCGGCGAGGTCGTCGAGCGCTCCAGCGAGTTCATCGTCGAGCGGCGGAACCTCGTTGTCGGCGGTGTGAACCGGCGCGGCTTCACCCGGGATGTGGTGCCAGGGGTAGACGCCCATCACAGTTCCCCGTCCCAGTCGCCAGTCACGAGCTGCTCGTACGCTTCCGCTGCGCGTCCGGGGACTTCGGAGTTCAAGACGTCGTCGAGGAGGTCCAGCGGGTCGAGGGAGGCGAAGAAGTCCTCGATCTCGGCGACCAGGAACGGGTTCGGGGTGTCGTCCCCGCGCTGCGCGGTCACGACGCGGCCGCCATCTCGGTCGCCGGGGCCGGGGCGAACTGCTGGCAGTTGCCGGGGCAGGTCCAGCTGTCGCAGAACAGGCACGGCGCTTCGTACGCGGCGGTCTGCGGGACGAGGCGGAGCAGCGGCTGCCGCTGGTAGCCGGGGGCCATCTCGGCGAGCGTCCGGCGGGCCGGCCGGACCACGCGGTCCGAACGAACCCGGCGCAGCGCCTCCATGATGTCGGGAGGAGTCGGGGGGATGGTGGCGGTGATGCTCGTGCGATCCTTGTTCATGTCGGATCACGCCTCCTGGTAGTGCAGGTAGGGCAGGTCTGGCATCGAGGGCCCGGTGTGCTACCACCGGGCCCTTTCTGCTGCCGCCGTGTGGCGACGTGACCGACGCTACTCGCACTGTCAGTGCGAGTCAACACGATCGAAGAAGTTTCAGTGCGACTAGCACTAACGCTTCAAGTGTGAGACTGTGCGCATGACGAATTCAGGAGGAGCAGTGAAGAGCGGATACGCACTCGCCGTGCGGTTCACCACTCGCGACGCCGACGCAGCAGCACAGTTCGACGCCCTCGTGGCCCGCACGCTTGAGGGCATCCGCACAGAGCCCGGAACGCTCGTCTACGTGAGCCACACCCCGGTGGACGAACCGCTGGTGCGGGTCTTCTACGAGCTGTACGAGGACGAGTCGGCGTTCCAGGCTCACGAGAAGCAGCCGCACACGCGGCAGATGCTGAAGGAGCGCGAGCAATACCTGACCAACGTCGAGGTGACGTTCATGCACGAGACGGCCGGCAAGCGGCCGCCGACGGGACCGGAGGCAACGTGAAGCCCAAGGGGAAGGAGGTAGACCCGAAGGACCGCGCATTCGGCCGGCACATTCAGAAGCTCCGACAGGCCCGCAAATTCACCCAGACGGAGCTGGCCGGGCGGATGCAGAAGACGTCCAGCTGGATGTCGCAGGTCGAACGCGGAGTCCAGAAGGTGGAGCGTCTCGATGTCCTGCAGGATCTGGCTGATGCTCTGGGTGTCTCCGTCCAGCAGCTGAAGCCTGGTGCTCCGGGGCCGGCCGAGCCGCCGCCGGTGCAGCCGCCTGTGTACAAGTCCAACGACCTGGATGAGGCCCGTCAGCTGATCTCTGGGCATCCGGCGGTGGGCACGATCCTGGGTGCGCTGCGCCCTGCCCCTCGCAGAACGCTTGAGGAGTTGTCCTCGGACGTCGACGAGATGTGGGAGCTCACGCACGCGGGGGAGTTCGCTGACGTCAGCGCTCGCCTCACCGAGCTGCTGCCGGACCTTGAACAGACGGTTCGGGTTGTGACTCCTGAAGAGCGTGAGACGGCGTACCTGCTGTTGGCGCGGACCTACCAGGCCCTCGCCGCGGCCTTCGTCCGCCAGGACGCTGCCGACGCTGCGTGGGTCGCCGCCGACCGCGCCATCTGGGCGGCGGAGCTGTCCGGGAATCCGCTGCATGTCTGCGCAGGGGTCTTCCGGATGGTTCACGCATTCGTCCGGCTCCGGATGCTTGGGCAGGCGGAGCACGCCGCCACCACCGCCATCGAGGCACTCAAGATCCTCGATGAACGCGGTGAACTCGCGGTCGAAGGCATGTCCGTCCTCGGATCTCTACACCTGGCCCTGGCCTTGGTCCACGCCCGCGGCGGGCACGACCGCGCCGGAGCCCGGACCGAGATCGAAGCAGCCCGACAGGTGGCACGTCGGATAGGCGAGGACCGGAACGACTTCAACCTCGAGTTCGGCGTGACCAACGTCGAGATCCAGGCCGTGTCGACAGCGGTAGAACTGGGGGACGCGGGTGAGGCGCTCGACATCGGTCTCTCGATCGATGCCGAGCGCCTCTCCCCCGAACGCCAAGGGAGGCTGTTGATGGACCTGGGGCGAGCCCACGCGCAGCGGCGCCACACAGGCGAAGCCCTCGCCTGCCTGCTGCGCGCCGAAGCCCTGGACCCGGAGACGATCCGTACGCACGTCGCCTCCCGGAAAGCCATCCGGGAGCTCGTCCTCGTCGAAGGCCCGGGCGCCCCACCAGAACTGATGCAGCTGGCGGCCCGAGCGGAAGCCCTGGAGTAGTCGTTGAGAGGAGTGACGTGATGGGCCAGTAGCCACATCCCAGACGTCAAAGACGGCCGACCGGTCATCACACCGGCCGACCGCCCTTATGGCCGCTGTCCTGCGAAGACAACCCGCGGCCATGTGTGAACCCATCCAGCAGAAGGGTCCAGGCGTGAGCCTAACGCTTCCACTTTGCGCTGTGCCAAGTGCGTGCGTGAACCAGGGGGCCCGATGAGCCCCCTCAACCCCAAAGACCTCGACGACCCACGCCTGCCTCCCGCCGTGACTTTCACGTCCGGCGCCGAGCTGCTCATGAAGCTGGGCATCGTCGACAGCATCACCCGCGAGGGCGTCCGGCACATCGCTACGTCCGATCGGTACGCCGCCGCGTGGCCGTTCGGCCCGGACAAGCCGCACCCGTACGGGAAGGCCGGCAAGGCCGTGCTCATGGCCACGGAACCGTTCCTCGAGTTCTTCCGCACCGTCTACCGGCAGCTCGACAGCGACGGCCCTCAGCCGTCCGAACCTGCCTGAGAACACGCGAAAGGCCGGTGAGTTCGCAGCTCAACCGGCCCTTCAAGCGCAACAGCGGGTGGTCGCCCGCTGCATCAAGACCCACCTGGTGAAAGAGGTATCTCGGTGTCGAGAGTACCCGCAGTGAGTAGCACCATGGCAAGCACACGCTCTGTGATCCTCCGTATTACGGCGGTGACCCAGTGAGCGGAGAGGCGTTCGGCTTCGACGTCAACGACGATTCGGATGAGGTCATCCCTGAGGAATGGCCCACGTTCTACACCCCGGTGCCTGTGTGGGTCCTGCTGAGCGGGTGCAGCGCGCAGGCCTACCGGATGTACGCCTTCCTCGCCGAGCACATCAACAACCGGACCCCTGGCAAGCGCATCGCATTCCCGTCCCAGAAGGCGCTCGCGAAGGCGATGGTGCTCAAGGACTACCGAGACGTCGCCAAGTACCGGCAGGAGCTGGCCGACCTGGGCGCGATCAGGTTCGAGGAGTTCCGATACGCCGGCGGCATGCGGCGGCGCTACCGGTACTGGGTCCGGTTCAACCCGCCAGAGGGGTACTCCGGGCTGGTTTCGCTGGCCGAGTTCTACGAGGCGAACCCGGACGTGAAGGCCAAGCGCTCTCAGCCCCTCAAGGACGCTGCGGAGGGTGTTCCCGCAGGTCAGTCCGGAGGTGGGAAAAAACCCACCTCCGGTGGTGGGAAAAAACCCAGGTCGCGTGGTGGGGAATCGCCCACCGCCCAACAACCAGACCCAGAGCAACCAGACCCACTTGAACGAGACGTTGATGCCCCTTCGGGGCGTAGCCCCGTGGACGAGCGAAGCTCTTCTTCTGCAGGTAGTAGCGCGGGCGCACGTGAAAGCGGCTCCGCCGCGTCCGGCAAGACGAAGCCCTCTCCCACCACCCAGAAGACTGCGGCCGCGGGCCGGAAGGCGAAGCACACGAAGGCCGAGCTGGACGTGGTGCGCCAGGTCCGCGCCTACTACCCGCCGGAGTTCGGCAACGACCTGCCGGAGCTGCCGACCATCTCGGATGCGATCTTGTCCGCCATGACCACCGACGGCCGGACGCCGGAGCAGATCGGCGAGCGGATCCTGTACCGGTGGATTCACCACGGGTACGCCGACAAGTTCCACACCGGCACCCTCGAGAACCCGGTCGGTGCTGCGATCGGCATGGTGCGGCCGCTGCGCCGCGGCGACCGATACGCCTGCGCAGACCCTCGGTGCGAGAACGGACGGGACATCGACACCGGTGAGGAATGCCGCCTGTGCGAGGTCCGTGCGGCCGACTGGAAGGCCGCGCAGGCACGGAAGCGGCAGGAGCGCGGGAGTCAGCCTTCCGCGCCGCTGCCGGCGCAGCGTGGCGCCACCTCGGGCCCGTCGTACCGAGAGTGCGTCGAGCCGGCGTGCCGAAGGCCAATCGTGGCGCGGGAAGGCGACCCGTATTGCGCGGAGTGCCGCGCGGACGCAGCCGCCGCCCAAGAGGCCGCAGCAGCCGTTCTGGCGTCCTGGGAAGAGCAGGCTGCCCACGAGCGTCTGGTCGAGGATCCCGTGTCCGCCGTCGACGAGGATGCTGCGGAGACTGCCCGCATCAGGGCACAGCTTGCCGCCCAGTACGGTACGCCTGACCAGGTGGACGCCTACGTCACCGGCCCACCGTTCTGACCCCTGCCGTCCTCTTCTGTGATCACGTCCGGTTGTCGGTATGCGCCGATAGGCTGACGTTTCCGGTCGTGGGAGGGGACGCCATGGGGAAGCGAAATCGACGTCGGCAGCGCGAGCGCGGACAGGGGCTCAAGAGCACAGCGCCGCAGCGGATCTTCTACCCAAGCACGGAGTTGCCACTGGCGGAATTGCTCCTGGAGCCTGGAACGCCAGCCGAGACCGCGGACATGTGCCGGGCGTACTGGGAGTTCACGACGCCCGGTACGTGGGCGCGGCCGGTGGCCGCGATCGGGTCCACCAACCACGTCTACAAGAGCGTGAAGGCAGCCTCCACCCTGGCGCTGCTCACGATCCTCTGTCCGAGCTGCGCCGAACCGACCACCGTCTCTACTAGGTCCGACATGACAGCGACCGGGCACTGGGGCGAGGACTTCCCCACGACTCCGGTGAACGCGCGCATCGACTGCGGGAACTGCCGAGCCGCTACGGCTGCTGCCGCTGTCACAGAGCGGGAGCAGGCCAAGGCCCGACAGAAGGAACGCGACGCACGCCAGGTAGAGAACGCCTCACAGTGGGTCGCCAAGCAGATGGCCGTTCCTATCGCTTCAGAGTCTCCCGGCACCGTACTGGCTGGCCTCACGCTCTTGTCCATGGTTGAGATCATGGAGAAATCCAGTGCCTCCTCGGTCGGTGCTCTGAAGAACCTCGACTACACCTTCACCGGCCAGCGCTCCTCGGACGTAGAGGCATATCGGCAGCTGTTCCGCGGGGCTTGGGCGGTCCCGACGCTCCCCGCCACAATCGGAGACTTCTCCTTCGACGAGAACGACAACGTCACGGGCGTGTACATCACCGAAACGCCCTGGACCCTCCCGGCATGGATGGGCGAGGAAATGACCGAGCGCCTGGAGGAGGCGCGGGTGGACATGCAGCAGTTCCTTACGGAGAACATCGACGGCGTACATGAAGCACTGATCGACATCGACGCCAACATGGCCGTCGCCTACATGAACGGCTACCTGGTCCGGCACTACAACGAGACCGAGATCGCGGAAGAACGACTGCCGGACGCCTTCGCGTCCATGCGCAAGGCCCGCTCTGAAGGCTTCAGCCTCGAACAGCTCATCGCCGTCGCCTGGAGTTCGATGGCCGGCGCAGTGTCTTGGGGGCAGCGCACCCGCGGACTTCGCCCAGGAAGTGTCGCCAAGGCCGCCGTTACCAACCTGGAGCGCCGCTTCGGCTACGCCAAGGATCGCCCGGTCCTCGAGTACGACGTCCCGAACTGGGTTCCGCGTCCAGCCGCCCGCGCCACCGCGCATCGTTTCCTCGCCGAACACGAAAAGACCGAAGCCCCGATAAGGGAGTTCCGTGCCCTCAAGCAACGGATGAACGAGCAAGCCTCGAAGCACGTCGAGTTCGACGACGACATGGCCGAAGCCTCGGTGGACACCAGTGGCGGCACACCGACGTTCGACTTCTCCAAGCTCTTCGCTGGCACGCCCGAGCGCACCGGCCACCCCCTGACCTTCATCGCGGTCGCCCCCGAGGGCAAGCTGACCGTGCTGACAGGCACCAGAGCCGAGATGCAGCAGGTCGCCGGCCACCCCTACAACATGGCGGAGCGACTTCCCCTCGACGGTGTGGACTACCTGGACGCCTTCGTCCCGGTATTCGCCGACAGCACCGTGCACAGGCAGAACCCCGTGGCAACCAGGATGGTCGAACTACTCGGCGGCGGCTACGGCATCGTCAACGGGACCGTCGTCTTCTTCCAGACGGGCAGCACCCTGAACCCACAGAACCTCGACGAAGAGCACCAGGCTCTGGTCCTGTCCGCACATAGGGCAGCCACAGCTCTTGTAGACGCAGGACCCGTCGCCGCCCCGCTTCCCACCACTGGCTGGCCGGAAGATTCTCGACCCGAATGGCCAGCAGCACACTCCGACGACGACATCAACGACTGTGTCGAATGCGGACGCAGAATGTACGGCACCGGCCTCTGCGAGGTATGCCAGAAGCTGTGACCCACAGCCAAGGGCCAGTCACGTGCCCCGCCCTGCGTCGGAGCGTCGAGGAGGTCAGCCGGCACCGCGAGTGCTCGTGACCGCCACGCCCCTGGGCCCGTCACCAGCCGGTGCCGGGCCCTCATTTCGTCGGCGAGCGCGGCGCGGCCAGCGGCTGTCAGGTCTCGTTGAGCGCGCGGCGGACAGCTTCGATGTACCGATCACGACGTCGATCAATTCTTCGGCGCTGCTCCGCGTCTGGCGCTCGAACGCCTGATACGGCGGCGTACTGCCGGCCTGTCTCCTCCACATCCACCGGCCCTTCCAACGAGACGAGGTGGAGTGCGCTGTGCATCCGCACGCCCGCGTCTGGGTCCCGGCCCACCTGAAAGGCTTGGCAGGCGTCGAGGAGCTGCACATAGACCTGGCGCCTCTGGTCGACCGCACGGGCGCGGCGTTGTTCATCGAGGGTGGCCTGGACGGTGGCTATCAGCGCGTTCGCCTGCGCCAGGCCCGCGGCCTCGGCGGCAGCGGCTTGCCGGTGGCCAGCCCTCCACGCGAAGAACCCGGTCACGATGCTGCCCAAGATGGCCGACCCGGCGGCGATAAGGGCGATCCCCCACTCACTCATACGGCGGATCATCCCACCAGCCTCACCCGTTCCCACGGCCGGTTTCGCACCCTTGTGGCCGGACCTGGTACCCCGTCACCTTCGGTGCTGACACCCGTGTCGATCACGAGGGGGACATGTTGGCCAACCCGACCGCACCCGAACCCCGACCCTTCACCCTGTGGACCGGCCGCGCGCTCCTGCACTGGGCGCGCCTTCTCCAGCGCACGGTCGCCTCCCGTGACCGCCGGAAAGCTATCGTCGCCCACCGCAACGCCGCCATGCGCGCCGCGCACGGTCGGGGCATCGACCAGAAGACGATCGCCCACACCATCGGCCTGAGCCCCGCGCATGTGGGCCAGGCGCTGCGCGGGGAGCCCACCTCCGAGTAGCCTCCTTTGGCCACCGCTCGCCCCCGTTCCGCGCTCTGGACGGGGGCGCTGGCGGCGAGCGCCAGCGCGCTGTCGGTGGGTGCTGCAATGCTTGGCCCGGCAGACCGGCTGACGGGGAGGCACTGATGTCAGGATTTGCGCGCGACCCGAAGTATTACGGCGACCGCCTGGTCTACGAACCCCTCGAGAGCAAGTGGTCCCGCTACCACGCCACCCACTGCGGCTGCGGACAGGACTGGCTCACCGCCCATGCCATCCCGGCCGGGTTCACCATCATCCCGCGCGGGAAGACCGGCTACTACGGCCTGGTCGGGCCGGGCCTGACCGAAGGGGTCGACGAGACCGCCCTCACGGCCAACGCCCTGTGGGAGGCCGTCACGGGGAAGCCCGGAACGCAGACATGGCACGAGCAGGTCCACGTCACCTGCCGCAGCCCGGAGGCCGAGGCAGCACGCAAGGCGGCCAACGACGCCTACTACGGGAAGATCCGGGAGGAGAGCGCCAAGCGGCAGGCTGCGTCCCGGAAGACGCCGGCCACGGCGAAGCAGTTGAAGTACCTGGCCAGCCTTGCAGAGAAGGTGGGCAAAGAGCGGTTCGACGCCGAGTTCGCGAAGGCGGTCGAGGGAACCGACATCGCACCGCGGGCACTCAGGGAGCGGACCACTACCGCCTCGAAGCGGCTGACCATCGCAGCGGCCCGGCAACTGATCGCCGCTCTCTTGACCGACTGACCGGCCCTCCGCGCCTCGCCCCCGATCCGCGCTCTGGACGGGGGCGAGGGGCGCGGCGATCGACCGGTTCGTTGAGGACCAGGCGCCGGGCCGGGACCCGCTGCGCTAGCCTCGGGGCGTACCCGACCGCCCGAGGGGGACCCGATGGCGCACCTCATCTTCGACGAGGACGAGCAGCAGCAACTTCGTGCGTCCGCCCGGGAGCGGGCCGCAGCCGGCGAAGGTCTCCTCGCCTACGCGCTGGAGCAGCTCGCGGCCGAGGGAATCGACCTGGCGAGGGTCACTCCGTACGAGGACATCCAGGCCCGGTACGGGCTCGGTGACGCGGACGCGGCCCGTACGTCCGGCGCCGCCTGATGCCGCCGAAGCACGGCCCCTGGCGGGCGCACGTCGTCCTCCACGACGTCGCGGAGCAGCAGATCCACGCGATGACCGATGCCGAGCGCGAGGTCCTCGACGCGGCGATCGTTCGCCTCTCCCTCGACCACCGGATCGGCGCCCGGCTCGAGGGCAAGCTGGAGTGGGAGTACCGCGACGACCGGGTCCGGGTGCTGTACATCCCCACGGTTATCGGCACGGTCATCCTCGTCGCCTACGTCGAGGTCGACTGACTCTTCTGAGGCGCGGGCCGGTGGTCACCGGATCGGGCTTCGGGCAGACAAGGCCCCAGGGGCGGCGGCACACTGAACCATCCGCGACATCAGGGGGTAGCGATGGCCTCGCGCTCACGTAAGTACACCCGGCCCGGCGCCGACCCGGAGGGACGCTTCCGCCCGGTCGCCACCCCCGAGCAGAAGGAGCGCGCCGAGGAGCTCGTGAAGGCTCTCGCGCCGGTTCAGCCGTCGGCAGTCGTACGGTCCGCCGCCTGGTACGGCACCAGCCGGGAAGACGCGAAGCTCAACCTGCCGGGCTTCTGGATCGCGTTCTTCGCCGTCACCACCATCGGCACCTGGCTTCTGACGATGCTGTAGCCCCCGCCACAAGACGGCCCTGGGATTGCTCGCGGCCAGCCCGGCGCGGACGGCATGATGACCCCCACACGCCTGACCGCGCGCACCGGGGGAGCCCAGCATGCCGATACCCGACCCGGCCGACGGACCGCCGCTCGAGGAGTTCGTCGTCCGTGACGACTGGCACCCCTCCGGCTGGGGCCACGTCCTACCCCGGCACCAGGCCGGCGCCCTCGCGACGCTGTACGCCACCGCCGCCCACGAGGGGATGACCGGAACGATCGATGACGTCTTCCGCACCCTCATCGCTCGCGCGCCCCGCGCGTTCGAGTCCATGCCCGACGGTCTCGACTCGCCGGTGATGTGGCTGGAGCCGGAGGACCTGGACGGCGTCGACACCTCGGAGGAAGAAGCCCGAGTCCGGGCGTGGGTCGCCGAGTTCCAGGCCGCGAGCACCGACGTCCTCGTCGCGGCCGGGCTCGAGGTGCCGGCCACCGCGCGGGAGCTGGCCGAGGTGATGGTCGCACTCGGCCTCGCCTCCCAGGCAGACGGAGTGTGGGCGATGCCGAAGGTGCTGCCGCTCCCGGAGGAAGTGCTGCCGCTCGCGCGAACCCGGAACGCCGGGCTGGCCCGGCTGCGGGCGATGCAAGGACGCCTCAGCTGAGGTGCGCGGTGCGGATCAGGTCTGCCAGTTCGGTTGCCGTGTGAAGCGAACAGTGGGCCATGGGGACGCCGTCGTGAAGGAAGACCAGCTGAGGCTCTGACTCGCCGACGTGCTGGCGGAGGTAGGCGTCGAGGTCCTTGCTCAGTTCGACCTGCGCCGAATGGTGCGCGTCCTCCGGGTGGTCGGGAACGGCCGCGGTGCAGTAGTCGCTGTCGCACCAGGCCGGGTGGGCGGCGGGGTCCGTCGTCATGGCGCTGATTGTCCTGGGAGGGCGGGCCGGGAAGGGGCCTGACACGCAGCAAGGTGGGGGTGCAGAGCTGCTAAGCCACCCCCTCAACATATTGCACATGCACTATGTTCACGGTAGGGTTAGGGCTCGCCAGCACGCCACAAGGCAGGGGGACCAACCCCGCCGAACCGCGCAACGCTGGAGCCCTCCCCCTTCCCCAGGAGCGACCCATGGCGCGACCGCACCACGCCCACCCCTACACCGTCACCACCACCCCCGAGGGCCACGAGTGCGACTGGACACACCCGTCCACCTGCCCCGACGGCCAGGCCTGCGACATCCTCCGGCGCACCCACCGCATGGGCATCGAGAACATGGGCGAACTTGGCACCAACCGGCCCGACGGCACCTACAACCTCGGCATGTTCGGGTTCCACGGCCTCGAGTTCGTCGACAACGACGGCCGCCCCCTCCCCGAGGCCCCGCCCGCCACCCACACGCCCGCTTCCGAGCCGCAGGAACAGCTCGACACCGCTAAAGAAGCCGCAGAACCCGGCAACCCCAACAGCTGCCACTGGTGCTCCATCGACCAGCGCACGCACGGCCGCCAGTACACGGAAGAGGCCGGCTGGCACTCCTACGTGCCGCCGACTTCGGCACAGATCAAGTCCCGCATGCTCGCCCGCCGTAGTCCGACGGCCTGACGGGCGAGCACCAAAGGCGCGGTCCCCGGCCAACTCAGGGACCGGCCCCGTCGAACGCGCAACGCTGGAACCCTCCCCCTTCCCCAGGAGCCGCCCCGTGCCGAACTCCGCCCCCAACGAACCCATCGCCGCCCTCGTCGACCTCCAACGAGAGATCGAACGACTCATCCGCGAAACCTCGATCCACCTCGGCCCCGGCGGCACCGACCAACTCGCCGCCGACCTCACCGTCCGCACCTGCGTCTGGGTCGCCAAGAACGCCATGCCCCGCACCCCCGGCCTCGCCGCCCTCATGGCCGAGATCGACACCGAACGCCAGCGACAGCTCGCCAAGTGGGGCGATCAGCATCACCCCGACGGAACCGGCATCACGGGAGACGACGAGCGCGCAGCGAGCGCCCGGCATGCCTGCCAGTCCATGGCCGAACGCGACCTGGTGACCTGGCGGGACATCGCCCACGAGGAACACTTGGAGGCACTCGCCGAGTCGGACCCGGCCAAGCTCCGCGCCGAACTGATCCAGGACATCGCGGTCAAGTGCGCGTGGATCGCCGACATCGACAGCCGGGGAGACGAGCAGCAGTGACGCACTACGGCCCCCACCCCGCCGGATACGGCGACACCGAACACAAGGGCATCATCGAGGACTGCACCTCGCCGGAATGCGAAGCCCGGCACCGCGAGAACCGCGCAGAAAACCGCGCCCACCTAAAGCGGATCACCGCCCGGACGCTGGCCGTCGCCATCACCCTGCTGTTCATCGTGGGCGTCTCGGCCGGCGCCTACTACGACGCAGGGGGATGGGCTGCCGTGGCTGTGGTCTGGGCCTCCGTTGTTGTCCTGGCAGGACTGATCCGAGTCCTTGTCTGGGCCACCGACAACTGGAACGCCCGATGAGCACTGAGACACTCACCCGTTTCCTCTGCGATGCCCCGCGCTGCCACACCAACGGCATCGGCCACGACAACATCACCCCGCCCGACGGCTGGACCAAGCTGAAGTCCACCGCCCATATCCCCGTCACCAAAATCAGCCCCTACCCGGCCCGACGCCGACGTGGAGAGTTGTCCTACAGCGAACGCTGCTACGGAAGCTTCAGCCTCCACCTGTGCCCCGAACACCCCGACGCCTTCGCTGGCCACCAGCCCATCACCAACGGCTACGGCTACAACGCCAGCGTCGAAGTCAGCTGCTCCTGCGGCGCGCTGCGCGGCCGCGCCCCGGCCGCCACCATGGTCAGCCGATACCCGTCCCACGCCCCCGAGAGCACCTGGTTCCACCACCTGCCGGTCGAGCTGCGCTGGTACCTGTGGCGCGGCCAGCGCCAGTGGGCCACCCGCATCCGATCCCACGGCATCGAGCACATCCAGCAGTACCGCAACGAACAGCAGGCTCGCGACATCGGCCTCTCCTCGGCGTACAGCACACCAGAGCTGGTCTACCGTGACGCCGAAGGCGAACCGTGGACTGTCGCTCCTGAGGCGGCGGCCGCCCTGTGACCGCCGCCCTGGTCGCCACAGGTGCCGCGCTCGCTGTCGGATATGTCGCCGGCCGGTACGGGCCCGGGCCGCGACTCCTGTCCTGGGCCGAGGCCCACGCCCGAGGCGGCTGGCGAAACCCCGCGAACTGGGCCGCGCAGGTCATCTTCGCTGTCGCCCTGGCCTGGATGTGGACCGTGCACCCTCGCCGGACACTCAACAACGTCCGCTCCTGGCGCGAAGCCGAACGCCGCGCCGCCGAACCCGCCCCGCAACTCCGTATCCGACGCATCGACCCGAATACCGAGGAGCCCACCCCGTGACCGACGAAGCCCCCACCCACTGCTGGGCGTGCTCCCACCCCATCGAAGCTCACGACCTCCAGGCCGACGGCACCCGCCCCTGCCGCAGCCCCGGCCACCCCAACGGCGTCCCCTGCTCCGGATGCCGCGCCCTTCTCACCCCCGAGCACCGCGCCGCCATCCAGGACGAGCGCGAGAATGACTCCTTCGAAGCGGCGTGGGGTGCCTACAACGTCACCCTCCAGGACGCCCGGAACGCCTTCGGGGAGCACGCGGCAGTCTTCTTCTCCGACATCCACCAGTCCGCGCTCGCCTCCGCGCTCATCGCCTACCGCAAGCACCTCGCCGACGAGGGAGGCATGTGATGCGCGCCCTGACCGTCCGGCAGCCGTACGCCGACGCGATCGTGTGGGGGGCGAAGCGGACCGAGAACCGTACGCGGCCCATTCCCGCCGCCCACCTGGGCACCACGATCCTCATCCACGCCGCGAAGGACCCGCACGCCTCCGGGGTCGTCGCCTCCGACTTCACCAGCACACCGTGGCCGGACACCCGCAGCGCCATCCTCGGCACCGCCGTCCTCGACTCCTACCACCAGGCCGCCGGCGACTGCTGCACGCCGTGGGGCGAGCCGGACGGCTGGCACTGGCAGCTCCGCGACGTACGCCCGCTCCCCCGGCCCGTGCCGGCCTCAGGTGCGCTCGGACTGTGGACCCCGCCCGTCGACGTCCTGCACGACGTCCAGGTCCAGTTCTGGGAACCCACCCCCACCGTGCCGACCGGAGCCGCCACACCCTGGGCCGAACCGACCGCCGACATCCTCGGCGACACCCGAGCCCACATCGACCGCTGGGAAGGAAAGCAGCCGTGACCCAGCCGACACCCCCCGCTCCGTTCGGCGCGGACGGCTGCCAGTGCAGCCCCCTGGCCCGAGACGAGGACGGCGGCACCCGCTACCTGTGGGGCAACGAAACCGACGACATGATCGTCGGCTGGGAACGAAACCAGAACTGCCCCCACCACGCACGCTCCGTCCTCGACCCCGACCGCCTCGCCCGCTACACCCGCGCCGTCGAGAAGATCGTCGGGATCCCGTCCGAGTCGTACGTCGAACCGTTCATGGCAGTCGCCGACGCTGAGCAGGCCGATCTACGCCAGCAGCTCCAGGAAGCCGAAGCAGCCCTCGCAGCCCACCTCAACGCGCCCCAGCTTCGGCGCTGCCTCGTTCCGGGGTGTCTGCGCGAGTTCGACTTCATGGCCCGGATGGCCGGCGAACCCCCCGCCCGGTCGTCCTGGTCCGGCGACGGATGGCGGCAGCTCGGCAACGGCAGCATCCACCCCCGCGGCGGCCGCTACTTCTGCCCCGACCACACCGACCTCGTCACCGCGCACGCTCCCCGCCGCGTGGAGACCGTCTCCGGCCGGTGGACCGTGGACTGTGCCTGCGGATGGATGGCCACGCCGCAGCGCTGGCACGGCCTCGTCGCTGCCCTGTGGGAGGAGCACCTCCTGACCGTGAAGGGCGACCTGCCCCCGGCGCCGCCGCTGACCGACCCCGAGCACCGCATCCCGCTCGCTGACCACACCGAACAGTCCCTCGCCGAGCTGTACGACCGGCTCTGGGACGCCGAAGCCGACGGGACCGAAGCCCGCGAGATCGCCCGGGCGTCGCTCCTCGCCTACAGCCAGGCCGTCCCCGCCCTCCTCGGCGCCAAGACCTCCCTCGAAGCGCTCCGGCAGCGCATCACCCTCGACTCACGCGACTGGACCCAGGACAAGACAGACGCCTGGCTGTGGGCCATCCTCGTCGGCGCGAACTGCGAGAACACCGACCCCGACCACACTCACGACGACATCGACTGCGCCGGTGACCAGGGCCTGTGGAACCTCGGCCGCCAGCACGACATCCCCACTGACCAGGTCATCCGGGCCGGACACCTGCGCTGGTGGATCGCCAACGCCATCAGAACCGCGCAGCAGATCGAAGAGGGAGCACCGTGAGGATCCCGTTCGGCGTCGTGAACGAATGGCGCCCGGAGCAGACACGAAAGACCGGACACCTGCCCGGCGAGAACGTCATGCCGCACCTCCGGGAGACCGACTACTCCACCCGCATCCGCCCCGGCACGATCATCGTGTTCGGCAGGCGGCGTGCCCACGAGGTCGTCGAGATCAAGGAACGTCCCCTGGACCTGCGGCCCCAGCACTTCGAGGACGAGTGGACGCGGTACACCGAGTGGTGGACCGAGCAGTTCATGGCCGGCCGCGACGTGGGGCCCCAGCCCGAGAAAGCCACCTGGAAGCACCGGCCCCTCGTCATTGCCCTGCGGCCCGCCGACCAGCCGAACGCGAAGCCCCAGCACTACGCCGTGCGCGCCGACCGACCGTTCTACGTCCTGCCCGAGCACTACAGCGTCTGCCGCCTGTGCAACGAGGTTCCGCCCTGCACCCACGTCACCACCGAAGCCCGCGTCGAAGCGGAGATGGCCAAGACCGAGACGCTCATGTCTATCCCGGCCGGCTGCTGCCTCAGCTGCGGAGAGCCCATCACTTCCCGCATGAAGGCCGTACGGTTCCCCGGCCCGAACCTGTGGCGGCCCGACCTCGGCGACCACTCGGCGGTCTTCCACGCTCGTCAGGACTGTGCCGACAGTGTCCGTTCCTACCGGCGGCAGTGGGAGCAGAAGGGCCACGAGGAACTTCAGCCAGCACTCCCCACGGAGGATGAGGGTGACAACACCTGAGACCCGCGCCCGACTGACCACCCTGGAGCGGCAGCTGACCGCCCCGACCCCGGAACCGTTGAACGGGCAGACCACGATCCCGATCCGCCGCGACGACGAGGAGCCGCAGGATGAGACCGATCACCGACTTCAACCCGACCGCGCGGCGCGACGCGAAGAAGGATCCGCGGTACCCGGCGGTGCTGGAGCAGATCGTGAAGATGTCCTGGCCGGCGGGGAACCCGATGGTGCCGGGCGGGTGGGCTGAAACGCTCGCGAAGGACGTGATGGCCGCGGTTCGCCGCGAGGAAGGCCAGCACCGGCTCATCACCCACCACACCTACGAGGGCCCGGGCCCGTGCCGCGCCCAGTTCTACGGCGCGGGCGGGTGCGGCTACCCGGAGAGCGAGCACGAGCTCGTCGAAGACCCTGCCGAGGACAGCTGAAGCCTCGACACGGCCCCACCCACAAGCTCTATTCGTACGCGTGTGCGATGCTGCCGGGGTGTGCCGGTCACGGTTTTCGGGGCAGACGCGCATCAACCCCCCACGCCTGTCCTACACCCGTGCCCGAACTCCCAGGAGAGGTGCTCTCGTTGACCGACTCGCCAGCCACCCAGCCACGTTGCAGCGCAGAACGGCCCGGGCGACAGGAGTCACCCGGGCCGGACGGCCCCGGCGGCGAGGGAGCCACCAGAGCCGGCACCGGCCGGACGGTAAGGGAGCCGCCCAGCCAGCACGGTCCAGCAGCAGGGCTACTGAACCTGGGGCGCGGGGACCGGCCGACGGGGGAGTCATACCGGCCCCCGCAGCGGCCGGCGTCGAAGACGCACCGTCGTGACGTCGACACCAGCCGCAGACAAGGACCCGCGGGAACCGCCCGGGAAGCGAAGCGGAACGACACCGTGCTGCGAAATCCGCTCCAACCCGTTGCGGATTACGGCACCGTCCACTGCACTCCCGGCGGAACTCCGCAAGGGGATCCGGAGCATTCACCCGAGGCGTTTCAACGGACATGCGTCCCCGCCCCACGGAATGTACCGGGATGGTGCACTGTGACCTCCGCTGCCAGCTTCCCGGCAGGTCAGCGGCGGGCACACCTCTAGCTTGCGCGTCCACGGTCCTGTTATCTACGGACTGTTTTTATTACGAAACCCGCTGCAACTATTTAGACTCCAGGCGCAACGATGCGCACGGTACGTGGGGGACACAACTTTGAGCATGAACAAGAAGGCCCTGCAGAATCTCCTCCGGGAGCGACGGGACCTGATCGATCCGGAAGCCCTCGGACTGACCCGCAGAAAGGCCGGCAGCGGCCGCCGCGCGCCCGGCCTGTCCCAGCAGCAGATCGACGAGCTCACCAACCGGGCCCAGGGCACCTACAACCGGCTCGAGACCGGCGCCATGTCGAACCCCACGATCGGCTACCTCGAACAGGTCGCCCGCCTCCTCGGCCTCAACGAGCAGGAATGGGTCGCCCTGTGCCGCTACTCCGGCATCGGCGACCCCCCGGGCCCCCTCAACCAGGCCTCCGGCCTCGAGGTCCCCGGCGTGTGGAAGGAAGCCGTCGAAGGCATCGGGCACATGGCGTACGTCACCGACGCGTCCTGGAATTTGGTCACCTACAACCAGCAGTGGGTTGACCTGTTCCCCGGCCGCCGGATCCCCCGCAACACCATGCGCTGGATGCTCCTCGACCAGGACGCACGCATCACCCTCACCGACTGGAAGACCGCCTGGGCGCCGCTCGTCCTGCCCCAGCTCCGCGCCGGCCTCGCCCTGCGCCCCAATGACGAAACGCTTCGGCAGATCGAGAAGGAAGTCCGCGCCGACCCTGACCTCGGCCCGCTGTGGGCGAACCCGGGCGCGCACATGCACCCCGACGGCGACGAACGCCCCCTCAACCACGCCCTCGAAGGCCCCGGCTACGTCACCATGTGCGCCGCGCAGCCGCTCACCGCCCCCGGCGCCCGCCTGATCATCCTGCTGTGGCACCCGGGAACGAAGAAGGTCCACACCCGAACCCCGATGCTCCACGCACTCGACATATAACCATCAGTCAGGGGGAATCCCCCCTGACCCGTGACATAGGTTGTGGCCACCTCACGCGCCCGCCACCCCCTCGCACCGGAGGTCACCATGCCGATCTACATCTCCCGACCGCACACCGTCCTGCCCACCCACAAGGTGGCCACCGCTGACATCGTCAACGACATCCTCCAGCGCCACCCCGACCACCCCCGGCGCAAGTCGATACCCCGCATCCTCCAAGGCCTGAACGTCGACACCAGATACTTCACAAGGCCCCTGGACTCCCCCACCGTCTCCGGGACCGCGCCCATCGACGACCGCGCGTTCGCCGCCTTCGAAGACGCCCTCGCCCTCGCCACCGAAGCCGCCCGCCGCACCCTCACCGAAACAGGCCTCGACCGCGACCGCGACAACATGGCCGACATCGACGGGCTCATCACCGCGCACTCCACAGGCTGGTCCGTCCCCAACCTCGACATCCAGCTCATCAACCCGCTGAACCTGCGCCCCACCATCCAGCGGTCCGCGATCACCACCCTCGCCTGCGCAGGCGGAACCCAAGCGTTGATCCGCGCCATCGACATGGTCCGCGGCCACCCCGGCAGCAAGGTCCTCGTCGTCGCCGCTGAGGTCATCTCCAGCGTCTACAACCACAACGACACATCCATCGAAGCGATGATCTACAAGGCGTTGTTCGGTGACTCCGCCGCCGCGTGCATCGTCTCGGATGAGCCCTACGGCCCCGGCCTGCGCGTCGACGAGCCCGGCGACACCTTCGAGTACGTCCTGCCCGACAGCCTCGAGCGCTACCACGGCCGGATCGCCCCGGACGGCTTCCACTTCGAGTCCACCAAGGAAGCCCTCTCGGCGGCCGACGACGTCCTGCCCGCCCTCACCGACTGGCTCGGCAAGGACCAGACGCTCGACTTCGCCGTCATCCACCCGGGCAGCCCCCGCATCATCACCGACACCGCCCACGCGCTCGGCCTCACCGACCACGACGCCCGCCACAGCACCGCCACCCTGCGCGACGAAGGCAACTTGGGCGGCGTCAGCGTCTTCCGCGTCCTCGAACGCACCCACCTCGACCCGCCCCCGGCCGGCGCCCGCGGCCTCGCTGTCGCGTTCGGCCCCGGGTTCTCCACCGCCGCGATTCGCGGAACCTGGACCGCCTGACACCGACCTCCCCCGCCCCCTCGCCACCCAACCGGCCAGGGGGCGTTGCGCTGCCCCGGGCCGATTGTCAGACCCGCCTGTCACACTGCGCGCCAACTCGTACAGAAGGGAGGTGATGTTGATGTCGAGGAATCAGAAGGCGCTCGGGCTCCTGGCCGTGGCGGTCGTCGGTCAGGTCGTGGCCGGTCGCGTGATGAGGCAGCAGGCGGCGGTCCTGGGTATCCCGATGATCGCGCTGTCCGTGCTCGGTCTCGTCGCAAGCGGGGCATTCGCGTAGCAGCAGGGCCCTCCCCGGGCCGACCGGGGAGGGCCCTGCTGTCAGTGCCGGATGCCACCCTGTACGGAGCCCGGCGGCGCCCATCACCTCGAAGCCGATGCCACCGCCGGGCCTACCCCATGGGAGAGCGGAGAGCAGCGATGGTGAACTACCGACTTCACTGGACCGAGAACGGGCAGGCCCGTACCTCGGCAGTCAGCTACGGCCAGACGAGCGCCGAGGCCCGCAAGGCCGAACTCGAAGCCGAAGGCGCGACCGGCGTGGAGATCGTGCAGGTCAAGCCCGGCGAGTAACCGCCCCGAGAAACAAAATCGTTCCTGCCAGAGCGCTACGCCCACTCGCACCAGCCAGTGCCCGTCCCGGGCAGCACACGGGACGGGCACTCGCGCATATGCCACAAATTCCGCGCCGATTCGCCCGCCTGTCAGGCTGGACCTGACAGACAGGTGTAGCGTGGCGACATGACAAATAGGAATCCCGGGAAGCCCCAACTGTCACCCCGCGACGAGGCCGTGGTGGCCGTCGCCGAGTCTGCCCGCGTCGTCGCCGAACTCGCACGCGGCCTGGTGCCCACCGTGTACGAGGAGCGCCGCTCTGATCCGTTGTGCTACCTGCGCGACGTCCTGACGATCCGCGACAAGTTCCTCACCACTCTGCTCGTGCGCGCGGTGATCGCCAGCCGGGAGTGCGGAGCGACCTGGGAACAGATCGGCGGAGTTGCCGGGATGACGCGCCAGTCGGCCCACGAGAAGTGGGCGCCGGACGAGGCGGCATGGGCGGCAAGCGGGCGGCGGGGGCACAGCCGGGGTGGACCCGTGGACGCGTTGCGAGCCGCAGCCAGGTTGGACGAGTGGTATGCCCGCAGCCGCGACGGCAGCGACGGCATCGTCACCGGCCCGCGCGGGTACCGCGCGGTCACCGACGGTCTGGACGCCACGGACCAGCCAGAGCGGGACTGGGAGGAGGACCGTCCCGAGCGTCCGGCGACCGTGGCCGCGATGCGTGCCGCGCTCGCCCATTACAGCGACCACGAGTGGGGCGACCGCCCACTGCGGTACCTGCTCGCGTTCCCGCCGGTGGACCTTCTGGCCGACGCGATGGAGTGGGGGTGGTCGGATCCGCGCGTACGTGAACACCTCGTCGACGCCCTCGCCCGACACCTAACGTACGGGCGATACGGATGGCCCGCCGACGGGGACGACATCGCCCGCGACCTGGTACTCACGGAGATGATCGCGGGCGACCGCAGGTACCCCTAACCGAGCCGCTGCACGAAGTCACCGGCCGAGCCGGCGCGCGCCCAGCACTGTCAGACCCGGCTCGTACCGTCGTGAGCATGTGCCGGGCCCGCACCCTATGCCCGACAGTCGTTCGCCCTGCCCTGCGCCTCCCGGTGGGTGGGGGCCGCCGACCAGCCTGCGATGGCGTGCGATCACCAGGAGCATCTGCATAGCCTGAGGTCAGACCCCAGGGGGGCACCTGGAGGTATCGATGCCCGGTCGTCCGATCTGGAGCGGGGCCGTGACGTTCGGCCTGGTCACGATCCCCGTGAAGCTCGAGCCTGCGACCGAGTCCCACGGGATCAGCTTCAACCAGATCCACATCAAGGACGGCGGCCGGATCCGCTACCGCAAGGTGTGCGACATCGACGGCAAAGAGCTGCGGCAGGACGAGATCGGCAAGGGCTACGAAGTCTCCAAGGACCAGGTCATCCCCATCACGGATGACGAGCTCGCCGAGATGCCGCTGCCGACCGCGAAAGCCATCGACATCGTCGCCTTCGTCGACCGCACGAGCATCGACCCGATCCGTCTCGGCGAAGGCAACTACTACCTGACCGCCGACGGTCAGGTCGCGGCCAAGCCGTACGTCCTCCTGCGTAAGGCGCTCGAGCGGACGGACAAGGTCGCCATCGCCAAGTTCGCCCTCCGCGGCCGCGAGCGCCTGGGCATGCTCCGCATCAAGGACGACGCCCTGCTGCTGAACTCGATGCACTGGGACGACGAGATCCGCTCCCCGGACGAGCTCCGCCCCGACGAGACGCCCCTCACCGAGGAAGAGATCGAAGGCGCCCTCGCGCTCATGGACACCATGAGCACGGAGCACCTGGCCGACCTGGAGCTCGTCGACCACTACCGGGACGCTCTCGTCGAAGTCATCGACGCGAAGGCCGAACACCGCCAGCCCAAGCCGATGGGGGAAGAAGCCGCGCCGGCCGGGAAGGTCGTCGACCTGATGGCCGCCCTGCAGGAGTCCGTGGCGAAGGCCAAGGAGTCCCGCGGCGAGACCGGGCAGGCCGGGACCGTCCACGAGATGCCGAAGCCGAAGAAGAAGACCGCGGCCAAGAAGACTGCGCCCGAGAAGACGCCAGCGAAGAAGACGGCCGCCAAGAAGACCACCGCCCGCCGCCGGAAATCCGCCTGAGCGGACGGTCGTGTCCTACCGGGGCAACCGCCGTTTGATCCGGTGTGGAGACTGCGCAGCCGGTGACCGGCGACTACCCGACCGAGCCCCTGATCCCCGTGCTCACCGCGACCGAGGCCCGGGCCGCGATCGGCTACATGCGACTCCTGGAGACGCTCGACCTCACGCCCCGGGGCCAGGCCGCCGGACAACTCGCGGCCGACCTCGCACGGCGGCTGCCGTCCGAGTAGCCTCCCGCACGCGGCTAGGGGGTGTCGCCGCCCGGCAGCCGTCTCGGCGCCGGCTTGTCGATACCCAAGCTGCCCCACGGAGCGCAGATCTCGCACAGCTCCAGGGCGGGGAACTCCTGGAAGGCAACGACGACCTCGTCGCGTGACAGCAGGCCCGTCTGCCGTGGGTCGACGTGACACCCGCCGCGGTGCAGCATCGGCTGACCCTCGGCCGCGCGGGAAGGCAACACCTTCCACATCATCTCGGCGCGGGCGACCTCCCGGCGCCGCTTCTCTTCCCTCTCCTGGGCCTCGAGCTCGCGGATCGTCCGCTTGGTCTGGGCCGCCTGGTATTCGAGCCACTGGAGCACCGCGCGCTGCTTCTCGAGCCGCTCCGGTATCGACATCTCCATGACGTTCTGCCGCCCTCGGCTACGCGGCCGCGACACCGGCCGGCACGGCGTCCGGGTGGTGCTTCAGGACCATGCGGGCCGTGACCAGGGCCTCGCCCGTGAGGTTCTCCCAGTGCGGGTGGGTGGACACCTGGATCGACAGGTCCCGGACCAGGCGGGAGAGGCGCTCGTACTCTGCCTTCTGCTCGTCGGTGTACCCGGGGCTGTCCTCACGGCCGCCGGTGACGACGCCGGTGTGCGGGTGGACCTCACCGGGCCAGCCGGGCGTCGGCTCTACCGACCACGGCAGCGTTCGGCAGAACGCGGCGTACTCGGCGCGGGCCTGGTGAAGGGCGAGCTGGGCGGTCAGCAGGTCACTGGGGAAGGGGGTATCAGCCACGGCTGAAATACTACGCCTGTTCGAATAGCGGGGCGTAGTGAGACCCGCCGCCACGCGATACGGTCACCCGACCGGACGCAGAGCCGCCCGGCGGGCAGGGAGGGGATGAGCATGCACGACAACAACTGGGGCGCGATTCAAGGTGACAGCGGCTGGGGGATCGCAGACCCCAACTGGGACTGACTCCTCCGCACGCGCGAAAGCGGCCCGCCACCCCAGATAGCGGGTGGCGGGCCGCTTGGACGACGCCAGAGCATGAGGTTAGTGGGCTGCGGCGATCCGCTCCCCCTTGGCGGTGAGCTCCACGGACACAGCCACCGCATCGCCCTCCTGCTGCCCCTCTTCCAGGACTGCGATGAGGCGCTCGCGGCGCAGCTTCTGCAAGGCCGAGGCCATGCCACCCCTCTCCGTTTCGTAGGCGAGCAGCACGACTCCCGTCGCAAGGTCCGGCACGTCCAGCTTCCTGATCTCCTTAGCGAGGGCTGCACCGGCCTCACCCATCGCCGACAGGATCGTCTCCGGCGGGCGCTTGTCACCGTGGACCAGGGAGTTCCGTGCCACGCGCAAGGCCGCCAGGAGGTCCCGCTCACCGGGGCTCAAGTCGACCGGCTTCGGCGGCCGGCCCCCCTTACGGTCCCAGCGCCTCCCAAACGCTTCCACCTGCTCCCGGACAAAGACCGGACCGGATTTCAGATGTGCGACGGCCGGGGGGAAGTCGGCGCGCTGGGAGAGCTGGGTGGCGCGCTGACGGCTGACGCTGAACATCTCGGCGATCTCGCCGATACCTGCAAGTTCAGGGATCAACGGCTCGGCGTTGCGGCGGTCCAGCTCAGCTTCGGTGAGGACCTCGACGCCTACGACGGGAGCGCTGATGCCCTGGGTGCGGGCGGCGGCGGTGACTGTCTTGAGGGCGGTGTCGATGGCCTGCCGGGCGGTTGCGGTGTCGACGAAGACCCGTACGGACAGGTTGCCGTTCGGAGCGTTACCGACGGCCGGGGATGCGTCGATCAGGCGCTCATGCAGGTCGTCGATGGTGTCGTCGGCGACGTCGCGGGCATCCAGCTCGACGCAGACACTCCACGCCTGGGACATTGTGGTCAGCTCCTCTTCCTTTGATCGTCGTCTGGGACGGGGTGTTGCGGTCCGCCCGGGGTGCCTCCCGGGCGGACCTTTTCGGTTAGGGCTTGAACCCGGCTCGCTTCAGGTGGGCCATGCAGTTCTTCATACTGCGGTGGTCCGAGGGCGTGCCCGGCAGGGTGGTGACGCTGGTTCCGTTCTTCGACACCCGGTAGTGGCCGTTCTTGGTGGGGTTCACGTCGAACCCCTGGGCTTCCAGCTTCTTGATGAGCTGGCGGATGTCCTTGTTGCTCACTAAGCTACCTCGTTCCCTTGACGTCGTCTATAGATATTCTGACCGTAACCCTTGATGTCGTCAAGGGTTAATTGGGTAGGTGAGTGGCCATGCCCAGCCACCACCCACACACGACAAGGCCCGACGCAACCAACGCCGGGCCACTACCGCTCCTGCATTCATCTGTGAGGACGGCCAGACGTGCCGCCTTCTCTGCCTTAGTTATGGGGCGCCAGCCCTGACTTGTTACGCGCGACTTTCACCACGCCCTCAGTACGGCCGCAGCACCTCATCGACACGTGCGGCCAGCGCGGCCGCGCGCCGCGGATCCCGCCGCCGGGGCGCGGCCGCCAGGGTCGGCACCAGCCACTCGGGCCCAAGCACGTGCACCACCCCGTCCCAGCCCGGCGCCCGGGCCTCCAGCCGACCACCCACGATCGGGGAACCGTGAACGACGAGGAGCGGCCACACCGCGCCCGCAGGCAGGCCGAGCACGCCAGCGGTACGCCGCGCGTACGAGGCAACCGCCTCAACCTGCCGATGCCGGTCCTCCCGTCCGCAGTGCACCCGCCCCCGCACCAGGGCCGTGGTACGGCCGCGATGCCACCGCTTCGTATCCAGCACCACCACTGCGGTCCCGCACGGCGACACCAGGACGTGGTCGAGGTTCGCCCGCGAGCCGGGGAGCGCCAGATCGTGCCTGATGTGCCAGCCGGCCGCCTCGAGTCCGGCGAGTATCCGGCCCGTCTCCTGCTCGGCTGCGGCGCCGATGTCCCAGCGGTCAGCCTCCTTTGAGCGGGAGGGATTCCCGAAGCCGAGCACGGCCAGGAGACGCCGCCACAGGCCCCTGCGGGCCCCGGCACGTAACTCAGCGGCCCGCGCGGCCGCCGAGCGTCCCGCGCCCGTCACCGGCCCGCCTCCCGCCACCAGCGCAGCCCCTCCGGCTCGCCACGCTCCTGGTCGCCGTCGAGCGCGGCAAGTTCGGCCGACCAACGCGCGACCGCGTCCGCAGCGTGCTCCCTCTCCGGGGTCGTCATCTTGCTCGTGAGGTACTGCCAGTTCCCGTGCAGCCACACCGACCCCCACGCCGCGTCCCCTGGGCTTGCCGAGTCGTCCATGCACCGCTCGACCACGGCCAGGGTGTCCCGGGCCTGCTCGATAGCCTGGACACGAACAGAGCTATCGATGGTCACCTGGCACAGGCGCCGCACAGCCTCAACCGCGGCCCGAGCGTGCACCGCCTCGGCATATGTACGCGCCGCGTGGGCATTCGCGCGCTCCACCATGGCCCGCGCCTCAAGGAGCTGGGCCGCAGTCTCGGCGCGCTCAGCGTCTGCGGTATGGACGTGCTGCTGGGCAAGGCGCAGCCGGGCCTCAAGGGCTGGCGTCGTCATAAAATGTCCTTCCACGGTGATGTGACGGCGGGTTACGAAAGCGCGGGTTCTACTTGCGGGTACGGGTCTCGGGCCCGAGGACGGCGAGACAAGCACCCGAACTCGGCTACACAGCGTCGCGGTAACCGCGGTTGGCACCCTCGGGAACCGAGATGTCCTCCAGGTCCAGCACACCCATCGCGAGGGCAACGGCGACCGCCTGCGTCCGGTCGTGGACACGAAGCTTCCGGAGGATCAGCTGCATATGCGACTTCACTGACTCCTCCGAGATCCCCAGCGCGCGTCCTGTGGCGCGGTTGGTGTTGCCGTTCGCGGCGAGGGCGAGGATCTGCCGCTGTCGGCCTGTGATGTAGGTGCGCGGGTCAGTGAGGTTCCGGCGGGGATAGGCGCGGGCCGGATGGTGGGCGGGCCCGCCACATTCCAGTGGCAGGCCCGGGGGTGTCCGCATGGTCACTGGCCACCGTCCGGCTCGACCGCCGCATTCGCCGCGGCCGCCTGCTCCCAGGCCTCGTCCACCCACTCCTGAAACTTTTCCGGGCTCCCCGCGATGTGCTTCTCAGCCCACGCGGAGTACGCCAGCGGGTTCGGGCCGTCGCCGACGCCGAATGGGCCGTGGTACCAGGCCGCCACGCGCTCCGCCTGCTCCGGATCCACCTTGGCCAACTCGTAGAGCGCGACGGAGAACCCGGCGGCCAGGGAGCCGGCCATCATCTGCCAGCCGAAGTGGCCCGGGTGCTGCGGCAGCGGGGAGGCGACGGTACGGGTGTGGATCTGCGCAAGGTCGGCGAGGAGCGTCGCGGATGACGTGTCGGGCTCGGGTTCACGGTCGGTGCTGATGTCGGTCATGTCCTTCTCCTTGGGTCGTCTTGTGTGCGAGCGCGCCCGCTGGTCTTGGCGGACTGGGCGCGCCCCCATGGCTGTGCGCGGGGTCAGGGGCCGGCGATGAAGGCGTGCGGGGCGAGGATCCGGCCCTCGCCCGTGCAGCCGGCGCAGTCGGTGTCGTTGTGGAGGTCGCGGGCATGGCCGCAGCGGCATCGCGCGCGGGCGGGTTCCCCGGGCTGCCGCTCTTGCTGCTCGTCGAGGGCTCGGATGGTGGCGCAGGGGGATGGCTCGCCGTGGCTGCCAGTGCACTCGGCGCACAGCCCTGCGTCATTTCTGTGGAGGGCGCGGACGCGTTCGACCTTGGCCTCGGCCTGCTCGGCGCGCTGTTGCTGCTCCAGGGCGCAGCGCCGGTCGGCGTAGGCGGCATCCATCCAGCGGCGGCGGGAATCGCGGTACTCGTCGATGCGGGTGTGCAGCTTGGCGATCCCGTTGCGGAGTCGTGCGGCTTCGGCGTCGGTGAGCGGTCCGCGTTCGGCCCTGTCGGCGAGGTTGAGCAGCTGCGCGGTGTCGACGGTGTGCCGGCGGGCGGGCTCGGCGGGGTGTTCCGTCTCGTACCGGCGCTTGGCGGCGCGCACGATCTCCGCCAAGTGGCGCTGGTCCTCGTCGGTCCAGTCGCCGCTACCTCGGACAAGGACGGTCTCGCCATCAACCTCGATGGGGCGGCAGCTGTCGGCGGGCGTGGGGTCGGTCATCGGGCGCTCCTGCGTTTCTCGTGGGTGCGGTGGAGGGACCAGGCGGCGACCGTGGCGGCCGCCGCGAGAAAGTCGAGGACGGCAGTCACGGGGTGGCCGCCTCGTCGGCCTGGCTGGTGTCCTCGTAGGCGAAGAGCAGCGTGGGCTCGATCGCCATGACCCCGTCGTCGATGCGCCGCATCCCGGCGCCGGCGTAGTTGCCGACCAGCGGCGGGTAGCCCTCGATGTGCAGCTCGACGCGCAGGCCCTGAAGGGCGGGCGTCTGGCCGATCTGTATGAACGCGGCGCGCGCCTCGGTGAACTCGGCTTCGGCCGGCTGCCCGGCGTCCTGCTCCCCGGCGGCGGGGGTGCAGAAGGTGTGCGGCGCAGCGTCCCCGCAGGAACAAACTCGGAGCGGCTCGGCGGCGGGTTGTTCGGCGGCCTGGCGGGCGGCGTCCCGAACCCCGGCGGGGAGTACCTTCTCGGCGTCGCCGGGTGCGGCCAGGACCATGGCGTAGGTGGGCAGGTCGTCCTCGACGGGCACGCGCCCGAGGACCAGGCCGCGAGTGGCGAGCCACAGTTCGAGGTGGGGCCAGACGGCGGGGTGAACGAGGACCTGGCGGACGTCGGGGTCGGTCATGGTGTGGCCCTTCTGGGTAGTGTCGGAGGGTGCCCGCCCCGCGCTGCCTGCGGGGCGGGCTGCTGCGTGCTCAGGCGGCGGGCGGCGGCGGGAACACCTCGTCCAGCACGGCACGGATCTCGTCGGCGTCCCGCTGCGTGAGCTCCACGGTCCGCAGGTTCCGGGACCGGCCGATGTACTTCGGGCCCATGAGCCGGTAGCCGTGGCCGCGGTCCTCGTCGTTCACGGCGTTGATGCTCAGCTGGTAGACGGGGAACTGGCGGTCGCTGCTTGCGGTGTCGAGGGTGATGGTGACTTTGCTGGCGGGCTGGTCGGCCATGTGGTGCTCCTTCGTGGGTTCGGGTGGGGCGGGCCGGCAGGTACTACGAGGCGGTCAGGCGGCAAAAAGACCGTGTTGTCGCCAGGCGGGTGGGGCGTTCACGATCCGCTGGTGCCAGCGGAGGGCGTAGGTCGCGCAGTTGGCGCAGTTCTTCCCCCGGTGGGTACAGCCGGAGAGCTTCGGATTGCGCCTGCCGCCGACGGACCAGGCCATCGAGTCGGCGGACACGAGCTGGTCGCCGTAATCGCCCAGGCCATCGGTCTTGACGCCGAAGCCGTGCAGGCTCAGGCCACGGGCGTAGAAGTGGTCGACGATGCGGGCTATCTCCTGGGTGGCCTGCCTGCGGCAGACGGATCCGAGTCCTACGACTGGTGCCGCGGCAAGGTCGACGCCGGCTTCCTCGTACAGGTCGGCGCAGCGCTGGTAGTCGGCGAGGGTCCAGCCCTGCAGGACGGGTATCCATGGCAGGTCGGGGGCGACACGGCAGAGCTCGAGGTAGTTCTGGACGGTGAGCTGCTGGTGAACGCGGACGGCGGTGGAGAGGTCGTCGGGTTCGCCAGCGTTGATGCCGCGGGCTTCTTGGGTTCCGGCGAAGTGCTGACCGTTATGGGTGCCGCCGAAAATCACCCACGGTTCGCACATCCAGTCCTGCGGCGCGGCCCACAGGAGCCGGCCCAGCTGGTCGCGGTAGCGGCGAACCTCCTCGGAGTACTGCTCTGGGGTAAGGCGCCAGCCTCCGTGGTCCTTCAGCTCGGTGAACCCACCCGAGTCGAGAGCCCAGTCGCGGCGCGCAGCCGGGAAGGGGCTGACGCGCTTGGCGAGCCGGTTGCGGGAAATGAACAGCGTCACGCCATCGAGGCGCGGGTCGTCGTCCCAAAGCCAGTTCGCCATGTGGGTACCGAGCATGAACTTCATGGCTAGGCAACCGCCGTCCGGGCCTGGAGCTTCTGGATGAGGGTGATGACGGCGACGGCCGCGAGGGTCATCCACGTCTTGCCGAGGATCTGCCCGGGCAGGTAGTCGAAGTTTCCGAAGGCGAGCTTGAGGAAGATCAGGCTGTCGGCGAGGAGTCCGACCGCGTTCGAGGCGAGCATGGCGGTGAGCAGACCGCGCTGGCGGAGCGGTTCGTAAACGGCGAAGTCGAGAGTCTCGGCGACTGCGAACGCGGCGGCGGAGGCGAGGGCGAACTCCGGGTCGGCGAGCCAGAACGACAGCACCGTGCCGACGATGATCGCGGCGAGGACGGGGCCACGGCCGAGAGCTTCGCGGGCCAGGTCCCGCAGGACCAGCGCCAGGCCGACCAGGTACACGCCCGCAGGGGCGGCCTGGCCGAAGCCGGCAGGGACGGCTCCGAAGTGGGTGACGGCAAGGTTCGCGGCGGGGATGGTGGCGATGTAGGCGGTGAGGGCGGCGGGTCCTGCGATCTTCACGGCGGGCTCCTGTGGAGGCGGATTGGGGGGTCAGGCGGTGGGGTGGTCGTGCGGTTCGTCGGCGTCGAATTCGCAGTCGGTCCAGTGGCACCAGGTCGTGGTGTCGTCGGGGTTCGGGTCGATGTGGAGGAGGTCGAGGCTGTCGTCGTGGTACTCGGGCATGTGGGTCTCCTGGGTCAGGCGGCGGGGGTTGGCATGGGGCGGCCGCACGTGCAGGACACGGCCCCGTCGGTGAGGGTGGGTTGGCGCCAGCGGTGGAACGGGCACGGCTCGACCAGGCGCTCGCCGGGCGGGTGCTGGATGAGCGCGATGCGCGGGTTGTACGGGCCGCCCATCGCCCGGACCGGGTGGGTGTCGCCGCACAGGAGGCAGCGGGCCGTGGTCCCGCCCGGGAGGGGTGCGAGGAGCGCGCGCCGGGAGCCGGGGCAGTTCTTCGGCAGCTGGAGTTCCCGCGGCCCGAACACCAGGCGCCGGCCGCCCGGGGGCTGTTCCTCCTGGCCGGCGCCGATCGCCCGGCCCTCACACGTCGCGCACACCAGCTCCCCGGCGGGGACTCCTTCGGCGGTGAGGACGGGCGCGCGGTCGCTGGAGCCGATGCTGTAGCCGCACCAGGCGGTGTAGCAGTCCCGGCCGCCATGTCGGCTACCGGAGCGGGGCCGGTGCCAGCGGGACATCCCCCGGGTGCGAAGGAACCGGGGGCCGACGGTGAGGGCCTGGATGTCGAGAGAGACGGCACTGCCGGTGGTCGGGGGGAGCAGGGGGACGGTGCCAGGCATGTGCCGCTCCTTCGCGGTGTGGTGGGTCAGAACGGCCAGGGCTGGTCGCCGCCCCACGGGCCGGTCGGCGTGGATCGGCGAGGCCAGCGGCGAAGGCCCTGGCGCTGAAGGTGAAGCCGGTCGTGAATCCGGTTCCAGCGCGGGCATGCGGTCGAGCCGCAGTCGGCGCAGTACGGTTCTGCGCTCTCCCCGCCAGGGTCGGGCGCCCATGCGGTGGCGGCGTGGTGGATCGGGGGGCCTGCGTTCAGCCGGGCCTGTCGGCGGGCGAGCATGCGCAGCTTGATCAGTGACTCGGTGGGCGGCTCGTAGGGGTGCCAGCTGGCCGGGGGCTTCCACTGCCGGGCGTGGCTCCGCGGCCCGAGGCCGCAAATGCGGCAGCCGTTCGGGGAGGTCTGGGGCTCGGGCATGGGCGGTGGTCTCCTGGCGGTCAGGCGTTGGCGGTGGAGCGGGTGATGGACAGGCGGCGGACGCAGCGCAGAACGCACAGGCCCGGCAGATCGGAGAAGGGGTCGTAGAGCCGGTAGCGGGAGTCGTTGCTGCCCTGGAGGTCGGCGTAGCGACAGTGGGGGCAGTCGCACGGCTCGGCAAGGAGGAGGCCGTGGTGCTTGGTCTTGCTGCCGTGGTACTGGACGAGGTCGCCGGGCTGAATGAGGTCGAGGGCGCGGAGCAGGGTGTCGGACATGGCGGTGCCTCCAGACGTGTTGGGTGGTGGGGCCGGACGCCCCGGGAAGGGGGTGTTGGGGCGTCCGGCCGGGGGTTGGGCGGCACTCGTCGGAAGCGGGTCGGTGCACGGAAGGGGGGCCGTGCGGGCCGCGTGTCCGGGTGCCTGCCCGAGGTTGCCCTCCCCTTCTGGAGGGGGAGTTGGAGGGGAGGGCGGTCGGCTCCCCCGGGGGGTGGGGAGCCGGTCTGGGGGCTAGCTGTCCTGGATCGTGTAGTTCCGGGGGTCGTAGCCGAAGTCGGCCCAGTCGGCGGCGTGCTGGGCGGCGAGGGTGCCGGTGAGGTAGGCGCGGGTCTCGTCGATGGCGCCGTCGGAGGCGGTGATGACGCTGCCGGGGACGGTGTAGCCGTTCGGGTCGATGAGGCGGAGTGTGGTCACGTGTCCCCCAGGTGGTGGTGGGTGGTTCGTTGTCGGCTCTGCCAGACTACTCCCAACATAGTGCAGATGCAATATGTTGGGAGAGAAGGGTTCAGCACCCCACGACAAAGGGCCCGCCCCCACCCGGGAACGGGCCCCACGCCAACACCCACCATCAAAACGGCGGCTCCTCCTCCCCTCCCCCACCCCACGCCCCGCCACCGGCCCCCTGCGCGCCCGGCGTCGACGCCGACCACGGATCCCCCACCGACGCCGCCCCCTGCTCCCTACGCGCCGCCTGATACGCATCCTGCCCCCGCCCACCGCCGGCCTTCGTCACCACAGCGGTCGCGCTCTTCAAACTCGGCCCCAGCTCCTCAACATCCACCTCGTACACGGTGCGCTTCACCCCCTCACGGTCCTCGTACGACCGCTGCTTCAACCGGCCCTGCACAATCACCCTCATCCCCTTCTGAAGGGACTCGGCGACGTGCTCCGCGGCCTGCCGCCACACCGAGCACGTCAGGAACAGGCCCTCCCCGTCCTTCCACTCGTTCGTCTGCTTGTCGAACGTCCTCGGGGTCGACGCGATGCGGAACTTCGCCACCGCCACCTGCTGCGGTGTCCAGCGCAGTTCGGGGTCGTCCACCAGATTCCCGACGATCGTGATCACGGTCTCGCCTGCCATTACGCTGCACTCTCCATCTCGCTACGAAGCAGCTCACGCTGCGGGACATACACACGCCGCCACACACGGCGGCCCTCCTCGCGGGCCTTCTTCTTCGTCCGCTCCCACGACCGACTAACCGCGTCAGCCGACATGCCCAGCTCCTCCCCGATCTCCTCCGGGGTCTTCGAAGTCCACTCCATGAGGTGCGCGATCGCCTCACGGCGGCCGACGGCATCCAGGACGACGGACTCACCCATCAGGAACCGGTCCACCACGTCGCCTCCCTGAGCCGGAGCCGGCGCGGGAGCATCCGTCATCGGCACGGCCCGCGGGTCGTCGATCGTGTCGTCGTCCCACGCCAACGCCGAGTGCAGACCAGCCTTGGCGGCATCAGCACGGACGCGCGTCACCGACGCCAGGGTCTGACCGTGCTCCAGCGGATCAGCGTTCCACCACTCGTCGTACACGGCGGCTACCGCACGGGCCAGGCGGGCTGTCACACGATCACGCCCCACGACCTTCTTGAAGTGCGTCGCCCCGAACCCCACGCGCTCCGCAATCGCACGCCGGGAGAATCCCTGTACCGCCAGGGCCTCGACCCGCCGACGGGTGCCCGTAACGTCGATTCGCGCAGCATCGGGGAAGTCCTGCAGCGACGGCCAGTAGGCCAGGATCAACTCCGCCGTCTCATGACGAACCTGCTGACCGGGGCCCCACTTCCCGCGGCCCCACATCAGGTGCTGCAGCGACGAGTTCTGAGCCAGGCCAAGGCGCTCACAGATCGCCATGTACGGCATCCCGGCCGCGTTGACCTTCCGCAGGTGCTCTCGCACGGGGCCAGCGTCCACGAAGGGCTGCCACTGGCCAAGGCTCTGCAGCCTGCGCCTGCGGGCCTGCCACCGGGCATTCGCCGCGCGCTCCGCTTCCGTCGTCACGCTCACGCCGCCACCTCCTGCGCGGCCGCCGTGTCACGGTCGAACCGCCTGATCGCCGCGCTCACGACCGTGCGATCCACGTTCAGCCGGGACGCCATTACACGCTGCGCAACCCCAGCCTTCCGCCACGCGAGGATCTGCTCACGGGACTCCACACACCGATCCATCGCGGTACCAGCACTGCGAGGAGCCACCTTGGTCAGCTGCCAGCGTTCCTCCTGCGTCAGCCCGCCCAGGACGCCGAACTGCTGCCCCGTCTCGAAGGCCCAGTCGAGGCACTCACTCCGCACAGGGCACCCCTGGCAGACACGCTTCGCCTGCTCGGCCTTGGCCTTCGTCGCACCGCCGGGGCCATCGGGGAAGAACAGCTCGGGGTCTACGGTCTGGCAGACCGCGTAGTCCCGCCAGTGGTCAGAAACGGCGACTGTTATGGGACGGCGGGTTCGGGTGGTCATCGGGTCCTCCGGGTGAGGGTGGCGAGCGCGGCCGCGGGGAGTGTGCCGGGCCAGGCGACGGTGACGAGGGCGAGGAGCAGGGAGACGGCGATGGGGTTCACGTCGGTGGCGAGTTGCAGTCGGGCGTCGCGCCGGATGACGTATGGCCAGAGGTGCGCGAGGCCGCCTATGCCGGCGAGGTAGAGGACGAAGGCGGCGGCGGCGATCCAGGTCATGCGGCGACGCCGGTGGGGATGTCGGGCCAGACGGCCTTGGTGATGGCGCCGCGGTTGGCTTGGGGCATGGGGGTGATGGGGTGGCCGAGCCAGTCGCGGCCGGCGGCCATGAGGACGACGGCGTCGGCCGCGTTGTCGTCTCCGTTGGTGGGCCAGGTGGGCCAGCGGCGGGCAACAGCGTCGACGATGAGGTTTTTGGTGGCGGCGCCCTTGCCGGTGGCGTAGAGCATCCGCTGGTTCGTGGACATGAGGCCGATGGGGATGTTGCGGGCGATGAGGTGGCTGTAGACCTCCCACCAGAGCCAGCCGCGTTCGTGTGCGCCCCCACCGGAGCGGGAGGGTGCCGGGGTCTCGAGGACGACGAGGTCGGGTTCACCGATGTGGAGGATGACGTCGCGTCGTACTTGTTCCATGGCGGCGAGGCGCTGGGTGTGGGGGAGCTTGGTGATCGGGTTGTTCTTGTCGGTGTAGCCGGTGACGTGGCACCAGCCGTTGCTGGAGGCGATGCCGGTGGCGGTGAGGCTGGTGTCGAGGCCGATGACGGTCGGGGGCGTGGTCATGTGGTGAGGTCCTTGAGGTGGTAGACGCCTTGGGGTGTGGTGCGGAGGTGTGAGGCGCGGCCGGGGAGGTTGCCGAGGTGCCAGAGGCCGCAGTGGCGGCATTGGTAGGTGCGGAAGTGGCCTCCGCCTTCGCGGCGGATGGTGCTGGCGCGTTGTTTGGCGTGGGCTCGGATGAGGAAGCGGGTCTTGCCGTAGCAGGACCGCTCGTAGTCGTTCACCGCATGGCGGGGTAGTCGTCGTGGAGGCGGCCGTCGAGTTCGCGGCCGGCGGCCTTCTTGCCGACCCTGGCGATCTCAACGCGGTGGCCGATGTCGTCGACGGGGTCGCCGACGAGAAGGGTGCCCTTGCTGGTGCCGCCGATGACGAGGTAGCCGGTGGGTGCGTACTCGCCCCACTGCTTGAACAGGAACGGCACGTCAGCCTGGGCGCATTGGTCGCGGAGGCTGGTGGCCCACGTAGGGCTCATGGGCCGGGCTCCCCGGCCGGACTCTCCCCCGGCGACGACCCAGTCCAGGCCGTGGCCGTGCTCGCTCCCCATGGTCCTGACGGCCTGCTTCAGGTCGACGGGGCCGAGGAGGGGTTCGGCGGAGATCCAGCGGATGGCGGCCGGGGTACGGAGGAGTGCGGGGATGCGGATGTCGGCCCACTGCTGGTTCTCGACGGAGACTCCGAGCCACAGGTTCGGGAGCGGCCAGGCCCAGGCGCTCGGTTCGAGGCCTTTGCCGATGGCGCGGGAGCGGACCTGGTCGACGAAGTGGGAGTCGTTGAGAAGGGTCCGCATGCGGGCGTGCCGCTTGGTGAGGAGCTGGAAGGTGTGCCGTCGGGAGGCGGCTATGACGGCGAAGATGTCGGCGATCCAGGCCTGGTCGATCTCGTTGTGGAAGAGGTCGGACATGGAGTTGACGAAGACCTTGGCGGGCTTCTTCCAGGACAGGGGGTCGTTGACCTTATGGGCGCGGAGCTGGACGTCGAAGCCGTGGGGGAACGCGGCGTGGCCGCGGAAGCGTTCGGCGATGGTCTTGGCGTAGCAGTTGTCGCAGCCGGCCGAGATTTGGGTGCAGCCGGTGACCGGGTTCCAGGTGCGGTCGGTCCATTCGATGGTGGTGGTGTCACCCATGGCGGGGCTCCTCGTGTCGGGGCTGGATGGCGCGGATGAGGGCGTGGTGGCGCTGGGTCTCGAGCGGGGCGATCCGTTGGGCTTCGGCGAGTGCCTCGTCGCGGGTGTAGCGGTAGATCTCGGAGCGGGCGAGGACGCCGCGGTGCTCCCAGCGGGTGCCGGTCCAGGCGTCGCCGTCGAGGGCGATGGCCCAGCCGTCGGCGTGGCCGTCGAGGCGCTTCTGGACGAGGAGGTCGGCGAAGGGGCCGAGGGGGTGGCCGGGGCAGGGGATGCGGAACTCGGCGGCGAGGTCGAGGGTGGCGGCGAGCTGGGCGATGTAGTCGTGGTCAGTCACCGGTGGTCACCTGCCCCGGCTTGTGCTGGGCGCATTCCCAGTTGGCCCGGAGGTTCTCGCGATAGTGCGCCATGGTGATGAGTTCCATGTAGCGGCCCGCGCGATCATCTTCGTCGCGCTCGCGCTTGGTCTTGCTGAGGTGCTGGTGTGCCTGCTTCGCAGTGGCGTACACGACGCCTCGTGTCGGTACGGCGACGAGCGCGGCAACGATGCACCCGCACTTCTCGCGCTGGAGCCATCCGCAGGAGGCCAGAGGCAGGTTCTTGCCGTCGATCTCGACCATCAGGGTGTTCATGTCTGGGGGTGCTCCTTCGTCTGTTCGTTGCGGAGGCGGGTGACGTTGAGGGGCTGGGTGTCGGCGAGGGTCCGCACGATCGGGGTGGCCGGCGGGTCCGGTATGGGGGTGCCGTGGGTGTCGGTGCAGTCGAGGGCGGCCATGCGGGCGGTGTGGAGGGTGGACGGGTTGGTGACGGTGGTGGCGTGGTGGGCGCCGTTGGGGCAGGGGGTCCAGGCGGTGAAGAGGGGGGTGTGGTCGCCGTCGTGGGTGAGGAGGGTGCCGTCGGTGAGGCGGGCGTAGGCGCGGTTGCCGGTGGCGTGCCAGGCGAGGACGGGTATGGGGAGGCGGGCCATGGCGGAGGCGAGGGCGGCGCGGGCTTCGGCGAGTTGGGCTGTGTTCGGGGGGCCGACGATCCGTCGCACGGGGAGGGGGCGGCGCAGGTCGACGAGGGTGAGGCGGGGTGCCGGTGTGGTGGCCGACTTGGGGGTGCGGCGGCGGGCGCGGGTCTTGGTGCTCATGGGCGGTCTCCGTCCGGGGGGTCCTTGGGGGGTGTGGTGCGGGTGCCGAGGCCGTGCTGGGAGAGCACGACCATGGCGGCGGCGATGAGGCCGAGTGCGAGGGCGATGGCGGCGGGCCAGGTCACGGGGTGTCGGCGTCCTCGGGTTCGGTGGGGATGCGGTACGTGGTGCCGTCCATGTCCTGCTCGAAGTGGAAGTCGTGCTGGTCGGTCGGATCGGCGAGCACCAGGCCGAGGGCCTCGCGGAGTTCGTCGTCGAGGAGGAGAGCGACGGGGTGGCCGTCGTCGGTGAGGCAGCAGACGATGGTGTCGTCGCGGGGGTCGGCGGGGTGGATGACGGTGCGGTCCCAGCGGATGACGAGGGGGTCGACGGTGTTCACTGCTTCACCGCGTTCACGTCGGTGTGCGCGAGCTCGGTCTCGGCGGCGGCGACGGTCTCACGTTCCATGCGGACCTCGGTGATGCGGTCGCAGTAGCCGAGGGCGCGCAGGAGGTGGGCGTGCTCGACGTACTCGGTGGCGAGGGCGATGAGCTGGTCGAGGGTGCGGGTGTGGGAGTCGTCGTAGGCGTCGGCGCGGCCTCCGGCGTACTGGGGGTCGTGGCGGTAGCCGCCGGGGGCGGTTGTGAGGGTCAGCTCGCTCATGACGGGGGTCCGTTCTGGGTGGGGCGGGGCCTGGTCGGGGCCCCGCCCGGGGAAGGGGTGGTCAGGCGGCGGCGCGGGTGTGCTGCTGCGGGATGGCGCCGGGGGTGTCGGTGGAGTCGGCGGCCTTCGCGGCGCGCTCCAGGAGGCCGATGACGTCGGCGGTGTTGGGGCGGCGGCCGAGGATCGGGTCGGTGTCGGCGAGCCATCCGACGAGGTGCTCGATGACGTCGTCGGCTCCGCTCTCCGGGTCGTACGGGGCCTCGGTCGGCAGAACCCGGGAGATCCAGCGGAGGGCGGCCATGACGGGCTCGTTGGTGCTGACGAGCAAGACCGCGTGGTCGGCGTCGTCGAGGAAGGCGTTGGGGGTCTTACCGGTGACGGCACGGAAGATGGCGCCGGCAATGTCGAGGCGGCCCTGGGTGTCGGCGAAGTTGGTGTGGTCCGGGTCGGTGAGGCCGTAGTAGTTCACGATCTGCTGGGTGGTGCGGAGGATGAGGCCGGTCTCGGACATGGCGGTCTCCCGGTCTGGCAGGCGGGTGAGGGAAGGTTGGTCACCCGGCCCCGGGAGCTACTGCCGCGCCCTGGGGGCGGGGTGCTCGACGCGGGGCCGGGGGCCTGGGGGTGCTACTGCTCGGGGTCGACGGGGTGTTCGTCGACGCATGTCGGGCACTGGAGGCGCGGCAGGTTGTAGGCGGTGGGCTCGACTTCGATGAGGCCGGGGGCGTCGGTGTCGAAGATGGAGCCGCAGGCCCAGCAGTGGGGGCACGCGCAGCGGACGATGGCGCCGGAGGCCGGGAGGGGCATTCCGGCTGCGTAGGCGGCGGACGCCATGAGGGAGTTGAACTCGGTGGCGTCGATGGTGTTGTCCGCGATCTGCATGACGCGGTCGAATTCGGCGCGCATGAGGGGGGTGAGCTGGTGGTAGTCGGCGGTGTGGTTCTGAGTGCGGGCAGGCGTCATCACGCTCATGGCGGCGCTCCTGAACTGGGTTACTCCGTCCGGGGCTTGAGCCCTGGTCGTTGTCGGCTCCGCCAGACTACCCCCAACATATGGCAGGCGCAATATGTTGAGGGTAGGTTCATGAAGATGCCCCGCCCCCAGTGACTTCGGGGACGGGGCATGGTGAATGGGGGCGGTGGTCAGCCTGAGCGGCCGGCGACCCAGTCGGCGTGGGCCATGAGGAGGTCCGAGAAGGACACCAGGTCCTTCTTCCCGTCACGCTCGACGGGCAGGTCTTCCTCCTCCACCCAGCGGCGCACGGTGGTTACGGACACCGAATGACCGGTCTCTGCGAAGAATCTGCTGGCCTCTTCGTAGGAGACGAGGTCACGGGCGACCGTGTACGGGACGACGATGTTCGTGATGGCCACGGCGGGCTCCCGAATGACGGCGACCACAGTTCGCAGCTGACGGCGGCCGATATGCGGGTCTGGACCCTAGGGGTCCAGTTGCGGGCGTGCGGTGATGAAGTTGTCGGCACTGCGTAGACACGCGAGGTGCGTGTCAGGTTGCACGGCGAGCCGAAGATTCCTGCCGCGCCACGTGCTGCTGCGCGAGGTAGGCGAGCGTCCAGGAGCGGGAGGCGCCGCGGTCGTCCGTGCAGTAGTGGTTCACGCAGAGCGCCTTGCCCAGGGCCGCGTTCCAAAACAAGCCCCAGGTGGCGCAGGCGGGGCAGGGGTGGCGCCGGATGGCCTTGTCGTCGCCCATCTGGATGGCGTGCTCGAGTCCCTGGCGGTAGATGACCACTTCACGGTGGAGCTGCTTCTCGGGCTCGAGGTGGGCGGTGTGCTCGCGGTACCAGTCGTAGATGGCGTCGACTTCCGCCGGGCGGGGGCCGGCGTTCGGTGCGGCCGCGCGGGTGTGTTGCTCGACTTCGTCGACGCTGGCCCGCATGTAGTCGAGGATGCCGAGGTTGATCGGGGCGGCCGGCTCGGTGGGGCGGGTGGTGCGCCCGGCGCTGGGGCCGCGGCGGCCGGGCTGGATGAACTCGCTCTGCAGGAGCCGGAGACGGCGTGCGGTGGTCTCGTCGTGGTTGGCCATTTGTCCCCGTCCGCCATGCGGCCCGCAGGCGCGTGGCGTGACGGTTTGGACCGGGGGCGCGCGCCGGGGGCCGGAGTCTGTCACTCCGGGTGATTCCGGACGCCCCATCGTGGCATAGAAGTGGCCAGAGTTGAACGCGCTGTGCGTGTTGATCAACTGTGGGCGACGGTTGTTGCCGTGGGTTCTCCCGATTCACCCCGCAATGTCGGCTGGCATATTCACACGTGCTGGGGTGTCCCCCGCATTCCGTCGAGCATGCCGCGCAGGACCGCGTGCGCAGGCTCTTCCACGACTCGGTTGGCGAGTGCTCCGTCGAGCATCATCGCGACGGCGTCCAGGGTGTTGGTGAACGCTTCCGCGGTCTCCTCGTTCGACAGGGTTTGCCCGCGGCTGAGGAAGTGGGCCTCGAGGGTTTCCGCGAGCTGGACGTGGGGGTCGTTGGCATCGCGCACGGGCGCGGTGGGTGCGGTGTTCCTGGCACGACGGTGGGCCAGGTGGTGGATGACAGCTCCACGCCGGCCGGGTCCGGGCGTGGGGTATGCCGATGCTGAGGGCATGGGGCGTCTCCGCTCCTTCGGCAGGCGGGAAGGGTCCCTGGGCTCCGCTCCCCTTCGCCGGCGCCCAGGTCCGGGCAGGCTGCCGTCCAACCCGGGGGTAGTAACTGTGACGCATATCCGACCACGATGGGAGGGCGGGGCGGTATTGCGTCTCAACAACCACACGGTGCGCACATCCCGGCCGTTCAACGATGCGCTGCTGGGTCGGCCGGGCATGAGACAGCCCCCGCACGCGTGGGGACGAAGTTTTGCCGACAACGACACCAGCCCGGGCGGGGGCTTCGAGACCTCACGGGCAAGCCCGTCAGATGACGGTGATTGTAGTGACTCACCTCGCCAGACCGGTAGCCCCGGTCCCCCCGAACGTGACCGGCTGCCCTGAACGCAGAAAGGCGGCCCTGTGCCCCACCACATGGGTGGGACGCAGGGCCGCGTCGTCGTGCGTTACTCGTTCTCGGTCAGCAGCGCGGAGACCTGCTGCAGGATTCCCGCGAGGGCCGCCCGGTGCTCCGGGCTCAGGTCCGCCTTCATGTCGGCCGCGACCTGCTCCACGCCCTGGCTCAGCTGGAAGTACCGCTGGATGAAGGCGCCGCGCTGTGGAGGGCTGAGCTTCGTGAACACGACGTCCATGACAGCCGCACCGTTCACCCACGGCAGGGCCACCATCTCCGTGGTGGTCCGTACAGCGATGTCCGTGCCGACCGCGGCGCCTTGCCCGTTCTGGCTGTCCGGGCCGGGCCCGTTGCTCACCGCCAGAGCGGTGCCTGCTGGCGCGGCCGCGTCGCCACCCTGCCCATGCCCGCCTCGCGGGTCGGGGACGGTGACGGGCTTCTTCGGGACGAGCGTGTTCCCCGGGGCCTTCGGCTTCGCCTCGTTGGTGTCTCCGTCGGGCCCCTGGGTGAGGACCGGCCCACGGGGGCTGGGGCCTGCTTCTCCGCCGCCGGCGGGGGCTGGCTTGTGGTTTACCGCGGTAAAGACCTGGTCGGCTGCCGGTGTCGAAACGCCGCCGTCACCGACGTTGGGTGCACCGGTCTCGCTGGCCGAGGTCGGCGCAGCGGGAGCGGGTGTCCGCTTCCGCTGCGGGGGGCGCTGCTTGGCCGCCGTGCGGGCCTCTTGCTCTTCCCGCCATGCGGCGGCCTGTTCGGCGGCCGGCTTGGACGCGATCCCGCGCGCGAACCGCACCGGCATCTCGCCGAGGCTGACCAGCCTTTGAAGTTCCGGAGTCAGCTTAAGGAGGCTCCGCTGCTGTGACACCCATCCGGCAGTCTTCTTGTAGTGCTGCGCGACCTGTTCCGCTCCTCCGAGCTCGGCCACCATCGTCTCGATACCGAGGGCCCGTTCGATCGGGTCGAGGTCCTCGCGGTCGTTGTTCTCCGATAGGACTGCGTCGAGGAATGTGGCCCTGGAGTCGGCGACGTCTTCCTTGAGGATGACCTCGAGCGTCGGGCGGCCGACGAGGATGGATGCCCGCAGGCGCCGCTCTCCGTTGGCGATGACGTATGTGGCTTCTCCGACCTCGTCTGCTTCGTCGGGCCACAGCTTCAGGTACGCGGCCTTGGACACGGCCACGGCTGGCTGCAGCTGCTGCCGGGTGAGGATCTCGCCGAAGGCTCGCAGTTCGTCGTCTGTGCCGAAGTTGCGGCGCGGGTTGAAGCGGGTGGCGACAAGTCGGTGTGTCGGGAGGGAGAGCAGTAGAGGGTCGCTTTTGCCGGGGACTTCATCGACCTTGGCGCCGGCCAGAGAGGCCAGGCTTGTCCGGCGGCCTGCCATCAGCGGCCTCCGAATCCGAACTCGAGCGCCAGGCGGTAGAAGTCCTCGCGGGCTTCGAAGGACGCGCGGTTCTTCTGGTACTGGGTGACGACCTTGCCCTCGACGGAGGCTCGGGTGTGAACCTTGTACCGGCGGATCACGGTCTTGGCGCGCGGCCAGCCCTGAGCTTCGATGTAGGCGATCGTCTCGTTGAGGTCCGCCGCCCCGTCACGGGGGTCCCAGTTGTTAATGACGACGGTGTAGGGCAGGCCTGAGGGCTCTATGACCTTCGAGATGGTGCGCGCTGTCGGGTCGAACGCGAGGCCTTCAGGGGGCATCGGGACGATGACGTCGTGGGCGTACTTGAGTGCTTCGAGGAGGAGGTTCTCGTCCTGGAGGCTGCCGGGGGTGTCGATGAAGACGTGGAGGAGTTCGGCGGACTCCTGGAGCACGTCGGCGACGACGGCGGCGATGTTCAGCGTCGTGGTGGTCTTCCCGACGCCGCCCTTCTGGTTGGCGATGACGTGGACGCGTGCGCCCGTGTCCTTGAGGATCGCCAGGTTCTCCGGAGTCTCGTGCTCCTGGGAGAAGTCGAAGGGAAGGTCGGTGATCCTGTTGGCCCACCAGACGGTTGACGCCTGGGGGTCGATAGACACGACGTGTACGGATGATGGCATTGCGATGCTCCGTGTGATTCCCGTGGGTTCCGGTACTTCGGGCAGGGGGCATCATCGCAGACTGTTCGGGCGTTGCTTCGGGAGACACCGGCATTTGCCTCTGGATAGGGGCGTTCGATACGAAGCGGGCACGGTTTACCGCGGTAAAGAAGTCAGCCGCCTGCCCTCAGGCAGCCTGCTGCCGCACGTGCTGGTCGAGCATCTTCCGTTCGACGGCGGCCTGGTACGCGGCCCGTGCCTCGCTGTCTTCGAGGTGGTCGTGCGCGAGGTACCAGTCGAGAGTGGCGCCCCAGCATTCCGAGGTCATGGGGTGGATGTCGGCGTGGAGGAGGCAGACGGTGGGCGTGGCGGCAATCGCGGTCGTCATGGGGGGCTCCGTTCAGGCGGCAGGGGCTTGGTAGTCGTAGCGGGCGCGGGTTTCCATGCAGTGTTCGGTGATGAGGGCGGCCGCGGCTTCGGCCCACCGATGCACGCCGGGCTCCTGCAGCGGAGAGGGTCGGATGCTTCTACGCTGCCGCAGATCCGGCGGGTCGGTCCCCCTGGTGCTTTACCGCGGTAAAGCACCAGGGCCGGCCAGTGCTCAGGCCGCGCCGAAGACCTGCCGTGGGCCCGTCGCGTCGCCGGTCGTACGGCTGGTGCGGGTGTAGCGGCGGGCGGCTTGGACGCTGGCGGCGAGGCTGTCGACGGGCTGGCCCTGCGTCAGCCGTTCCCGCTCGGCGAGGTACTCGGTGTGCTCCTCGTCCGGGAGCCGGTGTGCGAGGAGCGCGGCGTCCTGGCGGGCCCGGGCGGCTGCGACGAGAGGGACGAGCGGGCTGTCGTCGGGCGTGCGCCGGTGTTCCTGGTGGATGGCGAGGACGCGTCGGTATCCGGCTGAGGCGGTTTCCCGGGTGCGAGGCGGTGCGGGCGGTGTCACGGGCGCGGTGTCGTCCGGGGCCCCGCCTGCTGTGGCCGTGACGTGCCCGACGGGCAGGATGCGGATGCTGCGGACGGTGTCGGTGCCGAGTTTCTCGTTGATCTGGCGGCAGAGCTGGCCGCCGAGGAGCCGGAGCTGCGCGGCATAGGCGTCAGATCCGGGCCGGAGGTCGAGCCGGCCACGGGCAGCGTCGAAGGCGACGGCCTGGACGCGGCCTTCGTACTGCGGGCACAGCTCGGTCCACCGGTCGAGGATGCTGCCGCCTTGGACACCTGTGGCCCAGCCCTGTTCAGCGCCGAGGTTGGCGAGGAGGGCGCCGAAGCCGACCGGGTCGCGTCCGTCGCTCTGGTGTCGGCGCGTACGGCGGCGGACGGGCTGGGCGTGCCCTGTGCTGGGGCGGCGGCCGGTCTTGTAGGCGGCGAGGGCCTGGCGGGCAAGGTCGGCGCCGGAGGCCTTCGGCTGGGGGTCAGACATGGGCGAGGTCCTTCCGGGTGCGCAGGGCACGGTCGACGAGGCGGTTGGTGTAGAGGCGGCGCGCGTCGTTCTCGCTCATGCCGGTCTCGATCGCCGTGGTGATCAGGGCGGGGTCGGCCTCGGCGGCGGCCCGCATGTCGATGACGACGTCGCGCGGGAGGTCCTCGAGGGCGAGGCAGGTGTCGGCGTCGATGACGGTCGTCTCCAGGCCCCGCAGGACTGTGGCCTCCACGGCGGCGACCGCGTCCTTGAGCAGGCGCTGGACGGCGCGGGAGGCGGGCCCGTCCTGGTCGACCTGCCACTCGGTGTGGCGCCGGGCGGTGGCCGTCTGGCAGTCACGCCACGCCTCAACGGCCGTGGTGCGCTTCGCGTTCGTGTCCCACAGCAGGTGCGCGCCCTTGAGCCGGTGGGCCAGCAGGGCGGAGGGGCGGCGGACATTCGGGTCTGCGGCGAGAGCCAGGAACGCGCGGACCTCGTCGACGGTCCAGCCGGCGTCCGCGACGTGCCGAATGACCCAGGCGATGCGGGGGAGAGCGGCGTTGGCGAGCCAGGGCACGGTGGCGATGAGCTCGCGGGCGAGCTGGTAGCGGCGGCCGACCGTGTTGAGCTTCCGGGCCTTCGGCTTCTGCTGCTTGGGGGTGGGGGACGACTTCTCCCCGCTGGCGAGCTTGCTCTCAGAGGGAAGAGTGAGATCACCCGCAGTAGAGACAGTTGAGGTACCGACCTGCATTGGGGTGCAATCCGACCCCACGGTCTTCGGCTTCCTCGAAGGCTTCCGGCGCACCTTCCGGGCGGCCTTCTTCGCCAGCTTCCCGATCAGCTTCCGGCCCTGCTCGGCGATCCCGACCGGCACCCGCTGGTACGCCGGCGCCGTCTCGTCGCGCAGGACGGTACGGATGCCCAGAGCCTCGTCGAACTCGACGGGGATCACGCGCTCGAAGACGGACGCCAGACGAACCCGGCCGGTCACGCGGGTGCCCTTGGAGCGGTACACCAGCAGCCCGGCCTCCCGGAGCATGTCCAGGTGGTACTGCACGGTGCGCTCCGACAGGCCGAGCTTCCGCGCGAGGTAGGCCACGCTCGGCCGGCACTCGCTCAGCGCTGACATCTCCTGGGCGATGACGACGGTTGTCGGTCCCCACTTCGGGCCGTGGTTGCGCGACGGCTCGTAGAGCCCGGAGCCGCCGACCCAGTGCACGGCCTGCATCCACGAGTAGGCGTCCGTGGCGATCCGGCCGGTCGTCGTGCCGATCCACTGGAGGTTCGCGGGGACCTGGAGCGCGGCCTGGGAAGGGGCCTGAGTGCCGGTTCGCTGGCACGGGATGTCACCCGAGGAGACGGAAATAGGGGACGAAACGCCCGTGCGGGCGTGCGGAAGCTGACAAGACGCGTGCGCGTACTGCACTATGTACCCGTTCCTGTTCTCGTGAGAGGGCATGAAAAGTCCCCGCTCTGGTGGGTGCTGGTTCTGGGGAGAACCTGAAAGATCGCTCGAACACTCGGGCCCGGTCGCCAAACCGGATCTGAAGTTCGGGCCTTAGCTCGGATCGCCAAATCCGAGCCGTAGGAAGTGGCCGCGCACGGTGCGCCAACACCAGCGGCCGGCGGTAGAGGATGAGCCCCCGCCAAGGGGCCCAGGACCTCCCGCCCGGAGGAGCTAGGTCACGAGACCTCCTCGAACAGAGCGACTTGTCGGCTCAGTGGCCGGTTGGACCAGATCACCTCGACACCCCGCGGTACGTCAGTACGCCCCCGGTGGTTTGTCGCCGCGCGGTGCACGGCGACTTCGAGGCGGTCCCATCCCCGGTACAAATCGTCGTAGAGCGGGGACGGGTAGCCGGAAAGCAGGACGGTTCCTTTCACTGCCTGCAAGGTGGCAGCCAGCTGACGGTGGAACTCCTCACCGTCCGCTTCGTGCGCGTAGTCGCGGCCGCACTGGCGTGTGCCGGACAAGTAGGGAGGGTCCAGGTAGAAGACCGTGTCAGCCGCGTCGTGCACGCTGATCAACTCGAGTGCATCCCGGTTGTCGACAACTACCGTGCGCAGTCGCTCAGCGAGCAGGTAGAGCCGCTCGACCAGGTTGGTGGTCGCTGTGGCATCGGTGTGGCGTGCCCTTATGCCGTTCGACCACCCGGCCCGGCCGCCTGCCCCAGCGGCGTTGTGGCCCTGGGTCGTTCGCACGAAGAACCGGCGGGCGCGCTCGAGGTCCGTGATGTCGGGCTCGTCGAGCTCGGCGGCCGCGAACTCCTCTCGGGAGTACGGCGTAAACCGCAGGGCTCGAGTCAGCGCTGCTTCCTCGTCGCGCAGCATGCGGAAGAACGTCGTCACGTTGCGGTCCAGGTCGTTGATGACCTCCACCGGAGAACCCGGCTTGGCGAACAGCACCGCGGCGGAGCCGGCGAACGGCTCAACGTAGATGCGGTGCTGCGGCATAAGATCGACGATCTGTCCGGCCAGGCGGCCTTTCGCTCCGTAGTACGGGAACGGCGGCCGCAGCCCGGCGCGGGTCACCGCGGTGTCGGGATAGACGTGGCGGAGATCGCGTTCGACGCCGGTGTGATCTTCACGGCGGAACGCTGGGTCCCTCTGTATGTGCGCCCGGGTGTCCGGGTACTCTTCGGCATAGCGGCCACGCTTTCACTTGTCTCGTAAACGGTGTGTGTGGTCCGGCCCCGCTCCTCGGTGTTCGCGCACCGGGGGTTGCAGCGGGGCTTTTCCGTTGTCTGTCGCGCCGTTCGGGACCGTCTCGGTTCTGAGTGGTCGTCTGGCGCCAGGCGCAGCCTATCGGTTGAGCTCGCCACTTGCCCAGCTCCCTTCTGAACGTGTCGGATCAATCGGCTTGTCGTGAGATATCCAGGTCATAGGACGGTCGTTCGAGCCGTGAGCCGTGTCCTATAAAAGTTCACCAAAAATAAGGGGATCAAGCAGCCCTGGGCGCCTGGTGCACAGAAGGACAGGGCAGCGAAAAGGAAGTAGGGGATTGCCGGTCGAGGCCGATGACTTCGGCCTCGGGCTCCGGATCTTCGGATGTTGCGGCGCGGCGGCCGGCGCGGGCGGCGGTCGCGGCTGGTCTGCAGATGTCGCATCGGCAGGCGTGGTTGGTGTAGCCGGACTCGCCGTGCGTGAAGGATTCGGCGCGGCGTTTCTTCCCGAGGGTTTTGGCGTGGGCGAGGGCGGCGGCGAAAGCGGGGTCGGTGCGGGCGTAGCGGGAGGGGATGTTGGCGTGGAGGCCGACGTGGCGGGCGGCGTCACCGAGGTACATGCCGTCGGCGACGGCTTCGAGGAAACGGTCGCGGACGTCTTCGGTGAAGGTCTGGGGGCGGCCGCGGCCGCGTCGGGCGCTCACGCGTGGCCTCGGGGGGTGTCGGTGTCGGCGGGGTGGGGGTCGAGGGTGCGGGCGCTGCGGTCGGCCAACTGCCCCATGGCGGTGTAGCCGGCGTCGTCGAGTGCGGCGCGCAGGCGGCGGAGAGCGGTAGGGGTCCAGCGCGGGTTGGAGACCAGCGTGCCGAGGCGGAAGCCGACCGGGAGGGCGGTATTCCAGACGCGTTCAACGACCTGCGGGTCGAGGTCGGGGAACAGCAGGGCGGGGAGCTTCTCGGGTTGTCCCGCGACGTCGAGCATGGCGGCGGCGATCAAGCCGGCGAGGTACTCGCCGCTGGTCGTGCAGCGTTCGGCGAGGACCTGGTCGGCCGCAGCGGCCGGGACGGGCGTGGGGGTGGTCATGCTGCGGCCTCCAGGGTGCGGTGCGGCAGGGAGAGAGGGAGCGGGAGGGGGACGGTCAGCGCGGGGACGAGACGCAGCCGAGGCCGGGCGGGAGCCGGGATCCGTACGCGGCGGACGGTGGGGACGGGCCGGTAGCGGGGCAGGCCGGGGATCGTGAGCTGCACCGGCGGGGCGGGCGGTCGGCGGCGGGTGGCGGGGCCGTCGCTGCACGGCGCGGCCGGCACCGGGACGGGCCCGTCGGGCACGATCACCACGCCGTCGGGCAGGAGCCCGTGAGCGAGCGCGGTGTCGAGGAGCTCGCGGCGGGTCGCGCGGGCCTTGTCGAGGCCGAGGATGGTGACGAGGAAGCTGCGCTGCCAGTTCGCCGTGCGCACGTCCATCCCGGCGGCCGTGGCGACGTCCTCGGGGCGGGTGTGCTGCGCGAGCGCGGCCAGGACGCGCTGCTTCTGCGCGGACCGGGCCCGTACGAGGTTCCCCTGGTGGCGGCGGGCGATCCGCGCGCGGTGCCGCTCCAGCGCGATCTGCCCGCCCCAGATCCCCTCCGGCTCGGCCAGGGCGCCGTCGGGCAGCTCGCTGTTGGCGTACGTACGGCACGCCGCGGCCACGGGGCAGCGGCCGCACACGGCGATGGCGGCGCTCTGCCGGGCGATGCGGTCGCGCTGCTCCTCGCCGTCGGGGCCGCTGGACCAGGCGTCCACCGACAGGTCGGGGTCGCCGGCTGCGCGGGCGGGCTGGTCGGGGTCGGGGGCGCAGCCGCGGTAGCGGTAGTGGCGGTGTTCGGTGAGGTCCATGTATGCGCGCTGTGCGGTGGTCACTGCGGGCCCCCTTCCTGCGGGTTGGTGAGAGTGGCGAGGTGGACGTCGACGACCTGGGCGGCCTCGTCGAGGACGGCCCGGGCGTTCTCGTAGGAGGTGAGCTGGGCGCGGAAGGCGGTGATGTCGCGCTGCTGGGCGGCGTCGGTGAGGCGCTGGGCCGCGCGGTGGCGGGCGGTGCAGCGCCGGTGGTGGACCGACTCCCAGACGCAGTAGGCGGCGGCCAGGACGGTGACGGCGATGGGGATGAGGTACAGGGAGCGGCCGGCCACGGCGGGGCCTCCAAGGGGTGGGGTGTGGGCCCCGCCGTGGGCGCGGGGTTACAGGAAGCGGGTCATGCGGCGATGCCCATCTGCGGCGCGGGGGCGGCGTAGCGGTCGAGTTCCTCGCCGGTGATCGCTTCTACGAGCGCGCAGACGAGGATCTCGGAGGCGTTCGGCGTGACGGCGTTGCCGTACTGCTTCACGCGCTCCCGCTTGGAGCCGAGGACGATGTAGTCGTCGGCGAAGGACATGGCGCGGCCGATCTCGTGCGGCTCCAGCATCCGGAACAGGACGTCGTCGAGATTGATGTCGCCCTTCACGAGCGCGTACCGGTCCCGGGTCGACAGGGCGCCCATCGGCTCGTTTACCGTGCGGGCCACACCGGTGCCGTAGTACGGCACGAGCATGTGCTCCCAGGTGACCAACGACTGGTGGCCGGCCGTGGTGAGCGTGCGCATCGGCTCGGCGACGGAGGTGCAATGCTCACGCCCGTCGCCCCGGCTGCCGTTGTTCCGCATCACCATCGCGGGCAGGGCGGGGGTGACGAGACCGTGGTGATTTCCGGAGGCTGTGACGGTAGCGAGGGCGTCGGTGACTGGGCGGGCCACCGATCCGCCGCCGCGGAGTTCGGCGATGAACGGCAGCCACGCCAGGCCGGTCTCGTTCCGCGCCGTCTGCGTCCGCAGCGGCGCGTGCGCGGAGGCCGCGTCCTTCCCGTCCCGGCCCTCGACCGGCACCAGGAGCGGCGGTACGGCCAGCCCCTTGGTGATGGACGCTGTCTGGGTCGTCAGCGGCGCGTCCACGGGCCACGTACGTACGCCGGGACGCCGTTCGAAGGTGTGCCCAGCGGCTTCCAGAGTGATCGGGCGGGAGAACTTCTCCAGTCCGGCCTTGATTCGCGCAAGGGTCTTCTCGGCGAGCGGGCGGGCCCGGTCTCCGATCCTCTGCCCAGGGATGGTCCAGTCGATCGCGGCGAGCGCAGGGAGCGCCTCAGGCTCGACGACCTGATTGCGGCAGGAGGCGTTCGGGCACCGGTACACGTACTGCTGCCGGTAGCGACCCATGTCCCGCGCCGGGTTCTTGAACCGCTGGATCGCCTGCACCATCGTGTCGCACGTCGGGCACCAGGCGCGCGGCCGCAGCCACTTGTCCCAGTCCGGCGTTCGGCCGAGCGAGCGGTGCCAGTACGCCACGTACAGGCGGTCGCGGGACTGCGGGGCGGCGTGCACGGACCGGGGGTTGGCGTGCATCGAGTTCAGCGCGATCAGCCGCGTCTCGTAGCCCATCTTGTGGATCTCGCCGATCCACCGGTCCCACTCAGCCCATTGCCGCACGTCCACGACGTTCTCGACCACGCCGGCCTTCACCAGGCCACCGCGTTCGATCACTCCCCGCAGGTACAGTGGCACCTCCTCCATCAGCGCGCGGGACTCTTCCTCCGAAGTGGGCTCGCGCGGGTCCTCGTCGTCACCTACGTGGTGGAACTTCCCGGCCTCCAGCTCGGCGTACAACTCCAGCAAGTCGCCCTGCATCGCCTTGTCGAAGTCGCGCTGCTTGCCCTTGGCGATCGACCAGTTCGTGCACTCCGGGGACGCCCAGAAGATGTCGGTGACCGGCCACGCCCACACGGGTGCCTCGCGGATGTCACCGCGGTAGTGGGAGGCGTCGGGGAAGTTCGCCTCGTGGGACTGGATCGCGCGCTCCCAGTGGTTCGCGGCGCGCTCGACCCGGACGCCGGGGATGGAGTGCATGCCCTGCGAGGATCCGCCAGCTCCGCAGAACCAGTCCATGACCGTCAGGGCGGTGTCGTCGTTGCGGTAGGCCATCAGGCGGCGCTCCTCTTTGCATCTTCGCCCTGAGAAGGCGAGGGCGGTGTGATGGTCTTCTTCGTGAGGGCGAACTTGATGAGGTCGCCGATCGGGGTGGGCTGTCCGTCGAAGCCGGGCACCAGCGATCCGAGCCGGCCGGACTGCTCCAGGCGCATGCGCAGGGCCCGCAGCTCATCTGGCGTGGTGGCGGGAGACTTCGCCCGGGCGGCAGAGCCCATCAGTTTGATCAGCGCACCGAGGGAGGTGGCCTGGCGGTCCATCCCCAAGACGGCAGCGCCGAGGAGACCGTGGGTCTCTACGTCGGTCAGCAGCG
>NZ_JBEXOT010000028.1:0-85820 GCF_040611675.1 Streptomyces sp. NPDC006551
TCCTTTGTACCTGCCATCTTAGGTGCCCGTCGGGCGCCCCCGGGGGGGGCGCTTGGCGCGGCGGGGGGGGTCCGCCGGCCCCCCCCCCCCGCGGCAGGGGGATCGTCACACCGCCCACCAGACGGTGGTGTCGGCGGGCAGCTCCACGACGCCTTCCCCGTGGGAGACAGGCTCGTTGGCGAGCAGGAACCGGCCGGGCAGCGGGACGGAGATGGCCCGGCCGGTGGTATTGGCGGTGCAGACGAAGCCGTCGCGGCGGAAGGCGAGGACGCCCTCGGGCGCCTCCATCCACTCGACACCCTCGCCCGCACCGAGTCCGGGCTGTTCGCGGCGCACGGCGAGCGCGCTGCGGTACAGCTCCAGGGTGGAGCCGGGGTCCCCGGCCTGGGCCTCGACGCTGAGCCCGCCCCAGGTGGCCGGCTGCGGCAGCCAGCTGCCGCCGCTGCCGAAGCCGTACGAAGGACCCTCGACGGTCCAGGGGATGGGTACCCGGCAGCCGTCGCGGAAGCCGTCCTGCCCGGTGGCCCGGAAGAACGAAGGGTCCTGGCGGACCTCGTCGGGCAGGTCGGTGACGTCCGGCAGGCCGAGCTCCTCGCCCTGGTAGACGTAGGCAGAGCCGGGCAGCGCCAGCATCAGCAGGGTCGCGGCCCGTGCCCGGCGCAGCCCGAGTTCGCGGTCGCCGGGCTCGCGCAGCTGGGTGCCGAGGCCCGCCGGGTTGGCGAACCGGGTCGCGTGCCGGGTCACGTCGTGGTTGGACAGCACCCAGGTGGTGGGGGCGCCGACCGGGCGCATCGCGGAGAGCGAGGCGTCGATGACCCGGCGCAGCTCGGCCGCGTCCCAATGGGTGCCGAGGTACTGGAAGTTGAACGCCTGGTGCATCTCGTCGGGGCGCACGTAGTTCGCGGTGCGCTCGACGGTGGGGGTCCACGCCTCGGCGACGAGGACGCGCTCGCCGTCGTACTCGCTGAGCACCTGCCGCCAGGAGCGGTAGATCTCGTGGACGCCGTCCTGGTCGAAGAAGGGCATGACGTCGTTGCCGAGCAGCTTGAGCTGGTCATGGGCGCCGATGTCGGGCAGGCCCTCGGCCTTGACCAGGCCGTGGGCGACGTCGACGCGGAAGCCGTCGACGCCCATGTCGAGCCAGAAGCGCAGGATGGAACGGAACTCGTCGCGGACCGCCGGGTGTTCCCAGTTGAAGTCCGGCTGCTCGGGCGCGAAGAGGTGCAGGTACCACTCCCCCGGCGTGCCGTCCGGCTCGGTGACCCGCGTCCACGCCGGACCGCCGAAGATGGACTCCCAGTCGTTGGGCGGCAGTTCGCCGTCCGCGCCCTTGCCGACGCGGAAGTGGTAGCGCTCGCGCAGCGGTGATCCGGGGCCCTCGCGCAGGGCGCGCTGGAACCACTCGTGCTGGTCGGAGGAGTGGTTGGGGACCAGGTCGACGATGATCCGCAGGCCCAGCTCGTGCGCCTCGCGGATCAGCGCGTCGGCGTCGAGGAGGCTGCCGAACATCGGGTCGATGGCCCGGTAGTCGGCGACGTCGTAACCGGCGTCGGCCTGCGGAGAGGCGTAGAAGGGGGAGAGCCAGACGGCGTCGACGCCGAGCTCCCTCAGGTACGGCAGCCGGCTGCGTATGCCCTCCAGGTCGCCCATGCCGTCGCCGTTTCCGTCGGCGAAGCTGCGCGGATAGACCTGGTAGATCACCGCGTCTCTCCACCAGCCCGTGTGCGTGCCGGTGGTCGGGGCGGCGGCGGGGGCAGCGAGGTGCTGGGTCATGACTTCCCTGGGAGGTAAGGAGTTGCGTACATGTACGGGCGGGTGGGCCGCCACGTGGGCGCTCAGCCCTTGACGGCGCCGGCGGACATGCCGGTCACGAGGTGCCGCTGGGCGACGAGGAAGACCAGCGCCGCCGGGATGGCGATGAGCACGGAGGCCGCGGTCATCGGGCCCCACTGGGCGCCGTACTGGTTGACGAACTTCTGCAGTCCGCCGGCCAGGGTGAGGTTCTCGTCGCCGACCATGAAGGCGGAGGCGTAGGCGACCTCGCCCCAGGCGGTGATGAAGGAGTAGAACGCGGTCACGGCGATGCCCGGCTTGGCGAGCGGCAGGATCAGCCGCCAGAAGGTGCCGAACGGGGTGAGTCCGTCGACCTGGCCCGACTCGTCGATCTCCCGCGGGATGGTGTCGAAGAAGCCCTTCATCATCCAGGCGCAGAACGGCACGGCGATGGTGAGGTACGTGATGACCAGGCCGGCCGGCTGGTTGAGCAGCCCCATCGACGACATGATGTTGTAGATCGGCACGATCAGGACGGCGACCGGGAACATCTGGGTGATCAGCAGCGTCCACATCAGTCCGCGCTTGCCGGGGAAGCGGAAGCGGCTGATGGCGTAGCCGGTGGTGGAGGAGATGAAGACGCCGAGGAGCGTGGTCAGGCCGGCGACGAGCAGCGAGTTGCCGAACCAGCTGAGGAACTCGGTGTTCTCCAGCAGGTCGGTGTAGTTCGCGAACGTCGTCTCTTTGAAGAAGTCCGTGGTGGTGGCGTACTTCGCCGGCTTGATGGAGGTCAGGAAGACCCACAGCACCGGGAAGACGGCGATCACGGAGGCCACGGCCAGGGTGGCGTGCAGCCCGATCGAGGCGAGCGGCGAACGGCGTCCGCGGAGCGGGGAGTCGCCGGTCCCGTTGAGTGCGTCGGTGGTCACCAGACTTCTCCCTGCTTGCGGAGGACTCGCCGGTAGACCGCGGCGAAGATCATCAGGAGGACCAGGATCAGTACGCCCCAGGTGGACGACTGGGCGAAGTCGCGCGGGCTGATCTCGAAGGAGAACTTGTACGCCTGGGTGACGAGGATCTGGGTGGCCTCGCCGGGCCCGCCCCGGGTGAGCAGGAAGATCACCGGGAACATGTTGAAGGTCCAGATGGTGCTCAGCAGGATCACGGTGGTGGACACCGAGCGCAGGCCGGGCAGGGTGATGTGGCGGAAGCGCTGCCAGGCGTTCGCGCCGTCCATCTCGGCGGCCTCGTAGAGCTCACCGGGGATGGACTGCAGGCCGCCGAGCAGGGCGACCATCATGAAGGGGACGCCGAGCCAGACGTTGACGGCGATGACCGAGAACTTGGCCCAGGTCGGGTCGTTGAGCCACGGCAGGGCGTCGAGGCCGCCGCCCGCCAGGATCTGGTTGAGCATGCCGCGGCGCTCGTCGTAGAGGAAGCGCCAGGCGAAGACGGAGACGAAGCCGGGCACGGCCCAGGGCAGGATCAGCAGCATCCGGTAGACGGAGCGGCCGGCGATCCTGCGGTTGAGCATGTTGGCGAGGCCGAGGCCGAGGACGAAGGTCACCGACACGCAGGACACCGTCCACACCAGCGTCCAGCCGAGCGTGCCGAGGAACTGGCTGCCGGTGAGCGCGTCGGCGTAGTTGTCCAGGCCGACGAATTCGTAGGTGGCCGGGATCTCGTTGACGCCGATGCTCCGGGCGACGTTCCGCTCGTTCGCGTCGGTGAGGGAGAGGTAGATACCCCGGAACAGCGGATATCCGATGATCACGCCGATCACCACGGTCACCGGGGCGACCATCGCCCAGGCGTACCAGTGGGTGGAGAGGGAGCGCCGGAGCTTCCCCTCGGGGGTGCCAGTACCGCGGCTCCGGCCGCGGGCGACGCTGTCGCCCGCGGCCTTCGCCACCGACTGGCTGCTGGTGTCCACAGCCATCAGCCGGCCTGCCTTCCTTGTTACTTCCAGTCCTTCAGGAGCTTGCGGTAGGCGTCACCCGTCGCCTTGGCTCCCTGCTCCGGGCTGGTCTGGCCGGTGAGGACCTTGGTGTACTCGACCTGCAGGGGGGCGAAGAGGCTGCCGCCCTCGGGGACCCAGGGGCGCTCGACGGCCTTCTCGACGACCGGCTTGAAGAAGCCGATCATCTCGTTGCTCGCGACCTCGGGCTTGATGTAGACCGACTCGCGGGTCGGGAGCAGGCTGAGCTCCTTGGCGGCGGTGGTCTGCGCCTCGACGGAGGTCATGTACTCGGCGAAGGCGTACGACGCCTCGAGGTTCTTGGAGCCGGCGTAGACGGCGAGGTTGTGACCGCCCTGCGGGGCGCCCTGACCGGCGGAGCCGGCCGGGACGGGGGCGATGCCGAGGTTCGCCTTGTCGGCGAACTCCTTGCCGGCGTAGGTGTCGGTCACGGCCCACGGGCCGTTGATCATCATCGCCACCTTGCCGTCCTTGAAGGCGGCCTGCATGTTGTCCCAGCCGTTGCTGGCGTCGGTGATGGCGGCCTTGGAGTCGACCAGGTCCTTGACGACCTTCATGGCCTTCACGCCGGCGGCACCGTCGATGGTGACCTTCTTCTGCTCGGCGTTGACCATGTCACCGCCCTCGCCGTAGAGGAAGGAGAGGAACCAGTAGGCGTCGTCACCGCGGAGGTAGAGACCGGTCTTGCCGGTCTTCTCCTTGATCTTGGTGGCGACGGTCTTCAGCTCGTCGATGGTCTTCGGCGCCTCGACACCGGCGTCCTTGAAGATCTTCTTGTTGTAGAAGATGCCCATGGAGTCGATGACCTGCGGAACGGCGTAGGTCTTGCCGTTGTACTTGGTGGAGGCGGCGGCCTGCTCCAGGAAGTCGCCCTCGTTCTTCAGGGCGGCGGTTCCGTCGAGCGGGGCGAGGTAGCCCAGGTCCGCGAACTCGGGGGTCCAGGCGACCTCGGAGCGGATGACGTCGGGGGCGCCGGAGCCGGACTGGGCGGCGTTCTTGAACTTGTTCTGCGCCTCGCCGAACGGCACGTTGACGTACTTGACGGAGACCTTCGGGTGCTTCTTGGTGAAGCCCTCGGCCAGCTTCTTGAAGACCTTGTCCTCGCTGCCGACGTTCGACGTGTCCCACCAGGTGACGGTGCCGGAGAGCTCGCCCGAGCCCTTCGGGGTGCCGGTGCCGCCGTCGTCGCTTCCGCACGCCGCCAGGGTCACGCCCAGGGCAGCGACCAGCGCGGTGGCCGCTATGCCACGCCGCATGTGAACTCCTTCAAACGATCCCGGATGAACGAGGGGCGAAGACCTTCCTCATGCGACCGCTCCCTCGCGGCGCGCCGGGTTGCCAGGAACGTAACAGGGATGAAAACGAGCCGAAAGACCTTGCGAGAAATTTCTGCAAGGACGGGGGATCGTTACATCCGCGTGTCCCGAAGGTTGCCGCCGGATCGGTTGACAGTGCGGAGAGAGGCACTCTTGCGGAGCCCTCAGCACCCTGCAAGCCTTTTCGGCATTCCTTGCAGGACCGTTTCATGACCGGCCTGACCTCGTTGTCAGGACGACACCCGTACGATCCTCGGCCCTGGAACACGCGAGAGGGACACCCCACATGGCCCACGAGCTCACCTCACCGTCGACGCTGTCGGACCTTGCAAGCCCTTGCGAACAAGGCGACCGCCGTTCCGAATGGTGGCGGGATGCCGTCATCTACCAGGTGTACGTCCGCTCCTTCGCGGACAGCGACGGCGACGGGATCGGCGATCTGCGCGGGGCCCGCGAGCGGTTGCCGCATCTGGCCCGGCTGGGCGCGGACGCGGTGTGGCTCACGCCGTTCTACGCCTCCCCGCAGGCGGACGGCGGCTACGACGTGGCGGACTACCGCGCGGTCGACCCGATCTTCGGGGATCTGGCGGACGCCGACGACCTGGTGCGGACCGCGCACGAACTGGGCCTGAGGGTCATCGTGGACATCGTCCCGAACCACACCTCGGAGCGGCACCCCTGGTTCACGGCGGCGCGGGCCGGGGCGGGCCCGGAGCGGGACCGCTACATCTTCCGGCCGGGCCGCGGCGTGGACGGCGCCGAGCCGCCCAACGACTGGGAGTCGGTGTTCGGCGGCCCCGCGTGGACGAGGGTCGCGGACGGGTCCTGGTACCTGCACCTCTTCGCACCCGAGCAGCCGGACCTCAACTGGGAGAACGCGGAGGTGCGGGCCGAGTTCGACTCCGTCTTCCGCTTCTGGCTGGACCTGGGCGTGGACGGTTTCCGGATCGACGTCGCCCACGGCATGGTCAAGGCGGAGGGCCTGCCCGACATCGGGCACGGCCGGCAGGCGAGGCTGATCGGCACCCAGCGGCTGCCCTTCTTCGACCAGGACGGGGTCCACGAGATCCACCGCGGGTGGCGGCGCCTTCTGGAGTCGTACGGCCCCGATCGCATCGGGGTCGCCGAGGCGTGGGCACCGAGCCCCGAACGGCTCGCCCTCTACGTACGCCCGGACGAACTGCACCAGGCGTTCAACTTCCAGTTCCTCAACTGCCCCTGGGACGCGACGGCGCTGCGGTCGGTCGTCGAGGAGTCGTTGCGGGCCACGGCCTCGGTCGGCGCGCCCACGACCTGGGTGCTCTCCAATCACGACGTGGTCCGGCACACCACGCGGTACGGCGCGGGCGACCCGGTCACGGGCCTGCGGCGGGGCCGCGCGGCGGCGCTGCTGATGCTGGGGCTGCCCGGCTCCGTCTACCTCTACCAGGGCGAGGAGCTGGGCCTGCCGGAGGTCACCGACCTCCCGGACCGGCTCCGGCAGGATCCGGCGTTCCTGCGCGGGGAGGGCCAGGACGGGCTGCGCGACGGCTGCCGGGTCCCGCTGCCGTGGACGGCCGAGGGCCCCTCCTTCGGTTTCGGCCCGGCCGGCTCCTGGCTCCCCCAGCCTCCCGACTGGGCCCCCCTGAGCGTCGCGGCCCAGAGCGGCGACCCCGGCTCCACCCTGGAGCTGTACCGCGCGGCCCTCCGGCTGCGCCGTGAGCACCCCGCGCTCGGCGCGGGCGACGCGGTGGAGTGGCTGGAGGCTCCCGACGGCGTCCTGGCCTTCCGGCGCCGCTCGGCCGGCGGTGACGTGCTGGTGGCCCTGAACACGACGGCCCGCTCCGCCGACATCGCCGTGAAGGAGACCCTGGCCGAGTCCCCGGCCGAGACCGTCCCCGCCTCGCTCCTGCTGAGCAGCGCCGGGGTCGACGGGACCGGAGCGGGCGCCGAAGCCGATCCCGTACTCCCCTCCCCCACTCGCGAGTTGACACCGGTCGCCACCACCGGGCCCCAGGCGCGCACGGTCCGGGTTCCCGCCGAGTCCTGCGTCTGGTGGGCAATCTGACGTGCGACCGGTACAGTCCAATCCCATGACCGCGCGGCTTGCCGACATCGCAGCCCAGGCGGGGGTCAGTGAAGCCACAGTCAGCCGCGTGCTCAACGGCAAGCCCGGTGTGGCCGCGGCCACCCGTGAATCCGTGCTTGCCGCACTCGACGTCCTCGGATACGAGCGTCCCGTGCGGCTGCGTCAGCGCAGCGCCGGACTCGTGGGGCTGATAACCCCCGAACTGGACAACCCGATCTTCCCCGCGCTCGCGCAGGTCATCGGGCAGGCCCTGACCCGGCAGGGCTACACCCCCGTCCTCGCCACCCAGACCCCCGGCGGGTCCACCGAGGACGAGCTCACCGACATGCTGGTCGAGCGCGGGGTCTCCGGCATCATCTTCGTCTCGGGACTGCACGCCGACACCACCGCCGACATGACGCGCTACGACCAGCTGCGCGGCAAGGGTGTCCCGTACGTCCTGATCAACGGCTTCTCCCCCAAGGTCCAGGCCCCCTTCGTCTCGCCCGACGACCGGGCCGCGATGCAGCTGGCCGTGACGCATCTGGCCTCGCTCGGACACACCCGGATCGGCCTCGCGGTCGGGCCCAAGCGGTTCGTGCCGGTGCTGCGCAAGATCGAGGGGTTCCAGCTCGGCATGCGGGACCGGCTCGGCCTCTCCGCCGAGGAGTCCGAGGAACTGATCCAGCACTCCCTCTACACCCTGGAGGGCGGTCAGGCCGCCGCGGGCGCCCTGATCTCCGCCGGCTGCACCGCCGTCGTCTGCGCCAGCGACATGATGGCGCTGGGCGCCATCCGCGCCGCCCGGCAGCGGGGGCTGCGCGTACCCAAGGACGTCTCGGTGGTCGGCTTCGACGACTCGCCGCTCATAGCGTTCACCGATCCGCCGCTGACCACCATCCGCCAGCCCGTGCAGGCGATGGGGCAGGCTGCGGTCCGCGCACTGCTCGAAGAGGTCGGGGGGACCCCCGCCCCGCACAGTGAGTTCGTCTTCATGCCCGAACTGGTGGTTCGCGGTTCAACCGCTTCCGCCCCGACCCCGAGGAACCCCTGATCCCAGCGCGCTCCCCCTCATCCTCGGGGCGGAGCACATGCGCCGCTCGCCCGACCGGAGGATGATCGGTCGAGGGGCGTGGATCTGGCAGACTCTCTCCCTATGGGTGAAACGACCGTGAAGAGTTTGGAACGCCGGACGGCGGCCACCCCGTCACCCATCGTGGCCGACGGCAGGTTCGCCCGTCTGCGCGCTCGCGCGCCACGACGCCCGCGGATCTGGTTCGAGATCCTGCTCATCGCGGTCAGTTACTGGACGTACTCGCTCATTCGCAACGCGGTGCCGGAACAGAAGGCCCAGGCGCTGCGGAACGCCGACTGGATCTGGCAGGCCGAGCAGTCGCTCGGCCTCGCTTTCGAGCAGACCGTCAACCATGCCGTGAACTCGGTGACATGGCTGATCGTCTCGATGAACTACTACTACGCCACGCTGCACTTCGTCGTGACGATCGGTGTGCTGGTGTGGCTGTACCGATGGCAGCCGGGCCGTTACGCCGGTTTCCGCACGGTCCTGTTCGCCACCACCGGTGTGGCCCTGGTCGGTTACTACCTGTATCCGCTCGCGCCGCCCCGGTTGATGAACGGCCAGAGCTTCATCGACACCGTCCTGGTGCACCACACCTGGGGCTCGATGGCCTCCGGCAACCTCAAGCACATGTCCAACCAGTACGCGGCGATGCCGTCGATGCACATCGGCTGGTCGCTCTGGTGCGGTCTGACCATCTTCGCCCTGGCCAAGGCGCCGTGGGCGCGCATCCTGGGGCTGCTCTACCCGACGGTGACGCTGGTCGTCATCGTGGCCACGGCCAACCACTTCTGGCTGGACGCCGTGGGCGGCATGATCTGCCTGGCCTTCGGCTTCACCGTCTCGTACGTCTGGTACGGCTCGCTGCCGCAGCGGCTGCCCCGCCTGGTCGGGCCGTCGGAGCCGGTGGCGCGTGGCGGAGTGCCCGCGGCGGACGCGACCGACCGCGACCTGGACGCGACTCACCGCGACCTGGACGCGGAGCCCGCGCGGCAGGGCGCCGCGGCGAGCTCCGCCCAGGATCCCGACCAGGCCCCGGTCAGCTCCGGAAGGTGACGCGACCTCCGGCCACGGTGAGCCGGACGGGCGCCTGCTCTGTCTCGTCGGCCGGGGCCGTCACCGGGTCCACGGTGAACGCGGTGAGATCCGCCCGGTAGCCCGGCGCGATCCGCCCGGCGAACGCCTCCTCCCCGGCCGCGACCGCCGCGTGCGTGGTCAGGCCCTCCAAGGCCATGAGACCGGTCAGCCCGTGCCGCGCCGACGCCGCGCCGCGCGGGGCCTGGGCGGTGGCGAGGATCTGACGGGCGTCGTAGTGGGCGATGGGCCAGTCGGAGCCGAGCGCGAGGTACGCTCCGGCGTCCCGCAGGTCCCGGCAGCGCCAGGCGCGGCCGGCCCGCTCCTCCCCGAGCCGCTTCGACCACTCGTCACTGCGGTCGGCGCGGGTGTACGCGGTGTGCGGGGGCTGCATCGAGGCCACCACGCCGAGCGCCGCGAACCGGCCGAGCTGATCGTCGGGCACGGTCTCGATGTGCTCGACGCGGTGCCGGGGGCCACCGGGGCCGAGGGTTTCCACGGTGTCGAGGACGTGGCGGACGGCCGCGTCCCCGATGGCGTGCGTCGCGGTACCGACCCCGGCCTCGTGGAGGTGGCGTACGGCGGCGGAGTAGGCGGCCGGGTCGGGCCAGAAGGCGTCCGTGCCCTGGCCGTGGCAGTCGGCGTGCTCCAGCCAGGCGGTGCCGCCCTCGACGGTGCCGTCCATGAAGAACTTCACGCCGCCGACCCGCCACAGGCGCCCGGCCCGCTTCTGGAGCCGTACCAGGTCCTCCAGCTCCTCCCGGTCGGCGCCGGGCATGCACCAGGGTGCGAGCCGCAGCCGGAGCGGCAGGTCGCCGTCCTCCTCCAGGGCGGCCAGCAGCCCGGGGACGTCGTGTCCGCCGAGGTCCATGACGTGGGCGCCGGTCAGACCGGTGGCGGCCATGGAGCTCAGCAGCCCGACGAGCCGGTCGCGCCGCTCGGCGTAGGGCTGGGCGGGCAGCAGCGGCGTCATCAGATCCATGGCGGCGTGCTCGACCAGATGGCCGGTGGGCCGCCCCTCGGCGTCGCAGACGACCTCGGAGCGCTGGGCGAAACCGCGGGGCCCGTCGATGCCGGCGGCCTCGAGCGCCGTGGCGCTGACGAGGGTGGAGTGCCCGTCGTAGAGCCGCAGGTGGGCGGGGGCGCCGCCGAGGACGTCCTCGATGAGGTCGTAGTGGATCGGGCGACCGCCGAAGACGTTGTGGTCGAGGCCGACGCCGATCACCCAGCCGTCCCGGCGCTCGGCGCCGGCGAGCACGGACCGCAGCTCGTCGAGGTCGCGGACGGTGGAGAGGTCCGTGCCGGTGAACATCTCCAGGCCCCACACGGGGTGGCTGTGCGCGTCGGTGAGGCCGGGGGTGAGGGTGGCTCCCGCCAGGTCGATCGTCTCGGTGCCGGGGCCGCTCCAGTCGCGGGCGTCGGTGTCGTCGCCGACGGCGGTGATCAGTCCGTCGCGGACGGCGACAGCGGTGTGGCCGGTGAGTTCGGGGGTGCGGACTCGGGCGTTGACGAGGACGAGGTCGGGTGCGGACACGACGGTTCTTCTCCTTGCTCGGCGGTGGGGTCGGAAGCGGGTTCCGCGGGTTCGGCGGCGAAGTTCGCGTAGACCTCGGGGCGGGTGCGGCGCAGCCGGTAGGCCAGGAGCAGCCCGAGGAGGAAGACGCCGGGGACGAGCGCGACGAGGACCGTGTTGACGGTGGCGGAGGCCCCGGTGAACACGTCGATCTTGGAGACGACCAGGGCGATCGCCCCGGTGAGCAGGACGGCCGCGACGACCGGGGCGACGACGGTGCGCAGGAGGCCTTCGTCGTGGCGGACGCGGCGGAAGTAGAGCGGGACGGCGAGGGCGGCGAGGAGCTGGAGGGCCATGAGACCGATGCCGCCGGGGGTGTTCACCCAGAGCAGGAGCTGGGTGTACGGATCGGCGTCGGCGGCCGCGAAGCCGAGGACGACGGCCAGGCCGAGGACGGTCTGCGCGATGCCCGCGACGTACGGGGAGCGGTGGCGGGGGTGGACCCTGCCGAGGACCTGCGGCAGCACGCCCTCCTCGGCGAGCGCGAGGCCGTAGCGGTTGATCGCGTTGTGGAAGGCGAGGAGGGAGGCGAGGACGCTGGTGACGATGAAGACGTGCATCAGGTCCGCGGCCCAGCCGCCGACGTAGGTGGTGATCGCGGCGAAGAAGAGCCCGCCGGTGTCGCCCGCGGCGGCCTCGACGACCTTGTCGTCGCCGAAGGCCTGGATGACGGTCCAGACGATGAAGGCGTAGAAGAGGCCCAGGAAGCAGACGGCGATGTAGGTCGCGCGCGGAATGGTGCGGGCGGGGTTCCGGGCCTCGCGCCGGTAGATCACGGTCGACTCGAAGCCGGTGAAGGCGGTGAACGCGAAGGCGAGGACGGCCGCGCTGCCGGGGACCAGGACGTTGCCGGGGGTGAAGGAGGCGAGCGAGAGTCCGTCCGCGCCGCCTTCGAGCAGCACGCCGCCGGCGAGCAGGACGAGGATCCCGGTCTCGGCCACGAGCAGGACGCCGAGGACCTTGGCGCCGAAGTCGATCGAGCGGAAGCCGCCGTACCAGATGAGCACCAGCCCGGCGATCGAGACGGGGAGCCAGGGGATATCGATGCCCCACAGGGCGTGGGCGGTGTCGGCGGTGGCGGTGCCGAGCAGGCCGTAGACGCCGATCTCCATTCCGTTGTAGCCGAGCATGGCGAGGAGGGCGGCGGCGATGCCGACGGGTTTGCCGAGGCCCCGGGTGATGTACGCGTAGAAGGCGCCGCCGCTCTTGACGTGGCGGGTCATCGTGGTGAATCCGACGGCGAAGACCGCGAGGGTGATGCCGGCGAGGAGATAGCCGGCGGGGGCGCCGATGCCGCCGAGGACGATGGCGATGGGGGCGACACCGGCCATCACGGTGAGCGGGGCGGCGGCGGAGATGACGAAGAAGGAGATGTCGGCGGTGGAGAGCGTGCCGGTTCTCAGCCCCTCGGGCTTGTCGGGGGAGGTGGGTGCGGGCATGGAAGGGGGAGCCCTTCTGCTACGGCGGGGAAGGAGGCTGCGTGACCAAAAACCTAAAGGCTTTCGGTTGCGGCAATGTAGCCTCCGAGACGACCTACGGGAAGACCTCACCGAGAGAGCGGGAACATGGGACGGCCGCGGACACCCTTGCTTGACCGGGAGCGCATCACCACGACGGCGCTCCAACTCGTCGACGAGCAGGGGGATTTCAGCGTCCCGCAGATCGCCAGGGCGCTCGGGGTGCAGACCGGGTCGCTGTATCACCACGTGGACGGCCGGAGCGGGGTCGTCGAGCTGATGCGTGAGCGGGTCTGCGACGCGATCGACGGCGGGACGCTCGACCTGGAGCCGTGGGACGCGGCGATGGCCGCATGGGCGCGCTCCTACCGCTCGGCCTTCGCGGCCCACCCCCGGGTCATCCCGATGCTGATGACCTCACCGGTCCGCGCCCCGAAGGTCCTCGCCCAGTACGAGCGCGCCGTCGGCCGCCTGCTGACCGCCGGATTCACGAACGCCGACGTCATGACCGTGATCGTGGCCCTGGAGAACCTCGTCCTCGGCTCGGCGCTCGACCTGGCGGCCCCGCAGAGCATGTGGGAGCTGCCCGACGACACGGCCACGCCGCGCCTGGCCGAGGCCCTGGCGGCGGTGGCCTCGGAGCGCGCGAACGCGGCGTTCGAGCTGGCGCTCGAGGCGTTCCTGGCGCACTGCCGGGGGATGTGTCCGTAAGGCCTCGCCCGGCAGAGCCGATGTGTCCAGTCCTGCGGTCCTGGCCGGACAGGCCCCTGCGGGATGCCGGCGCGTGTCGCCCGGCCCACGACGGAGCGCGGCTGCCAGGGGGTCCGCGGGTCAGGCTCCGTAGAACAGCTCCTCGACCACGGCCCTGGCCCGTCGCGTGATCCGGCGGTAGTCGTCGACCATCTCGCCGACGTGCCCGGGGCCGTAGCCGAGGTAGCGCCCCACCGCCGCCAGTTCGCGGCCGTCCGACGGGAAGGTGTCCCCGGGCCGGCCGCGGACCAGCATCACGGCGTTCCGGACGCGGCTCGCCAGCACCCACGCCTCGTCCAGGATCTGCGCCTCGTCCGTCGGGATCAGCTCCGCCGCCCGGGCGGCCGCCAGGGCCTCGCGGGTCCGGGTGGTGCGCAGACCGGGCTCGGCCCAGCCGTGGCGCATCTGGAGCAGCTGGACCGTCCATTCGACGTCGCTCAGTCCGCCCCGGCCCAGCTTCGCGTGGAGCGTCGGATCCGCTCCGCGCGGCAGACGCTCGGTCTCCATCCGGGCCTTGAGGCGGCGGATCTCGCGCACCGCGTCCTCGCCGAGACCCTCCGCCGGATAGCGCAGCGGATCGATCAGCTCGATGAAACGCTTCCCCAGCTCCGGGTCGCCCGCCATCGGTTCGGCGCGCAGCAGGGCCTGGCTCTCCCAGACGAGGGACCAGCGGCGGTAGTAGGCCTCGTACGACTTCAGCGTACGGACCAGCGGACCGCTCTTGCCCTCCGGACGAAGATCGGCGTCGATCAGCAACGGCGGGTCGGCGGTCGGGAGTTGGAGAAGCCTGCGCATCTCCGTGACGACCCGGTTCGCGGCCCGCGCCGCCTCGTGCTCGGGCACGCCCTCGCGCGGCTCGTGCACGAACAGGACATCGGCGTCGGAGCCGTACCCGAGCTCGTGCCCACCGAAGCGGCCCATGCCGATGACCGCGAACCGCGTCGGCAGCCGGTCCCCCCACTCGGCGCGCACCGCGGCGCGCAGCGCCCCCGCGATCGTCGCCGCGTTGAGGTCGGTCACCGCCTGACCGACCCGGTCGACCAGCGCGCCCGGGTCGTGCTCGCGCGGGCTGTCCTCCGTACCGTACGAGCCGATGAGATCGGCCGCTGCCGTGCGGAACAGCTCGCGGCGGCGTACGCCACGGGCCGCCGCGACCGCCTGCTCGGCGCTGTCGGCGCGGCCGACGGCCGCCAGCACCTCCTGGTCGAGGTGGTCGCGGCCGCGCGGTGTCAGCCCCTCCGGGTCGCCGAGGATGGCCACCGCCTCGGGGGCGCGCAGCAGCAGGTCGGGGGCGAGCCGCCCGGCGGAGAGCACCCGGGCGAGGTTCTCGGCCGCCGCGCCCTCGTCGCGCAGCAGCCGGAGGTACCAGGGCGTCTTGCCGAGCGCGTCGGAGACCTTGCGGAAACCGAGGAGCCCGGCGTCCGGGTCGGCGGAGTCCGCGAACCAGCCGAGCAGGACCGGCAGCAGCGTACGCTGGATCGCCGCCTTGCGGGTGACGCCGGAGGCGAGCGCCTCCAGGTGGCGCAGGGCGGCCACGGGATCGGCGTAACCGAGCGCTTCGAGCCGCTGGCCGGCGGCCTTGGGGCTGAGCCGGGTCTCGCCGGGGGTGAGCTGGGCGACCGCGTCGAGCAGCGGCCGGTAGAAGATCTTCTCGTGCAGCCGGCGGACGACGGCGGCGTGCCGCTTCCATTCCCGGTTCAGCTCCGCGACCGGGTCGGTGCGCAGTCCGAGCGAGCGCCCGAGACGGCGCAGATCCGTCTCGTCCTCGGGTACGAGATGGGTGCGGCGCAGCCGGTGGAGCTGGATGCGGTGCTCCATGGCGCGCAGGAAGCGGTAGGCCGCGTCGAGCTGCGCCGCGTCGGCGCGGCCGACGTAGCCGCCGGCGGCGAGCGACTTCAGGGCGTCCAGGGTGCTGCCGCCGCGCAGGGTGGCGTCGCTGCGGCCGTGCACCAACTGCAGCAGCTGAACGGCGAATTCGACGTCGCGCAAGCCGCCGGGGCCGAGCTTCAGCTCGCGTTCCACCTGGGCGGCCGGGATGTTCTCGACGACGCGGCGGCGCATCTTCTGCACGTCGGGGACGAAGTTCTCGCGCTCGGCGGCCTGCCAGACGAGCGGGGAGACGGCTTCGATGTAGTCGGCGCCGAGCTCCGGATCGCCCGCCACGGGACGGGCCTTCAACAGGGCCTGGAACTCCCAGGTCTTGGCCCAGCGCTGGTAGTAGGCGAGGTGGGAGGAGAGGGTGCGCACGAGGGGTCCGTTGCGGCCCTCCGGGCGGAGGTTGGCGTCGACGGGCCAGATGGTGCCCTCGACGGTGGCCTCGGAACAGATCCGCATGAGGTGGGAGGCCAGGCGGGTCGCGGCCTGGAGCGCCTTCGCCTCCTCCGTGCCGGACGTGCCCTCGACGGGCTCGCCGACGAAGATCACGTCCACGTCGGAGACGTAGTTGAGCTCGTGGCCGCCGCACTTGCCCATCGCGATGACGGCGAGCCGGCAGCGCGCCGCGTCCTCGGGGGCGGCGGTCCGGGCGAGGGCGAGGGCGGCGCGCAGCGTCGCGGTGGCGAGGTCGGCCAGCTCGGCGGCGGTCTGGGCGACGTCGGTGGTGCCGCAGACGTCCCGGGCGGCGATCGCGAGGAGGCAGCGGCGGTAGGAGACCCGCAGGGAGACGGGGTCGGTGGCGTCGGCGAGGCCGCGCTCGAACTCGGCGACGCCCGGGTGCAGATCGGCCGCCTCGTACGTGACCAGCGCGTGCCAGTCACGGGGGTGGCGGGCCAGGTGGTCGCCGAGCGCCTCCGAGGCGCCGAGCACGCCGAGGAGCCGGTCGCGGAACGGCTTGGCGGACAGCAGCGTGGAGGTGAGGGTCTGGCGCTCCTCCTCGGGCTGCGCCTCGACCAGGCGGACCAGCCCGCGCAGCGCCAGGTCGGGGTCGGCGGTGGCGCCGAGCGCGTCGAGCAGCACGGAGTCGCCGCGCAGGGCGGCGAGCTCGGGAACGTCGAGCAGCCGCTCGGCGCCGGACGGATCGGTGAACCCGTGCCGCAGCAGTCGCGTGAAGATACTGCTCCTGCGTCCCGGCACCGTCATTCCGCCGCTCCCTCCGCCGTTCAAGGATTCGAGCCTATCCGGAGCGCGGAGCGGGGTCGCCCCAGGACCGGAGGACCGATGAGTTCGTGGCCCGGGCGCGGTCTGCCCTGGTGACGGCACTCGTCGAAAGGACCGCGCCATGCCCCCCGCCATGCCCACCGAGACTTCACTGGACCCCCGCTACAGCGCCCCGGAGGCGCGGGCCGCCGCCTGGTCGGAGGCCGTCGCCCGGCTCACCGGGGCGGAGGTCTTCTGGCTGACCTCGGTCCGCCCGGACGGCCGCCCGCACGTCACGCCGCTGATCGCGGTCTGGTCGGAGGGGGCGCTGCACTTCTGCACCGGACCGGACGAACGCAAGGCCCGCAACCTGTCGGCCAACGCGCGGGTGGCCCTCACCACCGGCACGAACACCCTCTCCGAGGGCTTCGACGTCGTGATCGAGGGCGAGGCCGTCCGGGTGACGGACGAGGCGCGGCTGCGCGCCCTGGCCGGCGCCTATGTCGACAAGTACGGCCCGGATTGGCGTTTCGACGTGCGCGACGGCGCCTTCGTGGGCGACGGTGGACTCGCCCTGGTGTTCGCCGTCGCGCCCCGAACGGCCTTCGGCTTCGCCAAGGGCGAGCCGTTCGGCCAGACCCGCTGGCGTTTCTGAGGAGAACCTCCATGAACTGGACACTCGAAGTCGTTCCCGTGCCTGTCACCGACCTGGACCGGGCGAAGAAGTTCTACGGCGACAAGTGCGGCTTCAAGATCGATCTCGACGACGAGGTGGCGCCGGGGATGCGGATCATCCAGGCGACCCCGCCCGGCTCGCGCTGTTCGATCGCGATGCTCAGCGGCATGCCGACGATGCCGGGTACGAAGGAGATGACGCCGGGCTCCCTCCACGGCCTCCAGCTCTGCGTGACGGACATCGAGGCGGCCCGCCGGGAACTGGTCGACCGGGGTGTGGACGTCACCCCGATCCGCCACGTCGGCGCGTCGGGCTGGGAGGACGGCAAGGGCGACACCTGGAACTCGTTCATGTCCTTCGAGGACCCGGACGGCAACGGCTGGGTGGTCCAGGAGGCCCCGTCGGAGCTGTCGGAACGCTGAGGCACACGGGCGCGGGCGCGGGGCGCGAGGCGCGGATGCGGGGCGCGGGGTGCGGGTGCGGACGCGGGGCGCGGGGCGCTGACACGGGACGGACACGGGCGCGGGGCGGGCCCGGACTCGGACGCGGCGCGGGGCGCGAGGCGCGGACGCGGGGCGCTGACACGGGACGACACCGGCGCGGGGCGGGCCCGGACTCGGACGCGGCGGTCAGGCCGTCGGGGGGAACTCCACCCGGTAGTACCTGACCCGCTCGTCCTCCCCCGCGTACCGCATCCCGGCCGCCTCCATCACCCGTTGCGAGGCGACGTTGGCGAGGTCGGCGTCGCCCTTGGCCCCGGCGGCCCCCTGGGCCCGCGCGCATGCGAGCAACGCCCGGAGCGCCTCGGTGGCGTACCCCAGTCCGCGTACGCTCGGCACGAGCCCGTACCCGACGGTCACCCAGCGCTCCGCGTCCGGCGGCCCGTGGAACCCGATCCCCCCGACGGCGACCCCGTCGGCCCGCCGCCGTATCTCGTACGCCCCGAACGGCCCCGGACTCCCGCGCAGGGCCCACCCGTTGAGGAACCCCCGCGCCCCGGCGACATCGGCCCCGGTCGGATACCCGTCCCCCCACCGGTCCTCCCCACCGGGCACCTGCGCGACGATCCGCTGCGCCTCGCCGACGGTGAGCGGATGCAGCAGGAGCCGCTCGGTGGACAGGGGCACGGGGCCGTCGTCGATCTTCACCGCAGCAGTCTCGAACCGGCCGGGGCACCCGTCAACGAGGAACCCGGCACAGCGGACGTCATCCGCTGTGCCGGGCCGTCGTTCCGGTGGGCCGTAGCCCCTCGAACGCGCTTACAGCACCGGAGGGTTCTTCCGCAGCTCGAAGGCCGTGACCTCGGAGCGGTACTCCTCCCACTCCTGCTTCTTGTTGCGCAGGAAGTGAGTCCGCGCCCCGCCACTTGGAACGATCCAGAGAGCTGCAGGTGAGAGCGCTGCCCAACCGGTGACCAGTGGTGGGCATCGGCGGCCTGTGGCGGCTCTCGGACGGCCCGCAGACGGCCCGGCCCCCGGCAGCCTGCGGCCCACGAAGCGACGCGGCCGGAAGCACAAACGACACACGACTCCGGAGGGCGCGTGCATCGCACGCATTCCAGCAGGTCAGGGGCTCCTCAAAGCCCGATGGTCCACCTGGCGTCCACGGATAGACCGCAGTCAACTCAGCCACCCGCTCGATGCAGGTGAAGAGCCTGACGACCCGCGCGTCTGCCCGGCTGGTCACTTACAACGGCTAACACAATGAGCCAAGTGGTCAGTGGCTGACCGAGCGGGAGCCAGGTCGACGGCCATGCGCTAAGTGTTCGACTGAAGCCTGTGGGCGAATCTCTATGTGTTCAGGACCGCTCGTTGCAGTCCGGCCCGACGAGGCGTGCCCCCACTGCCAGGACCATAAGCACTGCGGTGCAACCGCCTAGCAGCATGACCGCGGACGGAGAGGTGCGGTCCAGGATGACTCCCCCTACGAGTGCACCAATCGAGATCGTTGCCTGAAAAGAAGCCGTGAACAAGACCGATGCCGCTTCCGGAGCGTGCGGTGCCGCCTTGGAGAACCAGGTCTGCGACGCGACTGGTACGGCGCCATACGCGATGCCCCACACGATCAGCAGCATCACTGCGCCGGTCTCCCAGCGGCCCAACGCTGGAAGCAGGAGAGTCACCGTGGCGATCAGGGCGGCCGCGAGCCCGAAGACGCTCCGCGGATACCGGGCCACCCAGGCGCCGCCCAGGAAGTTGCCGAGGATGCCAGCGGCACCATAGAGCAGCAAGAATGCAGTGATCAGACCACCGCTGGCGTGGGTGACCTGTTCCAAAAATGGTGTCACGTAGGTGTAGGTGCCGAAGTGAGCCAGCACAACAAGGAACGTCAGCAGGAGTGCGAAGCGAGTGTCGACGCTGCGGAGCATGCCGCCCAGGACGCCCAGCCGTGTGGCCCGGACCGGAGGCAGCGGTGGGACGAACAAGAGCAGCATGATCAGTACGCCGACCGTCAGAGCTCCCATGACGGTGAAGGCCGTTCGCCATCCAGCGAGATCTCCGATGAGCGTGCCCGCCGGCACGCCGAGGACGGATCCCAGCGGGACGGCAGAGAAGATCACAGCAGTTGCCCTGCCGACCGAGGCCGGCGGCACCAGTCGTTCCGCCAACCCGGCTCCGATCGACCAGAAGCCGCCAATCGTGATCCCGACCATGATCCGGGAGGTCAGTACGAGCCAGTAGTCGGGTGCCGCGGCGGCAAGAAAGTTCGCCAGTGCCAGCAAGAGCATGAAGACGCACAGCATCAGTCGGCGATCGAAGCGTGCCGTGGCCACGGTGACCAGTGGAGCGGCGATCGCCGCCAGAAGGCCCGGCATGGTCATCACCAGTCCAGCCATCCCGTCCGAGACGGTGAAACTGGATCCGATCGAGGTCAGCAGACCGATCGGCAGGATCTCTGTGGTGACGATGGCGAAGATCCCCAGCATCACCGAGACCACGGCCAGCCACCCCATCAGCGGGGACCGAGGGGGTAAGAGTTTGCCGTTGACTGAAGCTGCGGTGGTTGCCGGCATGGCGTTCCGTCCTGTGAAAGGCAGCGCGTTTCGTGATCAGCTCAGCAGGTCTCATCGAGAGGTGGCTGGCAGATCTGCGACTGCACCCTTGCCCTTCACGGGTGATGTCGCATTCCGGCTATCAACGGCCAACGCAGTGAGGTGCCTTGGCCCTAGGGCTGGTCCGGCCGATCATGTTCGGAGCCAGATGAGGGCGGCTGCGGTCGCGGTGCCGAGGAAGACGTAGCCGCGCTTGTCGTACCGCGTGGCCACTGCTCGGGCGTGCTTGAGCCTGTTGATGACCCGTTCGACGGTGTTCCGCTTCTTGTACCGCTCTTCGTCGAAGCCTGGTGGGCGTCCGCCGCGTGAGCCTTTGCGCAGGCGGGCGGCCTGACTGTCGGTCTCCGGAATGGTGTGCCGGATGCCCCGGCGCCGCAGGTAATCGCGGCAGGGCCCGTTGCTGTAGGCCTTGTCCACGGCGAGGCTGTCGGGCTTCTTGCGGGGGCGGCCCAGTCCGGTGCGGGGGACGCGGATCTTCTCCAGCACGGGCTTGAACTGGGTGCAGTCCGCCTGCTGCCCTGGCGTGACGATCAGGGACAGCGGGCGGCATCGGCCGTCCGCGCTCAGGTGGAGCTTGCTGGTGAACCCGCCGCGCGAGCGGCCCAGGCCCTCACCTCCCGCACCACCTCCACCAGGCGGGCGACCGGGCTCTGCCACGGCGTCTCGTCCTGATGTTTCACCCCTGCGGCCCCCTTTGAACCCGGGGCCGGAGGCGGATCGGTGCGGGCGCCGGCCGCATGCTGATGCGCGCGGACGATGGTGGAGTCGACCGAGATGTCCCAGTCGATCTCACCCGCCGCATCCGCTGCGGCCTGGACCTGCTGGAGCAGACGATCCCAGGTGCCGTCGGCCGACCACAGACGGTGCCGTTCGTACACGGTCTTCCAAGGTCCGAACCGTTCGGGCAGATCACGCCACTGCACCCCGGTCCGGACCCGGTGCAGAAATCCCGTCGATCACCTGCCGGTGGTCCCGCCACCGGCCACAACGGCCGTTGCTGACCGGCAGGAACGGCCGCAGCCGTTCCCACTCGGCATCCGTCAGATCACCCGCCCCATGCCCACAGCAACGACCCGGGAAGGGAGTAGTCACATGATCGGCCGGGCAGCTGTAGTTCAGCGGTAGTCGTCCTCTTCGAGGTCGACTACCCGCGCCTCGGCTGGCGGCCTGCCTTGCCGCAGGAAAACAGCCGTCGGCTCACCAGCGCTCGAACGCGGTGAAGGCATGGTCGCCGGCCGCCCCGGCGACGATGATCCGCCCGTCGTGCTCGAAGAAGTAGCCGCTGGGCGCTTCCTCACGGAAATGACGCTCGTCGAGTTCCTCACCGTTGCCGGCGTCGTACACGAGCAGCTCGGTGATGGCGCTGGCCTGGGTCGACCACTCGCACAGCACGGTGACCCGGTCGCCCCGCACGGCCAGCCCGGCGGCGGGCTCGTCCAACTCGTTGTTCCACACCTCTTCGCCGGTCTTCAGGTCGAAGGCGATCAGCCGGTAGTGCCGTCCCTTGGAATAGGTCCATGCCAGCGCGTACATCCGCTCGCCGACGACCTCCGCCGCGTCGATCTGGCCGTAGTCGCCGCTGAGCTCGATGCCCAGCCGAGGGCGCCCGTCCTGGCCGAAGGAGACGAACGTGCCCGTCGCCTCGCCCGAGTTACTGTTCGAGGACCGTACGACCCTCAGCACCAAGGGGTCGGCCGACTCGATGACCACGCTGGAGTCCGTCGACACGGGGCGACGGGCATCGATGGGAACGTTCCACTTCAGGGCGCCGGTGCCGCGATCGAAGGCCGCCGCCATCAGCTCGACATCCTCGCCGCTGTCGGAGTTCGGGTCGTCCGCGTCCTCCCCGCCGCAGGCCAGGACGGCGTGGACCTGTTCCTTGCCCACGAACGTGTCCCACACCCCGCACGTGCCGGGAACGGCCGCCGTCCAACGGGCCTTGCCTGTGCGGAGGTCGAGGGCGCGCAGGGAACGGTTGCCACCCGGCGTCCGCGCCTCCTGCTCGGTCCGCTCGTGTTCGACCAGGGCCAGGCCGCCCCCCGCTTCCAAAAACTCGTCCCCGGGGAAGCGGCCGTCCGAGACGGTCCGCGGGACGCTCCACAGCTCTCGCCCGTCCTTCGTGTCGAAGGCGAGGACGGTCGAGCAGCCCTTGCCCTTGCCCGGCGCGGCGGGCTTGCCGCTCCCGTCGCTGGTGGCACGGTTCTCCGTGCCGTACGCGACGAGGAGGACCCCCTCGTCCGCGCGAGGCGCGCTTCCGCAGATCTGGGCGCGGCCGGGCGGTACGAACTCCCAGAGCTTCTTCCCGTCCTGCCCGTCGGCGATGCCGAAGCCGGTCACCGCATCGAACCGGCCGCGGACGGCGACGTCCCCGACGACCCAACTGTCGTTGGCCTTATTGTCGCTGGGCCGGTCTTTCGCGGTGGCCCAGGTCCGCACCATGGCGTCGCCAGGCAGATAGCCCTCGAACGACAGGAACCAGGCGGTGATGGACCCGATCACCCCCAGCACGAGCCCGATCACCACCAGCGCCTTCATGAGCCCTGCTCTGCCTGACATCACGCGCTCCCCCTACCGTGCATGGCATACCCCCCTGCGAGCGGCGTTCCGGAGACCCGCCCGACACGTTGATCTTCGAACCACGGTCAGGCTAAGGGCAGGGCCTCCCAGCGGTCCATGCCGATCCGGCGCGGGTGGAGGACGTGCCGGCCGAGGGCGAGTTGCGAACGCCGCCGGTGGCGCGGCAGTCGGCGGGACGGGCCCCTCCGACGTCCGGCGCGGGCAGATTCGAATAGCTCCGCGGGAACCTGCGGAGGCGCGCTCGGCGGGCCGTCGAGGGCGTACACAGGGCCTCCCGCGACGTCGGACGGCCCACAGACGGCCCGGGGCGACCGGAACGGGGCTGGGCCGCCGGCAGTCCGCCGTCGGCCCAAACCCTCGCGTCAGGGTTGTGCTACTTCTGACCTGCGGTTACAGCACCGGCAGGTTCTTGCGCAGCTCGAAGGCCGTGACCTCGGAGCGGTACTCCTCCCACTCCTGCTTCTTGTTGCGCAGGAAGAAGTCGAAGACGTGCTCGCCCAGCGTCTCCGCGACCAGCTCGCTCTTCTCCATCAGGGCGATCGCCTCGCCCAGGTTCTGCGGCAGCGGCTCGATGCCCATCGCGCGGCGCTCCGCGTCCGAGAGGGCCCAGACGTCGTCGTCGGCGCCGGCCGGGAGTTCGTAGCCCTCCTCGATGCCCTTGAGGCCCGCCGCGAGGAGGACCGCGTAGGTCAGGTAGGGGTTGGCGCCCGAGTCGATGGAGCGGACCTCGACGCGGGAGGAGCCCGTCTTGCCCGGCTTGTACATCGGCACGCGGATCAGGGCCGAGCGGTTGTTGTGGCCCCAGCAGATGTACGAAGGGGCCTCGCCGCCCGCGCCCGCGCTGCGGGCCGAGCCGCCCCAGATGCGCTTGTAGGAGTTGACCCACTGGTTGGTGACGGCCGAGATCTCTGCGGCGTGCTTGAGCAGGCCGGCGATGAAGGACCGTCCCACCTTGGAGAGCTGGTACTCCGCGCCGGACTCGTAGAAGGCGTTCCGGTCGCCCTCGAAGAGGGAGAGGTGGGTGTGCATGCCCGAGCCCGGGTACTCCGAGAACGGCTTCGGCATGAACGTCGCCTGCACGCCCTGCTCCAGCGCGACCTGCTTCATGACCAGGCGGAAGGTCATGATGTTGTCGGCCGTGGACAGCGCGTCGGCGTAGCGCAGGTCGATCTCCTGCTGGCCCGGGGCGCCCTCGTGGTGGGAGAACTCCACCGAGATGCCCATCGACTCCAGCATGGTGATCGCCTGGCGGCGGAAGTCCATGCCGACGTTCTGCGGGGTGTGGTCGAAGTAGCCGGAGTTGTCGGCCGGTGTCGGCTTCGTGCCGTCGAGCGGCTTGTCCTTCAGGAGGAAGAACTCGATCTCGGGATGGGTGTAGAAGGTGAACCCCAGGTCCGAGGTCTTGGCGAGGATGCGCTTGAGGACGAAACGCGGGTCGGCGAAGGACGGCGAGCCGTCGGGCATGAGGATGTCGCAGAACATCCGCGCCGTGCCCGGGGCCTCGGCGCGCCACGGCAGGATCTGGAAGGTGCTCGGATCCGGCTTGGCGATCATGTCCGATTCGTAGACGCGGGCGAAGCCCTCGATGGCGGAGCCGTCGAAGCCGATGCCCTCGTCGAACGCCTGCTCAAGCTCGGCGGGCGCCACCGCCACCGACTTCAGGAAGCCGAGCACGTCGGTGAACCACAGCCGCACGAACCGGATGTCACGCTCCTCGAGCGTCCGGAGCACGAATTCCTGCTGCTTGTCCATGTTTACGTTCCTACCCATCGTTGCTGGTCAGGCCGCCTGTTCCCACCGCCTCGGGCACATCGGAGGGCACCTGAGCATCCCACCACTTGGTTTCGCGCACGTTGCACACCCATAGTGCCTGCTCGGCTGTGACACAGGTAACGGGGGACGGGCCGATTCCGGGCGCCTGTTCCCCTCGGCTCGCCCTCCGCTCGCCCTCGGCCGGAACCGATCGGTACCCCGTTCGGCCCATCCGACGCCATCTCCCACTACGATCTGCGCCCATGGGGGCCCCGCGGCGCACACGCCTGTCGCAGCACGCGCGTCCCATGGCACTGGTGAGTGCCGTGGCGACGCTGCTCGCCGCGCTCTTCGTCTGCGCGGGCACCACCGACGCCGCGGCGCACCGTCCCGCCGAGCCACGGATGACGCTCGCCCTCGTGGCCGAGGAAGCCGAGGAATACGTCTGCCCGTACGACCGCGGCGACTGCTCCCTCTTCCCCTCGCTCAGCCCGGCGGTGCTCACCGCGCCGCCGCTCGACCCCCCGCCCCAGGCGGAGGGCCGGCTCCCGCGCCTCGACACGCCGCACCACACCGGCCCGGCGCCCCGCTCCGACGCGCGGCCCCGCGCGCCGGACCTGCACGTCCTTCAAGTTCTGCGGACGTAGCGGCCGGGTCTGCCTCACCGCTCATCCCGCACGCGACGTCACGTCATGACACCCCTCACCGAAGAAGGACGACATCACCATGGCCGCCAACCGCTCCGCCACCGCCGACCGCCGCGCCCGAATAGAGGAGATGCGCCGCGCCGAGCAGGCCCGCGAGCGCCGCAACCGCTTCCTCACGATCGGCGTCTCCGCCGTCGTCGTCCTCAGCCTCGTCGGCTTCGGCGGCTACGTGCTCAACAAGGAGTCCGAGAAGAAGGAACAGAAGGAGGCCGTCGCCAAGGCCCCCATCAAGGACGAGAAGTCCTGGGACGCCAAGAAGCTCGGCCGCAACCACGTCACCACCGCCGTGACGTACGAGATGAAGCCCCCGGTCGGCGGCGACCACCACCAGGTCTGGCAGAACTGTGACGGCGACGTCTACAAGGCGCCGGTCGCCGAGGTGAACGCCGTGCACTCGCTGGAGCACGGCGCCGTGTGGGTCACGTACAACAAGAAGGCCCCCGAGGCCGAGGTGAAGAAGCTGGCGGAGAAGGTCGGCAAGACGCCGTACTCGCTGATGAGCCCGGTCGACGACCAGGCGGGCGCGATCATGCTGAGCGCCTGGGGCAAGCAGGTGACGGTGGACAGCGCGACCGACCCGCGCGTCGACGCCTTCTTCACCAAGTACGTGCAGGGTCCGCAGACCCCTGAGCCGGGCGCGGCCTGCACCGGCGGGATCGGCCAGTGAGCCGCAAGCGGCCGAACCGTACGCAGTGGGCGGCGATCTCCGCCGTCGCCCTGGCGATGCTGTTCGCCGGGGGCGCCGTCACGGTCGCCTCCGCGGAGCGCGAGGAGGCGCCGGCGACCCCCGTGTCGGGCTCGGCGGACGCGGGCTTCGCCCGTGACATGTCGGTCCACCATCAGCAGGCCGTCGAGATGTCGTTCATCGTCCGCGACCGGACGACGGACGAGGACGTGCGCCGGCTGGCGTACGACATCGCCAACACCCAGGCCAACCAGCGCGGCATGATGCTGGGCTGGCTGGACCTGTGGGGCCTGCCGAAGGTCGAGTCCGGAACCGAGCCCATGGCCTGGATGGGCATGGGCGGGCACGGCGGCAGCGGGCCCGTCGACGGGGCGCTGATGCCCGGCATGGCGACGAAGACGGAGCTGGAGCGGCTGCGGAAGGCCAGTGGCGAGGAGGCGGAGATCCTCTACCTCCAGCTGATGACCGACCACCACAAGGGCGGGGTCCACATGGCCCAGGGCTGTGTGGACAAGTGCTCCGTGGACGTCGAGCGGAATCTCGCGCAGGGCATGGTCGACGCCCAGGAGTCCGAGATGGGCCTGATGGCGGAGCTGCTGAAGCAGCGGGGCGCGAAGCCGCGCGCCTGACGCCCCTCGGAGCCGAGAGCGGCCCCCGCGACCCGCACCGGTCGCGGGGGCCGCGCCGCACGCGGACAATGGGTGACGCTCGGGGACGTAGGTACGACGACGTTCTACGGAGGTACGCACCCCATGACCACGGCGAAGGACATCATGCATCCCGGGGCCCGTTGGATCCCCCGGCACGAGACGCTCGACCGCGCGGCGCAGCTGATGCGCGACCTGAATGTCGGCGCGCTGCCGATCGCCGACGAGAACGAACGGCTCTGCGGCATCATCACGGACCGTGACATCGTGGTCGGCTGTGTGGCCGAGGGTCATGACCCGGCGAAGGTCACCTGCGGCGAGATGGCGCAGGGCACCCCGCGCTGGATCGACGCGGGTTCGGACGTGAGCGAGGTCCTCGACGAGATGACGGGCCACCAGATCAAGCGGCTTCCCGTCATCGAGAACAAGCGGCTCGTGGGCATGATCAGCGAGGCCGATCTGGCGCAGCACCTGGACGACGAGCAGATCAAGGAGTTCTGCACGCGCGTCTACGCCACGTCCTGATCCCGACCCCGATCCTGATCCTGCTCCAGTACCGCCCGTGCCACGGCTTCCGGGCGGTCCAGCATCACCAGATGGCCCGAGGGCTCGACCGCCTCGTAGCGGGCGCCGAGCGCTCGGGCCAGTGCGCGTTGGCGGCCCGCCCAGCGGGCCGAGCCGTCGGGGGCCGCGAGGACGGTGACGGGCCGGTCGGGTGGCAGCGGGAAGCGCCCGCGGAGGGTGAGGAGTTCGGCGGCGACCGCGCGGTAGTGGGTGTTCTCCAGGAGCGCGCCGCGCAGGGCCCGTGAGGTGGCGTAGACGCGGCGGACGAGTGCGGCGGGCGCCGGGTCGGCGCCGCGCCGGGCGCGGGACATGCGGACGGTGGCGCGGCGGACGGCCGGGCCGGCCGCGGCGGGGGCGCCGACGGCGCCGAGCAGGGTCCCGAGGCCGTGGGCGGCGGCGGTGCGCAGGACGGGGGCCGCGGGGGTACGGGCGTGCTCCTCGACGGAGGAGTCGACGAGGACGATCCCGGCGGTACGGTCCGGGTGCAGCCGGGCGAAGGCCTCCGCGTGGAAGCCGGCGATGGAGTGCCCCACGACGGTGGCGGGGCCCGGCAGGCCGAGCGCGTCCAGGAGCCCCGCGATCCGGTGGGCCTCGCCCGTCGCGCTGGGCGGTACGGCGGCGGGTGCGGAGAGCCCGTGGCCCGGCCGGTCGAAGCGGACCACCGTGCGGTGCGGGGTGAGCAGCGGGACGACCGGGTCCCAGTCGAACCAGCTCATGGCGAGCCCGGCGCTCAGGACGCAGACGGGCCCCGAGCCCTCGACGACGACGTGGTGGGCCACGCCCCCGATCCGTACGAACACGCTCAAGAAGGCTCCCTGGCCGACGGAGACGACGAGTGGTGCGAGCCAGACTTTCACGAGGTCGACACCCGCCCCTCGACCGGGCCCCGGCGACCGCGAACCCGCGGCGACCGGGATCGACGGCGACCGCGTTCCGCGGCGGGCGGGTCACGAACACGTCTCGTCCACAAAATCCCTGGCCTGTACACATTCGGCTGGCCTAACGTCTTGATCACCAGGGCCGGTGTGATGCGTCCATGACGGACGAAGCCCCCCCTGAGCCCCCTACTCGCTCGAAGGATGCCGCATGACCGTGCCCCCGAACGCCCCCGACCAGTCCCCCTGGGGGCCGCCGCCGACCGTGCTGCCCGGCCCGCCGATGCCGCCGCCGCACCAGGTCCGCAACGGCCTCGGGATCGGCGCGCTGGTCGTGGGCGGCGTGGGGCTGTTCTTCGGGATCATCCCGTTCCTGTTCTGGCTGGGCGGCATCCTCGGCGTCGTGGCCCTCGTCCTCGGCATCGTCGGTCACGCCCGCGCCGGCAAGGGCGAGGCGACGGACAAGGGCGCGGCGGTGGCCGGCATCGTCCTCGGCTCGGTCGCGATCGCCGCCGCGCTCGTCTGGCTGATCGTCATCATCACGGCGGTGAAGGACGTCCGCGACGACATCGAGCGGGAGGAGCGCCGGCCGGAGGGCGCGAGCACCGCTCCCGCCGAGCCGGGGGCGGGCGCCCCGGAGCCCGAGCCCACCGAGACCGGCCCGGCGACGCTGGCGTTCGGGGGGACGCACACGTACGAGGACGGTGTGAAGGTGACGGTCTCCAAGCCGCGCGCGTACCGGCCGGACCAGTTCGCCGCCGGTCACACCAAGGGCAACAAGGCGGTCCAGCTGACCATCACCATCGTCAACGGCGGCAAGAAGGCCATCGACATCACGACCGCGCTGCCGGACGTGCGGGACGGCCAGGGCGCGCGGGCGAGCCAGATCTTCGACGGCAGCCGGGCGTCCGAGCCGTTCCAGGGCACGCTGCTGCCGGGCAGGCAGGCGAAGGCGAACTTCGCCTTCTCGCTGCCCGCCGACGCGACCGGCGAGATCCAGCTGGAGGTGGGTCCGACGGTCCTGAAGTACGACAACGCCATCTGGACCGGCCCTGCCTCGTAAGGACACGCCCCCTGCCGTGCGGGGCACCCGGAGGGACGCCGAGTGCCCCGCGCGGCCGGATCCCCGGCGTATCCCAGGACATCGCGTCGCTCTGACGATTACACTGGGCGGGTGCCTCAACTACGCCTCGCTCTGAATCAGATCGACTCGACCGTCGGCGATCTCGCCGCGAACGCCGAGGCGATCGTCCACTGGACCCGGCACTCCGCCGCGCAGGGCGCGCACCTGGTCGCGTTCCCGGAGATGGTGCTGACCGGCTACCCCGTCGAGGACCTGGCGCTGCGGTCGTCCTTCGTCGAGGCTTCCCGGTCCGCCCTGCGGGCGCTCGCGCGGCGGCTCGACGACGAGGGGTTCGGGGAGCTCCCGGTGATCGTCGGCTATCTCGACCGTTCCGAGCGGGCGCAGCCGAGGTACGGCCAGCCCGCCGGCGCGCCGCAGAACGCGGCGGCGGTGCTGCACCGGGGCGGGGTCGCGCTGTCCTTCGCCAAGCACCACCTCCCGAACTACGGCGTCTTCGACGAGTTCCGCTATTTCGTGCCCGGCGACACCATGCCCGTCGTCCGGGTCCACGGCGTCGACGTCGCCCTCGCCATCTGCGAGGACCTCTGGCAGGACGGCGGCCGGGTCCCGGCGGCCCGCAGCGCGAACGCCGGGCTGCTCGTCTCGATCAACGCCTCGCCGTACGAGCAGAACAAGGACGACACCCGGCTCGAACTGGTCCGCAAGCGCGCCCAGGAGGCCGGCTGCACCACCGCCTACGTCGCGATGATCGGCGGCCAGGACGACCTCGTCTTCGACGGCGACTCGATCGTCGTCGACGCGAACGGCGAAGTCGTCGCGCGCGCGCCGCAGTTCTCCGAGGGCAGCGTGATCCTCGACCTCGATCTGCCGGCCGCCGCGGCCGTCGCCCCGACGGGCGTCGTCGACGACGGGCTGCGGATCGACCGCGTGATCCTGTCCGAGGACCCGGTGCCCGCGTACGAGCCGGAGCTGACCGGGGGGTACGCGGACCGGCTCGACGACGACGAGGAGGTGTACTCGGCGCTGGTCGTGGGTCTGCGGGCGTACGTCGCCAAGAACGGCTTCCGTTCCGTTCTCGTCGGCCTGTCCGGCGGCATCGACTCGGCGCTCGTCGCCGCGATCGCCTGCGACGCGGTCGGCGCGCAGCACGTGTACGGCGTCTCGATGCCGTCGAAGTACTCCTCGGACCACTCCCGTGGCGACGCCGCCGAACTGGCCCGGCGCACCGGGCTCAACTTCCGTACGGTCTCGATCGAGCCGATGTTCGACGCGTACATGGGCTCCCTCGGCCTCACCGGCCTCGCGGAGGAGAACCTCCAGTCACGGCTGCGCGGGACGATGCTGATGGCGATCTCCAACCAGGAGGGCCACATCGTCCTCGCGCCGGGCAACAAGTCCGAGCTGGCGGTGGGGTATTCGACCCTGTACGGCGACTCGGTCGGCGCCTACGGCCCCATCAAGGACGTGTACAAGTCGGCCGTGTTCCGTCTCGCGCGCTGGCGCAACCGGGCGGCCGAGGAGCGCGGCCAGACCCCGCCGATCCCGGAGAGCTCGATCAGCAAGCCGCCGAGCGCCGAGCTGCGGCCGGGCCAGGTCGACACGGACTCGCTGCCCGACTACGACGTCCTGGACCGGCTCCTCGCGCTGTACATCGACCGCGACCGGGGCAAGGACGCGATCGTCGCGGCCGGTTTCGACGAGGAGCTGGTGACCAGGACGCTGCGGATGGTGGACACGGCGGAGTACAAGCGGCGCCAGTACCCGCCGGGCACCAAGATCTCGGCGAAGGGCTTCGGCAAGGACCGCCGCCTGCCGATCACGAACCGTTGGCGCGAGACGACGACCCACTGACCCGCTCGTCCACGGCCGCCAGGGGGCTTCCCGCGACGACGCGGGAGGTCCCCTTCGCCGTACGGTCGAGCAGTCCCGCCACGGCGGCGATGGCCAGGCCCACCACCGCGAGGCCCGCGCCCACGAGTGTCGGGGAGGTCCAGCCCCAGCCCGCGGCGACGGCCGCGCCGCCGGCCCAGGCCCCGCCCGCGTTGGCCAGGTTGAAGGCGGAGTGGTTCGAGGCGGAGGCCAGGGTGGGCGCGTCCTTGGCCTGGTTCATGACCAGCATCTGGAGCGGGGTGGTGGTCATGAAGCCGACCGCGCCGAGGACGACGACCGTCACGAGCGCCAGCCACGGCACGTGGACGGTGAACCGGAAGGCGACCAGGACGAGGGCGAGCGCGCCGAGGGAGCCGTACAGGGTCGGTCGCAGCGCCCGGTCGGTCAGCGGGCCGGCGGCGAGCGCCCCGGCGGTCATGCCGATGCCGAAGAGGGCGAGGACGACGGTGACGGAGGACGCGCCGAAGCCCATCACCTCGGTGGTCATCGAGGCGAGGTAGGAGTAGACGGCGAAGACGCCGGCGAAGCCGAAGACGGCGGTGAGCAGTCCGAGCAGCACCTGGGGACGGCGCAGCGCGCGCAGCTCCCGCCCGAGGCTCTGGTGCGCCTCCACGGGGACGTACGGGACCAGACGGGCCAGCGCCGCCATGGCGAGCAGGCCGATGGCGCCGACGACGAGGAAGGTGGCGCGCCAGCCGAGGTGCTGGCCGAGCAGGGTCGCCGCGGGTACGCCGAGGATGTTGGCGACCGTCAGGCCGAGGAACATCGTGGCGACGGCCCGTGCCTGCCGGTCCTCGCGTACCAGGCGCGCGGCGACGACGGCGCCGACGCCGAAGAACGCGCCGTGCGGCAGCCCGGCGAGGACCCGGCCCCCGATCAGCCAGCCGAAGCCGGGCGCGAACGCGGAGGCCAGGTTGCCGACGGTGAACAGGGCCATCAGCAGGAGCAGCATCCGCTTGCGCGGGACGCGGGAGCCGAGGGCGGTGAGCAGCGGGGCGCCGATGACGACGCCGATCGCGTAGGCGGAGACGAGGTGGCCCGCGGTGGGGACGGAGGTGCCGAGGTCGTCGGCGACGTTGGGCAGCAGGCCCATCATGACGAATTCGGTGGTGCCGATGCCGAAGGCGGAGACGGCGAGCGCGAGCAGCGCCAGGGGCATGGGGAGAGCCTTTCCAGAAGTTAGTTCTTCTACGGAACAAATGCTCTCAGGTGAAATGTTCCCGCGGGCTTCCGTCGGATGAAGGGGAGGTTTCGGACAGATGCAGGAGGATGCCGGGAATGCCGGGGGAGGCCGCGGGATGCCGGTGTGGACGCCCGGGAATCCGTCAGAGCCGGACGCGGGCCGCGATCGGCAGATGGTCGCTCTTCGTCTCCGGAAGCGCCCAGGAGGAGACCGGCTCGACGTTCTTGACCATGATCTGGTCGATCCGCGCCATCGGGAACGACGCCGGCCAGCTGAAGCCGAAGCCGTCGCCGGAGGCGCCCTGGGTGGAGCGCATCTGGGAGGTGACGGCGTTGAGCGAGCGGTCGTTCATGGTGCCGTTGAGGTCGCCGAGCAGCACGATCCGCTCGTGCGGGTCGGCGGCGATGGCCTCACCCAGCGCGTTGGCGCTGTTGTCGCGCTGATTGGCGGTGAAGCCCGCGTCGAGCCTGACCCGTACGGACGGCAGGTGGGCGACGTACACGGCCACCTCGCCCTTGGGGGTGGTGACGGTGGAGCGCATGGCGCGCGTCCAGCCCATCTGGATGTCGACGTCGCGCGTCTCGCTCATCGGGTACTTGCTCCACAGCCCGACGGTGCCCTGCACGGAGTGGTACTTGTACGTGTCGGCCAGCCCCCGCTCGTAGACCGGGACCATCTCGCCCTTGAGCTCCTCCAGGGCGACCACGTCGGCGCCGGACGCGGCGATCTGGCGGGCCGTGCCCTCGGGGTCGGGGTTGTCGGCGTTCACGTTGTGGGTGGCGACGGTCAGGTCGCCGCCGGCGGTGGACTTGTCGGTGACCAGGCCGCCGAAGAGGTTGAGCCAGACCACGGCCGGGAGCAGCAGGGCGATCAGCGCGGTCGCGGAGCGCCGCAGCAGGGCCAGGACGAGCAGGACCGGCACGAAGAGGCCCACCCAGGGCAGGAAGGTCTCGGTCAGGCTGCCCAGGTTGCCGACCCGGTTGGGGATCTCGGCGTGGAAGACCATCAGGAAGGTGAGCAGGACCGCGCAGGCGGCCAGCAGGATCCCGCGGCGCCAGATGCCCCGGTCGCCCCGCAGGCGGTCGAACGCCGATCGGATCCGGGATCCGGAGCGCTCGTCCCGTGCGCCGCCGTTCTCGGTATCCGCCATGTCCACCCGCGCCATCTCCGCTGTCCTCACTGCCTTGCCGCCGTGCTGTCTTGCTCTGCTTCTCGTTCTTGCTCCGCGACCCGAGGTCGACACTAGGTGATGACGGACGGGTCGTACTGCCACGAGGGACGACAGGGCGGCGCGGCGGGTTCCGGTCGGCGGCGCGGGTGGCGCGGCTGTGACAGAACGCGCACATTCGTGCGTTTTCCCGGCGGTGTGAAGAGCACCACTCCGGCCCACTTCCCCCTCCCCGGCGCGGAGTGCCACCATGGACGTGGTCCGGGGACGCCGTCAGGGCGCCTCGAGATGACGAAGGAGCCGTTCACCATGACGCTTCAGGCTGCCCAGAAGCAGTCCCCCGACAGCGCCAAGGCGCTGTACGGAGGCAAGGGCACGCGCCGCATCACCGTCCACGACATCGCAGCCGCCAAGACCCGGGGCGAGAAGTGGCCCATGCTCACCGCCTACGACGCGATGACCGCGTCCGTCTTCGACGAGGCCGGCATCCCGGTCGTCCTGGTCGGCGACTCCATGGGCAACTGCCATCTCGGCTACGACACCACCGTGCCCGTCACGATGGACGAGATGACGATGCTGTCCGCCGCCGTCGTACGGGGCACCAAGCGCGCCCTGGTCGTCGGCGACCTCCCCTTCGGTTCGTACCAGGAAGGGCCCGTGCAGGCCCTGCGCAACGCCACCCGCCTCGTCAAGGACGCGGGAGTCAACGCGGTCAAGCTGGAGGGCGGCGAGCGTTCGCTGCCGCAGACCGAGCTGCTCGTCCAGGCCGGGATCCCGGTCATGTCCCACCTGGGCCTGACCCCGCAGTCCGTCAACACCATGGGCTACCGCGTACAGGGCCGCGGCGACGAGGCCGCGCACCGGCTGCTCAGCGACGCCAAGGCGGCGCAGGACGCGGGCGCGTTCGCGGTCGTCCTGGAGCTCGTACCGGCCGAACTGGCCGCCGAGGTCACCCGTTCCCTGCACATCCCGACCATCGGCATCGGCGCCGGACCCGACACCGACGCCCAGGTCCTCGTCTGGACCGACATGGCCGGTCTGACCGGCGGCAAGGTGCCGCGCTTCACCAAGCAGTACGCCGACCTGCGACAGACGCTCGGCGGCGCCGCCCGCGCCTTCGCGGAGGACGTGACCGGCGGGGCGTTCCCCGCCGAGGAGCACACCTTCCACTAGGGCGTGTCTTTTGGATCAGGCCGGATCAGGGAGCGGCGTCCGGTGCGTGCGATCGCAAGGCGGAGGAGGGAGACAACGCGGAGCGTTGGCGACCGACGACAACGCGGCGAGCGTGCGTGCCGGACGCCGCGAGCCCGGCAAGATCCGAAAGACACGCCCTAGGGCCTGTCCGGCCCTGATCCGCCGGACAGTCCCTGGCCACAGCAGCCACCGCGGTACGACCGACAGCCCGCCGACATCCCCCATCGGCGGGCTGTCGGTCGGCTGTCGGGGCGTTGTCGGTGGCGGCTGGTCCACTAGGGGCATGACGCGATCACACACCAACGCCGTCGAGGTACGGGGCCTCGTGAAGCACTACGGCGAGACGAAGGCCCTCGACGGGGTCGATCTCGATGTACGGGAGGGCACGGTCCTGGGGGTCCTCGGCCCGAACGGCGCCGGCAAGACCACCCTCGTCCGCTGCCTGTCCACCCTGATCGTCCCGGACTCCGGGACCGCCACCGTCGCCGGCTACGACGTGGTGAGGCAGCCCCGCCAGCTCCGCCGCACCATAGGGCTCACCGGCCAGTACGCCTCGGTCGACGAGAAGCTCTCCGGCTGGGAGAACCTCTACATGATCGGGCGGCTGCTCGACCTCTCCCGCAAGGACGCCCGGCGCCGCGCCGACGAGATGCTGGAGCGCTTTTCGCTCACCGAGGCCGCCAAGCGGCCCGCGATGAACTACTCCGGCGGAATGCGCCGCAGGCTCGATCTGGCCGCCTCGATGATCGGGCAGCCGGCCGTCCTCTACCTGGACGAGCCCACCACCGGCCTCGACCCGCGGACCCGCAACGAAGTCTGGGACGAGGTCCAGCGGATGGTGTCGGAGGGCGTGACCGTCCTGCTCACCACCCAGTACATGGAAGAGGCCGAACAGCTCGCGAGCGAGCTGACCGTCATCGACCGCGGCCGGGTCATCGCCAACGGCAAGGTCGACGAGCTCAAGGCCCGGGTCGGCGGCCGCACCCTGAAGATCCGTCCGGTGGACCCGGACGACCTGCCCGCGATGGCCGGCGCGCTGCGCGAGTCCGGTCTCGACGGCATCGCCGGCTCGACCGTCGTCCCCGACGAGGGCGTGCTGTACGTCCCGATCCTCAGCGACGAGCAACTGACCGCGGTCGTCGGCCTGCTGGGCGCGCGCGGCTACGGCATCACCCACATCGGAACCCATCTGCCCAGTCTGGACGAGGTGTTCCTGGCCATCACCGGCCAGAAGGCGACCGTGTCCGACCCGATTCCCGAGGAGGTCGCCGCATGAGCACCACGACCACACAGCTCACCAAGTCCCCCGTCGACACCCCGGGCCCGGCGCCGGTGCGCGGCGCTCCCGCCGACGAGGGCCGGATCGGCCCGCGGGCCAACCTCCGCCACATCGGCGCCCTGGTCCGCCGCAACGCGCTGCAGATCAAGCAGGACCCGGAGTCGATGTTCGACGCCGTCCTGATGCCGATCATCTTCGTCCTGCTGTTCGTGTACGTCTTCGGCGGCGCGATCTCCGGCAAGGGCAACAACGAGGCGTACGTGAACTACGTCGTGCCCGGCCTGATGGCGATGATGGGCATGAACATCTCCATGGCCGTCGGCGTGGGCATCAACGACGACTTCAAGAAGGGGGTCATGGACCGGTTCCGCACGATGCCGATCGCCCGGTCCTCCGTCCTCATCGCGAAGATCGTCGTGGAGATCGGCCGCATGCTGATCGCCACCGCGATCCTGCTCGGGATGGGCTTCCTCCTCGGCCTGGAGATCAAGACCTCGGTCCTGGACCTCTTCGCCGCGATCGGTCTGTCCGTGGTGTTCGGCGCCTCGCTGATGTGGATCTTCATGCTGCTCGGTCTCACCATGAAGACGGCGCAGGCCGTCCAGGGAGTGGCCATGCTCGTACTGATGCCGCTGCAGTTCGGCTCGTCGATCTTCGCCCCGCCGACGTCGATGCCCGGCTGGCTGGAGACCTTCACCGACTACAACCCGCTGTCGAACCTCGCCGACGCGGCGCGGAACCTGATCAACGGCGGTCCGGTGGCCGAGTCGGTGTGGATGACCCTCGGCTGGGCGCTGCTGATCACGGTCGTCACGGCGCCGCTCGCGGTCGCCAAGTTCCGCAAGAAGACCTGAGCCGTACGGACGGGGGTTTCAGGACTCGGCACGCCTTCTGATCGCGTCGGCGCCGTCGAGCAGGGCGGTGGCCTCCCCGAGGGTGAGGCCGCCGCCCTCGGCGTACGCCGCTTCGAAGGCCGCGTCGCCGAGCACGGAGCGGGCGAACTCCGTCGCGCGCTCCAGGTTCTCCCGCTCCAACGGCGCGAGCAGGTGTCCCGAGGGCAGGAGATTCCGGGAAGCGCCCAGGATTCGGGCTCCGATCGTCGCGTGCCGTCCGCCGAGGCAGGTCAGGGCCCAGGCCGCGGTCACCAGATGGATGGCCGGCATCTGCGGGGCCACCATCATCGACAGCGTGCCCCTGGACCGCTCCAGGGCCTCCCGGGAGCGCGTCAGCGCGGACGCGTACGCGCCGTCGAGGTTGTCGAGCCACCCCAGGCTGCCGAGGGTGAAGCCCTCGAAGAGGGCCCCCGCCACAGCCCGAGCGCCTCGTCGAGGAGGCCGCCGCCCGGCCCGGGTCGCCCGTGTCGAGCGACCGTACGCCCTCCGTCACCAGCCGTTCGAAGCGGTGCGCGTCCACGTCGTCCGGGCCCGCGGCCAGCCGGTAGCCGCCCTCCGCCGAGATCACGGCCTCCCTGCCGAGCGCCCGGCGCAGCCGCCCCACCAGGGCCTGGAGCGCCGCGGTACCGTCGGTCGGCGGTTCGCCGTCCCAGACCTCGTCGACGAGTACGGCGACCGGGACGGTCCGGCCCGCGCGCAGCGCCAGTACGGTCAGCAGGGCCCGCAGCCGGGGCCCGCCGACCGCGACGGACGTGCCGTCGGCGGTGTGGACCCGGACCGGGCCGAGGACGGAATAGCGCACAGGCTCTATTCTCCGTGAGCCGGGGATCAGCGCAGGAACTCACCCCCGCCCCGGCACGTTCCCCGCACACACCCGCCGCGCCTCAGGGAGTCCCACCGATGTCCACGGCCACCACCCGCAGCCACGAGCGCAGGATCAGCCCGGTCTTCCTGGCGATCCTCGCCGTCATGGCGGTCACCGGCTGGGCCGTGTGGACCGACTTCGCGGCCTCACCCGGGCTCGCGATCTTCCTCTTCGTGACCTCGGCGTGGATCGTCTCGCTCTGTCTCCACGAGTACGCGCACGCCCGCACCGCCCTGCACGGCGGGGACATCACGGTCGGCGCGAAGGGCTACCTCACGCTCAACCCGCTCGCGTACACCCATGCCGTGCTCAGCATCATCCTGCCCGTGCTCTTCGTGATCATGGGCGGTATCGGTCTGCCGGGCGGCGCGGTCTTCATCGAGCAGGGCCGCGTCCGGGGCCGCTGGAAGCACAGTCTGATCTCGGCGGCGGGCCCGCTCACCAACGTCCTGTTCGCGATCGTGTGCACGGCGCCGTTCTGGCTGGACGCGCTCGACGGCGTCCCGCCCGCGTTCCGTTACGCGCTCGCCTTCCTGGCGTTCCTCCAGGTGACCGCCGCGCTCCTGAACTTCCTGCCGGTGCCGGGGCTGGACGGCTACGGGGTGATCGAGCCCTGGCTCTCGTACAAGCTGAAGCGGCAGATCGAGCCGTACGCGCCCTACGGCTTCTTCGTCGTGATCGCGCTGCTCTTCGTGCCGGCGATCAACGGCGCGTTCTTCGACACGATCGACGCGCTGATGCGGGCGCTCGGTGTGCCGGAGATCTCCCGCTACTGCGGCTCCAACCTCTACCGCTTCTGGCAGGAGACGCCGGAGATCTGCCAGGTCTAGGCGTTCGCCGCGCGCGCTCGGCGGATGTAGTACCAGGCCATGTTGGAGGAGAGGCCGGCCAGGAGCACCCAGACGATCCCGAGCCAGCTCCCCGCGACGAAGGAGACGACGGCCGCGGCCACGGAGAGGGCGCAGACGGCGAGGGCGTACAGAGCGAGGCGGGGCATGGGGGTCGGCTCCTGTCCGGGTACGGCTGATCGTGCCCGTCCAGTGTCCCCCATGCCGGGAACCGCTCGTACGTCCACGTCGCTCAGACGTCGGTGACGCGCAGGCCCGCGTGGGCCTTGTACCGCCGGTTGACGGAGATCAGGTTGGCGACGAGCGACTCGACCTGGTGCGCGTTGCGCAGCCGGCCGGCGAAGACGCCCCGCATGCCGGGGATGCGGCCGGCGAGCGCCTGGACGATCTCGACGTCGGCGCGCTCCTCGCCGAGGACCATCACATCCGTGTCGATCTCGTCGATCGAGGCGTCCTGGAGCAGGACGGCGGAGAGGTGGTGGAAGGCGGCGGCGACCCGGGAGCCGGGCAGCAGCGCGGCGGCCTGCTCGGCGGCGGAGCCCTCCTCGGGCTTGAGGGCGTAGGCGCCCTTCTTGTCGAAGCCGAGCGGGTTGACGCAGTCGACGACGAGCTTGCCGGCGAGTTCGTCCCGCAGCGCCTCCAGGGTCTTGGCGTGCCCGTCCCACGGCACGGCGACGATCACGATGTCGCTGCGGCGGGCGCACTCGGCGTTGTCGGCGCCCTCGATGCCGAGACCGAGCTCGCCGGCGGCGGCCCGGGCGCGGTCGGCCGCGCGAGAGCCGATGATCACCTTCTGGCCGGCCTTGGCGAGCCGGTAGGCGAGGCCGCGGCCCTGGTCGCCGGTGCCGCCGAGGACGCCGACGACGAGTCCCGACACGTCGGGGAGGTCCCACGGGTCCTTGGGCGTGGCGGGCGCGGTGGTGCCGTTCGAGGAAGTCGAGGAAGTCATGGCCTCGACATTACTGGCCGGTCGTCGTGGAGGACCGGCCGGTGGTTCCGGTCCGTGTTCCCTTTCGGGTCCGTGTTCCTTTCCGGTCCCGTGTCCCGTGTCCCGTACGGGGGAACCCTCGGCAACCGCCCGCGAACGAGGCCCGGCTGCGGCAGGATGCGGACCCATGGATGCCGTTCGCGTCGCGTTGCTGCGGGAAGTGCTCGCCGGGACCGAGTGGCCGAGGGCGGCCCGGCGGTTCGCGGGGTCGCTGCGGTCCTCCGTGGTGTCGCACGGCGGCGGGCTGCTGCTGGTGGGCACGGAGGAGTACGAGCCGTGGCATCTGGCGGCGCATCTGGTGGACGAGGCCGCCTGGTCGGGGCAGCCGGAGCTGGCGCCGACGCTGGTACGCCACCGGGTGCGGCCGGGGGACCCGCCGCACCTGGCGGTGGGGCTCGGGCGGCTGGAGTCGGCGGGGCGCGGGGCGACGCTGCTGATGGTGGCGCCGGAGCGGCCGGGCGCCCGGGTCCTGGAACGCGTCCACCACGCCCGCCGGGCCGGGGCGACGGTCCTGTCCCTGGACGACGGCGACCCGGAGGTGCACGGCCTGGCGCACGAGGCGCTGACGGTGGACGAGGCGGCGGAGGTCGACCTGGACACGGTCCAGCACCTGGTGAGCGCCGCGGCCGGCGAGAACAGCCTGCCCTCGTCCCGTGGCCGCCGCCGCTTCCGGGACCGTCTCTCCCGTCTGGCGGACCATCTGACGGCCCCGCCGCCGTCCCGCTGGTAGGCCGGTCCCCGGCGGGCCCCGTAATTCGATTGCCACCGCCGAGGCGCCGCCCGAGCATGGCCCTTCGTGACCTCGAAGCCCTCCCCGAAACCCGCCTCGAAGCTCTTCACGAAGCTCTCCTCCGTGCTGCCCGATCCCGCTCCGTGGCGGTCGTCGGCCGACTTCCGGCTGCTGTGGGTCCAGGGCCTGGTGACGTACTTCAGCAGCTTCATGGCGCTGATCGCGCTGCCGCTGCAGGTGAAGGAGCTGACCGGTTCACCGTTGGCCGTGGGGGCGATGGGTGCCGTCGAGCTGGTGCCGCTGGTCGTGTGCGGCCTGTACGGCGGCGCGCTCGCCGACGCGGTCGACCGGCGCAAGGTGATCGTCGCGACCGAGGCGGGGCTGGGGGTGCTGGCCCTGATCCTGCTGCTCAACGCGGTGCTGCCGTCCCCCATGCTCTGGCCGCTGTACGTCGTCGCGGCCGGTGTGTCCGCTCTGGCGGGGCTCCAGCGGCCGGCCCTCGACTCGCTCCTGGCGCGGATCGTGCCGCACGAGCAGCAGACGGCCGCGGCGGCGCTGAACTCGTTGCGCTGGCAGATGGGCGCGATCGCCGGCCCGGCGCTCGCCGGGCTCGTGGTGACGTATGCCGGACACGCGACGGCGTACGGGGTGACGCTCGTCGGCTTCGCCGTCTCCGTCCTGCTGTGCCGCCGGCTGTCCCCCGCGCCGCCCGCGCACGACGCCGAGAAGCCCTCCCTGCGCGGCATCGCGGAGGGCGCGCGCTACGCGTGGTCGCGGCCGGTGCTGCTCGGCACGTACGCCATCGACCTCGCGGCGATGTTCTTCGCCTTCCCGAACACGATCTTCCCGTTCCTCGCGGACGAGCTGGACGCGGAGTGGTCGCTGGGGCTGATGTACGCCGCGGGCTCGGTCGGCTCGCTCGTGCTCGGTCTCACCAGCGGCTGGACGTCGAGGGTCCGCAGGCACGGGCTCCTCGTGGTGTGCGGCGCGGCCGGCTGGGGTCTGGCGATCGCCGCGGCGGGCTGGTTCTCGAACGTGTGGCTGGTCCTGCTCTGCCTGGGCTTCGCGGGCGCCGGCGACATGCTGAGCGGTCTGGGCCGCGCCACGATCTGGAACCAGACGATCCCTGAGGAGCTGCGCGGCCGACTGGCCGGCATCGAGGTCCTCTCGTACAGCGTCGGACCCCAGCTCGGGCAGGTCAGGGCGGGTGCCATGGCGGGCTGGACGGGCACCCGCGCGGCGGTCTGGACGGGAGGTGTGGCCTGCGTCGCCTCGGTGGGCCTGCTCTGTCTGGCCCTGCCGAAGCTCCTCACGTACGACGCCGAGAAGGACGAGGACGCGCTGCGCCACAAGGCCCGTCAGCAGGCCCGGGGCGAGGAGCGGGCCGGGGCCGGGAGGGAGGCCCCGGCGTGACCCCCGGCTCCCGGCTCATCCCCCCTCTCCCGGAGCCGGTCCCCTACTCCCGGCCCGCGTCCGGCTTCGGGGCGTCGTGCCAGTTCGGGTCGTTCTCCCACTCCAGGTTGCGTTCCCGCGCGGTCTCCATCGCGTGGGACGCCTCCTCGCGGCTTGCGTACGGGCCGAAGCGGTTCTTGGCCGGGCACTCGGGGCCCTCCTCGACCTTCTTGTGCTCCAGGCAGTAGTACCACTCGCCCGGTTTGCCCACCGCGCGCTTCTTGAACAGGGCCATCGTCGGCTCCTTCCTCTGACGCCATGCTGCCCCAGACGCGGTCGTTAGACTCGCTGACATGTCTGGCCAGTCGCTTCTCGTACCCGGGGAACTCTCCCCCCACCGCTCCGTTCCGGGAGCCATCCGCCGTCCCGAGTACGTCGGAAAGCCGGCGCCCGCCCCGTACCAGGGGCCCGAGGTGCAGGATTCCGACACCATCGAGCGGATGCGGATCGCCGGCCGCATCGCCGCCCAGGCGATGGAGGAGGCCGCCAAGCACATCGCGCCCGGTGTGACCACGGACGAACTGGACCGGGTCGCGCACGAGTTCATGTGCGACCACGGGGCGTACCCGTCCACGCTCGGCTACCGCGGCTTCCCGAAGTCGCTGTGCTCCTCGGTCAACGAGGTCATCTGCCACGGCATCCCCGACTCGACCGTCCTGCGGGACGGCGACATCGTGAACCTCGACGTCACCGCGTACATCCACGGCGTCCACGGCGACAACAACGCCACCTACCTCTGCGGTGACGTGGACGAGGAGTCGCGGCTGCTGGTGGAGCGGACCCGGGAGTCCCTGAACCGCGCGATCAAGGCCGTCAAGCCGGGCCGTCAGATCAACATCATCGGCCGGGTCATCGAGTCGTACGCCAAGCGCTTCGGGTACGGCGTCGTGCGCGACTTCACCGGGCACGGCATCAACTCGTCCTTCCACTCCGGGCTGATCATTCCGCACTACGACTCCCCGCACGCCACCACCGTCATCCAGCCCGGCATGACGTTCACCATCGAGCCGATGCTGACGCTCGGCACCCACGAGTACGACATGTGGGACGACGGCTGGACGGTGGTGACCAAGGACCGGAAGCGGACCGCGCAGTTCGAGCACACGCTCGTCGTGACGGAGAGCGGGGCCGAGATCCTCACGTTGCCCTGACGCGTTCGCGGGGTAGCGTTTTTACCGACAGGCAGTCGGGAACCATTGACTTAGGTATGCCTAAGTAGCAGGATCCGAGCAAGGTTCCCGTCCCCATCGGTCATCGGTCCCGGAGGCACGCCTTGGACACGCCCTTCTCGACGCTCATCCGCACGGCCTCGCACGAGCAGCACACCGAGGCCGAGACGTCGACCTTCATGAGCGACCTCCTCGGCGGACGGCTGGCCGTGGACGCCTACGCGCGCTACACGGAGCAGCTCTGGTTCGTCTACCGCGCCCTGGAGCACGGCGCCGAGGCGCTGAAGGACGACCCGGTCGCCGGGCCCTTCATCCGGCCGGAGCTGTTCCGCACCGCCGCCCTGGAGCAGGACCTCGCCCATCTGCGGGGCACGCACTGGCGCGCCGGGCTCTCCCCGCTGCCCGCGACGGCCGCCTACGCCGAGCGGGTGGCGGAGTGCGCGCACGAGTGGCCGGCCGGGTATGTGGCGCACCACTACACCCGGTATCTGGGCGACCTCTCCGGCGGCCAGATCATCCGCGACAAGGCGGAGCGGACCTGGGGCTTCGCGCGCAAGGGCGACGGTGTCCGTTTCTACGTCTTCGAGGAGATCGCCAATCCGGCGGCCTTCAAGCGGGAGTACCGCGAGCTGCTGGACCGGGTGAACGCCGACGACCTGGAGAAGCAGCGGATCATCGACGAGTGCAAGCGCGCGTTCGACTTCAACGGCTCGGTGTTCAGGGAGCTCGGCGGCGAGTTCCCGCTGACCGCGTGAGCGGACTCGCGGGCCGGTTCAGCCCGTGAGGGTGAGAGTGCGCTCCAGGCGGACCCGGCCTCCGAGTTCGATCACGCCGTCGGGACCGGGGGCCGTCAGGATCTGCGATCCCCGGCCCTGGGTGATGTTCAGCGCCCGGCCCAGCTCGGCCGTCAGCAGGATCGCCGCCGCGCCCGTGGCCTCGTCCTCGTCGACGCCGTCCCCGCGCCCCGGGAACGCCCGCGCCCTGACGCGGCCGGCCGCCTCGTCCTCCCAGGCCCAGGCGTAGATCCACGTGCCCGGCTCGGGCACGTCCAGCGCGTCGACCTCGGCGGCGGAACCGTAACGCCGCAGGACGCGCGGCGGGGCCCACTCGGCGCGGGCCTCGATCCAGGTGAACTCACCGTCACCGCGCACCCACACCTCGCCCGCCGGCGGGCGGACGACCTCTAGGTCGAGCAGCCAGGCCGTACCGACCAGGGGGTACCCGGCGAACGGCAGCCGCACGCCCGGCGTGTAGATGTCGACGCTCCCGCGCTCGGGGTCGTCCACGAACACGGTCTCGCTGAAGCCGAGTTCCTTGGCGAGCGCCTGCCGGGACGCCTCGTCGGGGTGGGCCCGACCGTCGCGTACGACACCGAGAGCGTTGCCGTACCGGCCGTCGCCCGCGCAGAAGACGCGCAGGACGTCGATGTGGGTGGTGGCGGCGCGGTCATGGGCGGTCGTGTTCATGGCGGAATTCAAGCATCCGAGGCGTCCCCCTCGTCGGCTCCGCCCGGAATCGGCCGTCTCGAGGTCACGGTGTGGGCGCACTGTCCGGTCCCGGCGCCCGCGCTGTTCGCGGCCCCGGTAGGGTCGGGTCGTCCGTGCAGGGCGAGCGGGTCGAGGGGCAGAAGACAACCGATGAGAAGGCTGGGGCGGCGGCGACCGCTGACGGCGGTCGTGGCGGCGACGGTGCTGGCACTGACGGCGAGCGGCTGCGTGACGGTGCACGGCGAGCTGGAGCTGCTGCCGGCGGCGACGAGAGCCGAGGCCGAGCAGGCGCTCGCGGACTTCACGGTCGCCTACAACAAGGCGGACAAGACCAACGACCCCGCCCTCTCCGCGGGCCGCGTCACCGGTCCGCTCGGCGAGATCAACCAGGCGGGCCTGAAGTCCCGTTCGGTCATCAGTCCGGGCGACAACGCCCGGCACCGTCCGCTGGAGCTGACGGACGCGAAGTTCGTCCTGCCCAAGAAGGCGGGCTGGCCGCGCTGGTTCCTGGCGGACACCGACTCCAACCAGGACACCGACCAGGGCCGGGGGGACAACCGCTGGCTGCTGGTCTTCGTGCGCAACGGCGCCGACCAGCTGTGGGAGGCCGCCTATCTGGCGATCCTGACGCCGGACGAGATCCCCGCCTTCACGATGGACGGCAGCGGGTACGCGGTGCCGGTCGCCGCGGACTCCGAACAGCTCGCGGTCGCGCCGAAGGACCTGGGCGAGAAGTACGTCGCCTTCCTCGCGGGCGGGGAACAGGGCGGGGAGCAGGGGCAGTTCGCCTCGGGCCCGCACACGACCGTGTGGCGCGAGCAGCGGCAGCGGTCGGCGAAGCGGGTGGGTCTGGCGACGCAGTACGTCGACCGGGCCGAGAACTCCGGGGACTTCGCGCCGCTGGCGCTCGCCACGCGGGACGGCGGGGCGCTGGTGTTCTTCGCGACGCGGTACTTCGAGCGGCAGACGGCCGCGCAGGGCTACCGTCCGAAGGTCGGGCCGGAGGTGAAGGCCCTGATGACCGGCGAGGTGAAGAACACGGTCACCAAGGAGTGGGTGTCGAGCCAGGCGGTCCTGGTGAAGCCGGCGGGCGCGGAGCGCGACGGGGTCACGATCGCGGGCCGGCTCCAGGGCGTGACGGCGGCGGTGGGCTCCTAGGGGGCGTCTCGGGCCTGCCCGGGCGGACAGGGCCCGGGCAGGCCCGGTCGTCGGGGAGGCCGGCCGCGGCCCGGGAGCCGGGGCCGGGGGTGCTCACCGATCGGGCGGCTCAGCGGCTCAGGGGCCAGGCCGTCTCTTCCTCGGAGCGGCGCTCCTCCTCGGCCTGGACGGCCGCGTGGCGGGCACAGGCGTCGGTGAGGGCTTCCAGCAGGTTCAGCGGGTCGGGCAGGCCGTGCTCGGGGCCCCGGACCCAGCCGACGGCCGGCTGTGCGTCCTCGTCACCGAGGAGTCGCGCCGGCGGTACGAGCACATAGCTGCCGCGGCAGTGCCAGCGCAGCCCCGGGTGCTCGTCCATGGTCTCGGGATGGCAGTCCAGCTCGCAGGGCCACCACTCGTCCTCGTCCTCGGGGGTGCCGCGGGTGGCGGTGAAGAAGAGCATCCGCCCGCCGTCGCCGGCGCTCTCCGCGGCCTCGGCGACCGGGCCGACCTCGACGCCCTCGGAGAGGAGCCGCTCCAGCGCGGCGCGGCCCGCCTCCAGGGGGACGTCGAGGACGTCGTGGACCATGCCGGTGGCGGTGATGAAGTTCGCCTCGGGCTCCGCGTCGGCCCAGCGCTGGATCTGGGCGCGGTCGGTGGTCGACTGGGTCTGCCAGGCGAAGGAGACAGGGTGCCGGGCGGGGGTGGGACAGCCGATGCGTTCACAGGAGCAGCGGTACCCGACGGGGTACGCGGCGGGGGCGAGGGGCAGTCCGGCGGCGGCGGTGGCCAGGAGGAGCGTCTCGCGGTGGTTCTCGTCGTCGGCGGCCGCCGTGCGTTTGGGGCGCCTGCGCAGCCACTGTGCGAGTTTGCTCTCCGTGCCGCGGTAGCGGCCGATACCGTCGCCCATCTATCCCCTCACACCTCATGCTCGCCCGTTCGGCTCTGCCCATGGTCCCACCATCCTGCGCTCCGGGTGACCGGACTCCGCAACCGGGGGCGTTTCCGGGGGCGGATCCGGGGTCAGCCTCGGGGCGCGAGCCCGCGCAGCGCGTAGTCGACGACGGTGTCGGCGTAGGCGTGGGTCAGCGGAAGCGTGCGGTGCAGCCAGCGGTGGTTCAGCGGACCGACGAGGAGTTCGAGGGCGATCCGCGGGTCGACGGCCGGGTCGATGTCCCCGGCGGCCTGGGCGGCCTCGATCCGGCGTACGTAGTAGCGGAGCTGGGGTTCGAGGAGGCGCTCGACGAACTGGGTGCCGAGTTCGGCGTTGACGATGCCCTCGGCGGCCAGGGCGCGGGAGGGCGCGTCGTAGGCCGGGTCGTTCAGCTCGTCGACGGTGGCGCGCAGCACGTACTTGAGGTCGGCGGCGAGGTCGCCGGTGTCGGGGATCTCACTGTCGGCATCGCCTCCCATTGCCTCGTTGGCCTGGGCCGCGAGGTCGAGGAAGGCGTCGAGGAGGACGGCGGCCTTGGAGGGCCACCAGCGGTAGATGGTCTGCTTGCCGACGCCGGCGCGGGCGGCGATGCCCTCGATGGTGGTCCTGGCGTAGCCGGTCTCGGAGACGAGGGCGAGGGCGGCGTCGAAGATGGCGCGGCGGGAGCGCTCGCTGCGGCGGGAGGCGTCGGGGGCCTTGGTGTCGGACATGGAGCCAATCTAGCAGTCGACGAGACGCCACGTCTCGCGTATGCGGCGAGGTGCCCCCGCCGATGGAACCACCCGAACGGCTCACTGCGCGGACGCCGGAGAGGGCGGACCATGGGGTCCACCTGACCCACGTCCGTGAGGAGCCCTCATTGCGCCCAACTCCGCGCGAGGCTTCGCCCCGCCGCTATCTGATGTGCCCACCCACGCACTTCGAGGTGACGTACTCCATCAACCCGTGGATGGACCCCACCAAACCGGTCGACCCGGCGCTCGCCCTGGCGCAGTGGGAGGACCTGCTGGACCGCTACCGCTCGCTCGGCCACACCGTCGAACTGCTCGACCCGCGTCCCGGTCTGCCGGACATGGTCTTCGCCGCCAACGGCGCGACCGTGGTGGACGGGCGGGTGCTCGGCGCCAGGTTCGCCCATCCGGAACGTACGGACGAGGCGGCGGCGCACCTGGACTGGTTCCGTGCGAACGGCTACACGCGGGTGCGGGTGCCCGAGCACGTGAACGAGGGCGAGGGCGACTTCGCGGTGACCTCGTCGTGGATCCTGGCCGGCCGCGGCTTCCGCTCCAGTCCGCTCTCGCACGACGAGGCGCAGGAGTTCTTCGGCCGCCCCGTGATCGGCCTGGAGCTGGTGGACCCGCGCTACTACCACCTGGACACCGCCCTGTGCGTCCTGGACGCCGCGCACGACGAGATCATGTACTACCCCGGCGCCTTCTCCCCCGGCAGCCGGGCCGTGCTGTCCCGCCTCTTCCCCGACGCGCTGCTCGCGACGGACGAGGACGCGGCCGCCCTGGGCCTGAACTCGGTGAGTGACGGGCGGCACGTGCTGCTGCCGCAGGCGGCGGTGGGACTCTTCGCCCCGCTGCGGGAGCGGGGCTTCGAGCCTCTGGGCATCGACCTGTCGGAACTCCTCAAGGGCGGCGGCAGCGTCAAGTGCTGTACGCAGGAGCTGCGCTCCTGACACCGCGACGGCGGCGCGCTGGCCTCACTCCGGGGGCCAGGCGTCGCCCCACTCCGCGTCCCGCGCCGCCTTGTACAGGGCCCCGTGCCGCTTGGTGACCGTCTCCTTCGCGAGACCGTCGGGACCGCAGAGGTCCAGGAGGACCTGGCCCTTGCGGATCTGGGGCTTGCGGGTGATCCGGGAGACCGCAGGGGCCACCGGGAACCTGGTCGCCGCGACGTAGCTGAACTTCTCGTCCTCGTACGGCAGCGATCCGCCCTTCACCTGCCGGTGCAGCGACGACCTGCTCACCCGCGCCGCGAAGTGGCACCAGTCGGTCCCCGGCTCGATCGGACAGGCCCCGCTGTGCGGGCAGGGCGCCGCCACGGTCAGTCCCGCCTCGACGAGCAGCGTGCGCGCCGCGATGATCCGTTCGTAGCCGTCGGGCGTGCCCGGCTCCACGATCACGACCGCCCGCGCCACCCGTGCCGCCTCGGCCACGACCGACCCGCGGTCGGCCTCGGTCAGCTCCTTCAGGACGTACGACACCGTCACCAGGTCCGTGTCGTCGAGCTTCAGCGCGCCGCTGATCCTGGCCCGCCGCCACTCCGCGTCGAAGACGCCGTCCGCCAGCTCCCGCCCCAGGACGAGCGCCGGCTCCGCCCAGTCCAGCACCGTGGTGCGCGCCGCTCCGTCCCAGGCCTCCGCGACCGCCCAGCTCGCCGCGCCGGTGCCGCCGCCGATGTCGGTGTGCGTGGCCGGTTCCCAGTCGGGCGCCGCGTCCCGCAGGGCGCCGAGCGCGGCCCGTACCGCCTCGAACGTCGCCGGCATCCGGTAGGCGGCGTACGCGGCGACGTCGGAGCGGTCGCGCAGGACCGGGGCGTCGGTCGGGGTGGTCCCCCGGTAGTTGGCGATCAGCCGCTCGACGGCCTGGGCGGCCTGGCGCGGCGGCAGCCCGTCGAGGAGCCCGGCGAGGGCGGCGCGCAGCGCGTCGGCGGAGGGGAGGGAGGTGGCGTTCACCACGATATTTTAGGCGGCGTCCCGAGCCCGCCACGGACGGCACATCCCCAGGAAGCAGGCGAGGGCCAGGACCGCGCACACCAGCTGCACCACCGCCATCGGCACCGCCGTCGCCTCCCCCGCGATCCCCACGAGCGGCGAGGCGACCGCCCCGACCAGGAAGGAGGAGGTGCCGAGCAGCGCGGAGGCCGAGCCGGCCGCGTGCGGGGTGCGCATCAGCGCCTGCGCGTTGGTGTTGGGCAGGGCGAGGCCCATCGCCGACATCAGCACGAACAGACCGGCCGCGACCGCCACCAGGCCCGGCTCGCCGAACACACCGCTGGTCATCAGCACCAGCGCGACCGCGGCCAGCAGGATCACGCCGAGACCGAGTCCCAGCGCCTTGTCCAGGCTGACCCGTCCGACGAGCAGCTTGCCGTTGATCTGGCCGACGGCGACGAGCCCGATGGAGTTCAGCCCGAAGAGGAGGCTGAAGGTCTGCGGCGAGGCGCCGTAGATCTCCTGGACGACGAACGGCGAGGCGGAGATGTACGCGAAGAGCGCGGCGAAGGCGAGCCCGCCGGACAGCATGTAGCCGGTGAAGATCCGGTCGGCGAGCAGGCCGCGCATGGTCCGCAGCGCCTCGCCGACGCCGCCCGCGTGCCGCCGCTCGGGCGGCAGCGTCTCGCCGAGGAACCTCCACACCACCAGGGTGAGCAGGATCCCGATGGCGGTGAGGACGTGGAAGACGCCCCGCCAGTCGGTCATCCGCAGGATCTGTCCGCCGATGAGGGGCGCGATGATCGGGGCGACGCCGGAGATCAGCATCAGGGTGGAGAAGAACCGGGCCATCTCGACGCCGTCGTACAGATCACGGACGACGGCCCGGGCGATCACGATGCCGGCCGCGCCGGCCAGGCCCTGGAGCAGACGGAAGGCGATCAGCAGCTCGGCGGAGGGCGCGAGCGCGCAGACCGCGGTGGCGGCGACGTACACGATCATGCCGATGAGCAGCGGGCGGCGGCGTCCCCACCGGTCGCTCATGGGGCCGACGACGAGCTGGCCGAGCGCCATGCCGGCGAGGCAGGCGGTGAGGGTGAGCTGGACGGTCGCGGCGGGCGAGGCCAGCGACTCGGTGACCTCCGGCAGCGCGGGGAGGTACATGTCCATGGAGAGCGGCGGCAGGGCCGTCAGACCGCCGAGCACGAGAGTGACGAGCAGCCCGGCGCGCCGAGCGGCGGCGACCGGGGTGGTGGTTATGTGTCCTTGCGTCGTGGTCTGGCCGCTCTCCGGCATCGACTGCTCTCCCTTTCGTTGAATCCTTGCCTATGCTCTCAGCTCGTCCGGAGTGGTCGAGACCTTTTTGGGGTGGGGCATGAACGGAACCGTGCGGTGGGGCGTGCTGGCGACGGGTGGGATCGCGGAGCGGTTCACCACCGATCTCCTGGCGGTGGAGGACGCGGAGGTCGTGGCCGTGGCGTCCCGGACGGAGGCGTCGGCGCGGGCTTTCGCCGACCGCTTGGGGATTCCCCGGGCGTACGGCTCGTGGGCCGGGCTGGTCGCCGACCCGGACGTGGACGTGGTGTACGTGGCGACGCCGCACCACGCGCACCGGGCGGCGGCCGGGCTCGCCCTGGAGGCGGGAAAGGCGGTCCTGTGCGAGAAGGCCTTCACGCTCCACGCGGGCGAGGCGGAGGAGCTGGTCCGGCTCTCCCGGGACCGTGGACTCTTCCTCATGGAGGCCATGTGGATGTACTGCAATCCCCTGATCCGGCGGATGAGGGAGCTGGTCGCGGACGGGGCGATCGGTGAGGTCCGCACCGTCCAGGCGGACTTCGGGCTGGCCGGCCCGTTCGCGCCGGACCACCGGCTGCGCGACCCTGCGGTGGGCGGCGGGGCCCTCCTCGACCTCGGGGTCTACCCCGTCTCGTTCGCGCACCTGCTGCTCGGCGAGCCCGACTCCGTCCAGGCGCACGCCCTGCTCTCGCCGGAGGGAGTGGACCTGAACACGGCCATGCTGCTCGGCTGGTCGGACTCGGGGGCGTCCGCGCTGCTGTCCTGCTCGATCGTCGCGGACACTCCGATGACGGCCTCGGTGACGGGCACGCGCGGGCGGATCGACTTCCCGCGCGGCTTCTTCCACCCGGAGCGCTTCACGCTGCACAGGGACGGCCGAGACCCGCAGGAGTACGTGATCGAGGGCGACGGCGCCGCCGAGCGGTACTCCTTCCGGTACGAGGCGGCGGAGGTCATGCGGTGTCTGCGGGCGGGCGAGACGGAGTCGCCGCTGGTGCCGCTGGACGGTTCGCTGGCGGTGATGCGGACGCTCGACGCGGTACGGGACCGCGTCGGCGTCCGCTACCCCGCCGAACTGGCGGCTACGCGGGCGTGAGGCCCGGGTTGCCCGCCTCGGTCACGTAGGACCCGGCGGTGGTGACCGGGGCGCCCGGGGTCGTCACCGCCGAGACCGTACGGAAGTCGGCGCGGGCGCTCTCCTGGCCGAGCGCGACCGTCACATAGCCGCGCCGCCCGTTGTAGAACCTCATGTGCGGGTTGGCCGTGGTGAGGTCGTCGTAGTTGGGGGGCCGGTCGGTACCGTCCCTGCCGCTGCTGATGGAGGTGGCGACGATCTCGGTGCCGACGGTCCGGGACGCCGGGTCGCGGAAGTCGGCCTTGATGTCGAGGCCGTAGCCGACGTGCACGTCGCCGGTGAGCACCATCAGGTTCTCGACGCCGGCGGCGGCCGCCCCGTCGAGGACGCGCTGCCGGGAGGCCGGGTAGCCGTCCCAGGTGTCCATGGAGACGGTGTAGCCGGCGGTCGGGTTGCTGCGGCGCTCGGAGAAGACGACCTGCTGGGGGACGACGTTCCACACCGCGTCCGAGGCGCTCCAGCCGTCGAGCAGCCAGCGCTCCTGGGTCGCGCCGGTGAGGGTGCGGCTCGGGTCCTGGGACTCGGGGCCGGGCGGCCGCCAGCCGTCGCCGTACGCCTGGTCGGAGCGGTACTGGCGGGTGTCGAGGATGTCGAACTGGGCGAGCCGGCCGAAGCTCAGGCGGCGGTAGAGCTGCATGTCGGGGCCCTGGGGCTGCTGCGGTGCCCGCAGCGGCTGGTTCTCCCAGTAGGCGCGGTAGGCGGCGGCGCGGCGAAGCAGGAACTCCTCCGGCGGCACGCCGTTCTCGGGGATGTCGTCGGCGTAGTTGTTCTCGGTCTCGTGGTCGTCCCAGGTGACGACGAAGGGGTGCGCGGCGTGCGCGGCCATCAGGTCGGGGTCCGACTTGTAGAGGGCGTAGCGCAGCCGGTAGTCCTCCAGGGTGAGGGTCTCCCGGTTGAAGACGGCGGGCAGTTGTCGGTCGGTGTAGTTGCGGGCGCCGCCGGTGGCGTTGACGGCGTACTCGTAGAGGTAGTCGCCGAGGTGGAAGACGACGTCGACGTCCTCCTTGGCGAGGTGGCCGTAGGCGGTGAAGTAGCCGTCGTGGTACGCCTGGCAGGAGACGGCGGCGATCTTGAGTTCGGACGTCAGGGTGCCGGCGGCGGGTGCGGTGCGGGTGCGGCCGACGGGGCTGATCCAGTCGCCGGTGCGGAAGCGGTAGAAGTACACCCGGTCGGAGGCGAGAAGGCCGATCTCGACGTGCAGACTGTGGTTGTACTCGGGGTGGGCGGTGGCGATGCCGCGTTTGACGATCTGGGTGAACCCCGCGTCGTGGGCGAGCTCCCACTGGACGAGGACCCTCTCGGGGGGCAGTCCGCCGCCGGTCTCGAAGGGTTTGGGCGCGAGTCGGGTCCAGAGGACGACGGAGCCGGGCAGCGGGTCGCCGGATGCCACCCCGAGGGTGAACGGATTCTCGGTGATCCGGCGGCCGCGCAGCTCGGCGGCGCTCGCCACGCCGGTGGCCGGCAGGTTGACGGAGAAGGCGAGGGCGGCGGCGGCCGCCGTGCCGGTGAGGAACCGGCGGCGGCCGAAGTGCCGGGCCGCGGCGCGGAGTTCGGGTGCGTGCTGCGGTGTCGTGATCATGTACCCCTCCCCAGACGGATGTTGTCCCCCCGGCATTGGAGCGGGGCGGAAAGGCCCCGGGTTGTCGGGTACAGAACATCCGCGTGTCGGACAGATGAGTTCCCTGTGCACCGATCTCCCGTACGCTGCCCGCCCATGAGCATCGCTGTGGTGACGGGAGCAGGTTCGGGCATCGGTCGGAGCGTGGCGCTGGCCCTCGCGGAGGCGGGCTGGTCGGTGGCGCTCGCGGGCCGGCGAGTGTCGGCCCTGGAGGAGACGGCCGCGTCCGTCTCGTCCGGAGACGCCCTGTGCGTCCCCACCGACGTGACGTCACCCGACGAGGTGACGGCGCTGTTCGACGCGGTACGGGACCGGTTCGGGCGGGTCGACCTCCTCTTCAACAACGCGGGGACGTTCGCGGGCGGCGGGGTCCCGGTCGAGGAGCTGGAGTACGCGACCTGGCGCTCGGTCGTGGACGTGAACCTGACGGGCGCGTTCCTGTGCGCCCAGGCAGCCTTCCGGGCGATGAAGGAACAGGACCCGCAGGGCGGCCGGATCATCAACAACGGCTCGATCTCCGCCCATGTGCCGCGCCCGCACTCGATCGCGTACACGGCGACGAAGCACGCCGTGACGGGGATGACGAAGTCGCTGTCGCTCGACGGGCGGCCGTATCGGATCGCCTGCGGGCAGATCGACATCGGCAACGCGGCGACGGAGATGACGGCGCGCATGCGGACAGGGATCCTCCAGGCCAACGGCGAACTGGCGGTCGAGCCGGTGATGGACGCGGCGGACGTGGCGGCGACGGTGGTGCACATGGCGGGGCTGCCGCTGGAGGCGAACGTGCAGTTCGCGACGGTCATGGCGACGGCGATGCCGTACATCGGGCGGGGTTAGAGGCCCGGACGGGCGGCCGGTGTCGGGCACGGCGGGGCCACGGCCGCGCCCGGTCCGGCGGTCCGTTCCGCAGGTCCGGCCGTCCGTCGCGCCGGTCCGTTCCGCAGGTCCGGCCGTCCGTCGCGCCGACCTGTTCCGCCGATCCGTTCCGCCGGTCCCCTCGGCCGATTCCTTCGGCCGTCGCCCCGCCGTCCACTCGCGGGCTATGCCTGGCCCGTCTCGAAGCGGGCCACCTTCCCGCCCTCGACGACGAAGCGCCAGCGGGTACGCATCTCGCCCCATGTGTCGTTGCGGAAACGGGCGACGAGGACGTGCCCGTCGTCCTTCACGGACTCGATCTCCATCTGGCCGCGCGAGGCGAAGATCTCCTTCTCGGTCCACTCGTCGAGGTCGCGGTCGGAGCCGTCGTCGGACATGGTGGCGCCGGGGGCCAGGGTGGCCATGAAGGCGTCGCGGTCGTTGGCGTTGAGCGCGCTCACGAAAGCGCGCACGGCGGGGTCGCTGAGCTTGTCCACGGGGATGGTCATGGGCTACCCGTACACCGGGCGACCGCGATCCCCGTGGACCCCGGCCGGAAATGTGGCGCGCGCCAGTGGACGGACTCGGCCACCTGGGCGAGCAGAGCGTCCGCCTCGGCCTCGTTCCAGGTCCACTCACCGTCCGTCGCACCGACGAGGTCGAAGGACCAGTCCCCTACGGCGGTCCCGCGACCGCCCGCGTCCGACATCACGCGGCGCGCACCCCACCTGGCACGCTGAACCCCATGACCGACACCTGGGACACCGTCGACCGCCTGTGCGCGTGGATCGCCGCGCATCACGACCTTCCGCCGCAGCAGGACGTGCTGTTGCGCGTCCTGAAACTCTCCGAGGAGGTCGGCGAGGTGGCCCAGGCCGTCATAGGAGTGACGGGCCAGAACCCCCGCAAGGGCACCACCCACACCTGGCAGGACGTCGAGGCCGAACTGTGCGACGTGATCATCACGGCGATGGTGGCGCTGCGGACGCTGACACCGGAGGCGGCGGAGGTCTTCGCGGGGCATGTGCGGCGGGTGGCGGAGCGGTCGCTGGAGCGGTGAGCGGTGAGCGGTCGCTGGAACGGTGAGCGGTCCCCGCCGCCATGTCCGTGGCCGGTACCGGAGCCTGACCTTGGGTCAGGTGGTGGCTGCGACGCGGGAGCAGCCGTTTCGCGCCGAATTCGCGCCGTGATCGGCATGCCGGGGTTGCACCGGCGGCCATCGGCACCCGATAAATGATCGCGAGCGCTATCTTTCTTATGCGGGGTCAGCGGGTTCCGCGCCCATCGAACGTGCGGAGGCCAGGAGTCATGGTCAGTCAGGAGCGTGCCGAGCGGACGCGGCAGCGTCTGCTCCAGGCGGCTGCCACAGAGTTCGCGCAGCATGGGTACGGCGGCACGTCGCTCCAGCGGATCAGCAGCGCCGCGGGGGTCACCATGGGGGCGCTGACCTTCCACTTCCCCACCAAGATCGACCTGGCGGGGGCCGTGCACGCCCATGGGTCCGCCCTCACGCGGGCGGCGGTGGAGCACGTCGCGGCGGCCCACGCCGACACCACCGACAGCGACCACGACAACAGCCCCGTGCTCCAGCGGGTCATCGGCGTCACCCACGCCCTGGCCCGCCTGCTCCACGAGGAGGCGACCGTCCGGGCGGCCGGCCGCCTCAGCCGGGAGCGGACGCTGGGGCAGGTCGACTGGAACGACTCCTGGCTGCCCTGTGTCGACGAACTGCTGGAGCGGGCGGACGAGAAGAAGGAGTTGCGGGCCGGCGTGGACCCCAAGATCGTGGCGCTGCTGACGCGCTATCTGGTCTCGGGCCTGGAGGCGTCGGCACAGCCCACCGGCGGCTGTTCGAGCCATCTGCGCACATTGAGCGAGGTCTGGGACGTGGTGCTGTCGGGGGCCACCGGAGCCGGCCGGAGAAGGCCGCGGACGCGAGACAGAGCGTACTGAGGTACGGAGGCACTGACCGCACCCGGGCCCCTGGGCGTCCGCGGCCGCCACCGACCGCGCGCGGGGTCAGACCGCGCTGCAGCCACCGTCCACCGGAACCGCCGCGCCGGTGACGAAGGACGAGTCGTCGCTCAGCAGCCAGGCGGCGGCCCGGGCGATCTCCAGAGGCTCGGCCATGCGCCGCTGAACGGTGCGGGCGACCGCCTGCTTCTCCACCTCGGGGTACTGCTCGATGACCCCCTCCATCAGCTCCGTACGCGTGGTGCCCACCACGAGCGCGTTGACCCGGATGCCCTGCTCGCCGTACTCGGCCGCGGCCGCCTTCGTCATACCGATCACGGCGTGCTTGGCCGCGACGTAGGGGGCCGCGGCACCGGTGGCGAACTGCCCCGCGATGCTGGAGGTGTTGACGATGGCACCACCGCCGTTCCCGGCCAGCATCACCGGAATCTGCTGACGCAGGCAGTTCCACGTGCCCCGTACGTTGACGTCCATGATCCGGTCGTAGACGTCCTCGGACAGCTCGTGCAGCCTGGCGCCCGCCGTCCCCCAACCCGCGTTGTTGAACGCGGCGTCCAGGGAGCCGAAGGAGTCGACGGCGGCCGCGACCACTCCCCGGACGTCCTCCGCCGATGTCACGTCACCGGGGCAGGCCAGGGCCCGCCCTCCCGCGGCGGTTATCTCACCGGCCAGCGCCTTCAGCTTGTCCTCGCGGCGCGCCATCAGCACCACCGCCGCGCCCCGCGCCGCGACGTACCGGGCGGTGGCGGCGCCGATACCGCTCGACGCCCCCGTGATCATGACGGTCCTGTCCTTCAGCACTGCGCATCCTCTCCCTTCACTTCGGAAAACCATCCCTCTCGGTACCGGTGCGGACCACCGGAGTTCGGCCGAAGAGTCCGGCGCGGTCCGCGGCCCATGCGGGCGGGGGCGGGAGTCACTCGGGCTTGCCCCGCGAGTCGTCGAGTTCGAGACGCCTCATCGCGCTGGGTGTGGCGATGGTGGGCAACAACACATGCCACATCTCTCTCACGCGCTCGGGCAGGTCCTCACGGCCGCTCTCCAGATGGGCGTGCATCTGCGCGCCCGTACAGGCGTTGACGACGAGCCGTGCCACCGGGACCACATCGACGTTCGCGCGCACCTCGCGCTCGCGTTTCGCGACGGCGAGGTCCTGGGCCATCACCTCGGTCCACTGCTGATGCGAGTTCTCCGCGGGGCCGACGAAGGAGTCCTGCTCCATGACGAGACGGGCCCCAGCCAACAGGAAGGGATCGTCGAGGAGCCGGTGCGCCCAGGTCAGCGTGATGTCGATCGCGTGCTGGAGCCCGTGGGACGGGTGGGGCGGCGTCACCCGGGCGGGCTGGTCCCGCACGATCTCGCGAGCCAGGGCTTCCTTGCTCTCGAAGTGGAAGTACATCGCCCCGAGCGTCAGGCCGGCCCGCTGGGTGATCTTCGTGACACTCGCGCCGGAGAACCCGAGTTCCGCGAACACCTCGGCGGCGGCACGGGCGATGACCGCCCTCGTACGAGCGGCGCGCTCCTGCTTGATCTCCCGCTTGCCCATCAGGTCGACCATGGACGGCTCCTTCTTTCACTCGAGAAAAAGAATAATCTCTCTTATGGTCATGACGCCGACGACCTTCGGTCGTCCTGACGTCACGTCAACATCCTTACGGAGGAATCGGATGGCTCCGCGCACCCTGCACAGAATCGTCGATCTCGATCCCCGCTCTGCTGCCCCTGCGCCGGCCCCTGTCCCCGACGTCGCGCGGTACGTGGGCAAGGTCGACCTCGCCGAGGTGCTCGTCACCGGATGGCGCCGACTGGACGACCTGACAGACTCGGTGACGGTTCATTGGCCGCGTCACCACTCCTTCTACGCGCCCGCGCCGCACGGCTACGGCCTCATGCTGTTCACCGAGAGCGTCCGTCAGGCCCTGGCCGTGGCCAGCCACGCGGGTCTCGACATACCCCTGGGCCACCGGATGGGCTGGGAGACGCTGTCCTGCGCGGTGGCCCCGGACGCCTTGGGCACCGGAACCGGCCCGGCCGTCGTGGAGTTGACCGTCACCCATGAGACCGTCGCCCGCCGCAGGTCGGGCCTGGTCCGGCTGACCGCCCAGGTGCGGGCCACCCGGGACGGCATGCGCCTGGGGACCGCGCGGGTGCAGTACACCGCGTATCCGCCGTCGCTGTACGACCGGCTGCGCGGCTCTCACGCCAACGCCAAGGAGGCCTTCGCCCGCGCCCTGCCGCCGGGGCCCGCGCTCGATCCCGCGCTGGTGGGCCGTACCCACGCACGCGACGTGACGCTCGCCCCCGACACCTCGCAGGGCGTGGACGGCGCGCGGCGACGGTGGGCGCTGCGGGCCGACACCACCCACTCCGTCCTCTTCGACCACCCCCACGACCACATACCCGGCATGGTCCTGCTGGAGGCGGCGAGCCAGGCCGTCCAGGCCGACGCGGCACCGCGGCGCGTCGTCCCGATCGCGCTCGACACCACGTTCTACCGCTACGTCGAGTTCGACCTGCCGTGCGCCGTCGTCGCGGACGAGGCCGAGAGCGACGATTCGGGGCTCCGGCGCCAGCTCGTCAGCGGAATCCAGGACGGGGAGACCGTCTTCGCCGCTCAGGTCACCAGCGTCGTCGCGGACGGTCTCTCCATCACCGAGGCACGGTAGGACCAGGCCACGCTCTCGCCTGAGGCAGGCGTACGAGGGAGAGGTGGAGCGACAGCGACTCCGACGGGGGCACCCGGCGACCGGCCGGGTGCCGAGGGAGGGGGGAAGTCGCGACCACCGGGAACAGCCATCCCGAAGGGAAGGTCGCGGTGCCCGCCTTCTGGTGTCCGGGACGGGCACCACGGGATGATCAACCCGTGGCAGATGTGATCTTCTTCGATCTGGACGGCACCCTGGTCGATCACCGAAGCGCGGTCCTGGAAACGATCGGCCAGATCGTCCGGGCCGCGCCGAACGCGACGGCTCCGTCGGCGGAACTGGTGACCTTGTGGTGGACGCTGGAGGCCCGCCACATGCGGGAATACCTGGCCGGTCAGTGCTCCTTCGCCGAGCACCACCGACGCAGGCTCCGATCCTTCCTGCCGATGCTCGGCGAGCCGGTTCCCGAGAGTCCCGCCCGCCTGGACGCCTGGATCGCCGAGCGCTACCTCACCGTGTTCGAGCAGTCCTGGCGGTGCTATCCCGATGTCCAACCGGCCCTGGAGACCTTGAAACGGCTTCCCCGAGGACCGCGGCTGGCTGTTCTCACCAACGGGGACCCTGAGCAGCAGCGCGCCAAGCTCGACCGCTTCGGCCTCCTCGAATACTTCGAAGCCGTCCTGACCCCGACCGAGCTCGGTGTGGCCAAGCCCGTCGCCTACGCCGCCGCCTGCCGGCGGATGCGGACGGACCCCGCAGGGGCGGTCAACGTGGGCGACATGCTGGAAAGCGATGTGAAGGCAGCCGCCCTCGCCGGGCTCACGGGCATCTGGCTGGACCGCGGCATCGACTTCGTCACCGGTGGACCATCGCCGACGGCGGACGAGACAGTGCTCCGCATCGAACGGCTCACCGAACTCCCCGACCGCCTCTCACGCACGAACGCCTGACCGGGCCTCGGAAAGCCGCTGGGCCACGCCTGGAGCCCGACACGATGCGGCGCCGGCCGGCGCGCCGCCGCAGTATGGCGGCAGCGCGCCGGTCGGCGCCGTGTGGCTACGCGTCCCCGGGGCCCTGTGAAGGGCTCGGTCAGCGAAGGGCCTCGTTGTTGCGCGCAGACCAGATCGCCAGGGCGGCGAGCAGGGCGCAGGCGCCGCCGAGCCACAGCACACCCTGGAGGCTGAGCATGTCGACGATGACGCCGCCGACCAGCGCGCCGAGGCCGATGGACAGGTTGAACACCGCCACCCACAGCGAGGAAGCCGCTTCCACCGCCCTCGGGGCGGCCTTGATCATCCACGTCTGAAGGCCCACGGACACACCGCCGTACGCCAGACCCCAGACGATCAGCAGGATGATGCCGCCGACCGCGGTCTGGCCCAGCAGCAGGAAGAGCGGCATCGCGACCGCGAGGGCCACGGAGATGATCAGCACGCTCCGGTGCATCCGGCGGGAGAGCGCCGAGCCGGCGGCGAAGTTGCCGATCATGCCGGCCACACCGAACCCGAACAGCAGCGGACCGACGTAGCGCTCGTCGATCCCCGACAGCTTCTGCAGTGCCGGGCTCACGAACGTGTAAGCGGCGAAGTGACCGAACACGATGAGCACCGTCGCGATGATGCCGACGCGCACGCCCGGGTTGCGGAACTGCTCCATCAGCAGCTTCGGCCGGATGGCCTGCGAGGCGGCCAGCCCCGGCAGCACCGCCAGCAGGGCGATGAGCGTGACGAGCGCCAGGGCGCTCAGCGAGGAGAAGGCGATGCGCCAGCCGGTGAGGTCACCGACCAGGGTGCCGAGCGGGACACCGAACACGTTCGCGGCTCCGACGCCGCCGAAGATGACCGCGGTGGCTCGCGGCACGTCCGCGGGGGCGACGAGCCGGACGGCCAGGCCGCTGGCGACGGCCCAGAAGCCGCCGATCGCGATACCGACCAGCACCCGGGAGCCCACCAGGACGGCGAAGTTGGGCGCCAGGGCCGTGGCCAGGTTGGAGACGGTCATCAGGGCCATGAGTCCGAGCAGCAGGATGCGCCGGTCCATCGCCCCGACGAGCATCGGGACCAGCGGTGCCGCGAACGCGGCGACGATGCTGGGCACCGTCACCATCAGCCCCGCCGTCCCCTCGGAGACCGACAGCGCGGACCCCACGGAGGTCAGCAGACCGATCGGCAGTTGCTCGGCGGTCACCAGCAGGAAGGTACCCAGAGCCACCGCGGAGACCGCCATCCAGCGACTCTTCTCCGGGGCCTCTGGTTCCAGCGTCTGGGCGGGGGTCTGTTCTGCGGTCGTCAACGGAGTCTCCTTCAATGATTCGGGAGCGCTCGCTCCCATACCGTCGACATTAGTATGGGAGCGGTCGCTCCACAAGTTGGGTAAGGTGAACACATGGCACGCCCCCGGCAATTCGACGAGAAGAACGCGGTCACGTCGGCGACCGAGCTGTTCTGGCGGCGCGGATACCACGCCACCTCGGTACGCGACCTGGGCGACGAGCTGAAGCTCACGCCCAGCAGCCTGTACCGGACGTTCACGGACAAGCACACGCTGTTCCTGCGCGCGCTCGACCACTACCGGTCCACCGAGTCGGCGCAGGCCCGGCAGCGGCTGGACACGGCGGACCGCCCCGTGCGGGAGGTGCTGAGGGAATGGATGCGGTGGCTGGTCACCTGCCCGGCCGACGGCAAGTCCGGCCGCGGGTGCTTCGTGGTCAACACCGCCACCGAGCTCGGCACCACCGACGAGAAGGTCCGTCAGCGGACCGAGGCCGCCTTCGAGGTCACCCGGCAGGCCCTGCGCTCCGCGCTGGCCGTGGGCCGTGACCGTGGCGAACTGTCCGCCGGTCTCGACATCGACGGCGCCGTGGAGCTGCTGTTCACCACGGTGCTCGGCCTGCGGGTGCGGGAACGCGCCGGCCACGACATCGAGCGTCTGACCACCGCGATCGATCTCGCGATCCGCGCCCTGGGGCCCACGCCCGCGGAACCCGCCTGACGGCAGCGGAACCTGCCGGGGGGTGCCTCGCCGATCAGGCCGGATCAGCGAGCGGCCGTCCGATACCGGGGTCGGATCGGCGAGACACGACCTAGGCCGGCGCGCCGAGCCACGCGGTGGCCACCTCGACCAGGCCCGGTGCCCCCGCCCCTCGCGACTGCCCGCTCCAGAGCACATAGCCGTCGGGGCGGATCAGGACCGCCGGGGCCGGCATCGCGGAGGCCGACTCCGGTACCACCTCGACGATGGACAGCCGGTCGGACCAGGGCGCGACCAGGTCGGCCTGGCCGGACGCCTGGGCCGTGTGGATCAGCAGCGGACGTCCGTCGTGCAGCAGGGCGGCGAGGCTCGTCAGGCCCTGGGCGGTCTTCAGCCGGGCGTCCGGGGCGAAGGTGCCGGCCAGGGGGTCGCCGGGCACTTGGACGTCGTAGCGGATGTCGGTGCCGCTGAGCATTCCGGTGAGGAACGTGTTCATCTGCGGCAGGTGCATCGCCTCGCGGAACAGCTCCCGCAGCGAGTCCGTGAGCACCCCCGGGTGCATGAGCGCCACCTGGGCCCGTACGTTGTACAGGACGCGCGCCGCCACGGGATGCCGCTCGGCGTGGTAGGTGTCGAGCAGGCCGGTCGGCGCCCATCCCTTGACCTCGGCGGCGAGCTTCCAGCCCAGGTTGAGGGCGTCCTGAAGGCCCGTGTTCAGACCCTGTCCGCCCATGGGGAAGTGGGCATGGGCGGCGTCGCCGGCCAGCAGCACGCGGCCGCTGCGGTACTGCTCGGCCTGGAGGGCGGCGTCGCTGAACCGGGTGAGGTCGCGGGGCTCCGCCATCGGCACGGGGCGGCCCGCGATGCGCTCCATCTCCTCCCGCAACTCCTCGAAGGTCACCGGCGCCTGTCGGTCCGGCGCGGGGCCCCGGAAGTCGTACGTGCACACCCGGCTGTGTCCGCCGGGGTTCAGCCACACCAGGGTCCAGCCCCGCGGTGTGCGCTGCCAGCCCGCCGGAGCGGTCCAGGGGTCGAGCAGGCGCACCTCCCCCATCAGCGCCGACACGGTGGCGGGCGTACCGGTGAAGGGGATCCCGGCGGACTGGCGGACGACGCTGCGCACTCCGTCGCAGCCGACCACCCACCGTGCGGTGACGTGGTTCCGGGTCCCGTCCGCGCCCTGGAGGTCCACGCGGACGCGGTCGCCCTCGTCCTGGACGCCGGTGCACTCCTGGCCGCGCAGGATCCTCGCGCCCAGGTTTTCGGCCCGCTCGGCGAAGACGTGCTCGGCGTAGGCCTGGGGGCTGCCGACGATGACCGGGCCCTCCGCGCTCACGTCGGCGAGGTCGAGGTCGAACATCCCCGCGAAGTGGAAGGGGACGCTGGTCCGTCCGCCGCCCGCCGGACGCGGCTGGACCGCCTCGCGTAACCCGCGGCGGTGCAGGCTCTCCACCGTCCGGGCGTGCAGCGTCCCGGCCTTCGACACTCCGGAGGGCACCGGGAGTCTCTCCAGCACCAGGGGCTGGACGCCCTGCAGCGCCAGCTCATGGGCGAGCAACATCCCGACGGGACCACCGCCCACGATCACCACGTCACACGTGACCGGCTCGTCCGCGGAGGCGGCTGACGGTTGCTTCACTGTGCTTTCCTCACCTTCGTGCCGAGCGGGTGGGTGCGGGCGCGGAAGCCACGCCCGCACCCACCTCTGATCGCCGGGTGCCGGCTGGGGGTTTTACCGCACCCGGACGGCGGTGGAGCTTGGTACGCATCTACTCGTACCATCGTATGCGCGTGCGCCGCAAGGTGAATCGCATGACCAACCCCTAAGGTCCGAGTATCTTCGTACTATGGCTGTCATGGCACTCCGTCACCCGAAGACCGATGAGATCCGACTCGAAGACGTGTTCACCGCCTTGAGCAACCCGATGCGCCTCAAGGTCGTGCGCGCGCTCGCCGAGTCCGGCCCGACCTCGTGCGGAAGCCTGCTCGACGGCGTCCCCAAGTCCACGCTCACCCACCACTGGCGGGTCCTGCGCGAGGGCGGCCTCATCTGGCAGGAGGCCGTGGGCCGCGAGTACACCCTGACGCTGCGCGGCGACGACCTCGAACAGCGCTTTCCCGGGCTCCTGCCGGCCGTGCTGCGGGCCGCCCGCGTCCCGGCGCCGCGGTGAGCCGAACACCGCGGATGCCCCGGGCTCGGCTGAACCCGGGGCATCCGCGGTGTGGATGTGTCAGGGCAGGCGGACCGACTGGCCGTGCCGGAAGAAGTCGGTCGGATCCCAGTACGCCTTGGCCTGCTGGAGGCGGGCGTAGTTGCCGTCCCAGTAGAGGTCGTGCCAGGGCACCGAAGAGGTGTTGTACCGCGCGTCGCTGAGGTCGATGTCGCAGTAGTTCACGAAGCAGCCCGAGGTCTGCTGGTCCGGAACCGGTACGCCGCCCTTGTCGGCGTACGTCTCCCGGTACAGGCCGCGCAGCCAGGCCAGGTTGACCGCGTCGTCCTCCGCCTCGGTCCAGTTGGTCTGGTACAGCACCTTGAACGTGGAGTCACGGTGCGCCTGCGCGGTGTCCCCGGACGCCAGCGCGTTCACCTGCGCGCCGTAGGAACTCACCACCACCTGCGCCATCGGGTTGTCCAGCTGCCCGGCCCGCAGGTGCTTGTAGAGGGTGGCGATCTGTGCCGTGGTGAAGCCGCGCCGGTGATAGGCGGACTTCTGGTCGCCGCGCAGCGTGGGGTTGGTCATCACCTGGTTGCTGGTGCCGAGGTAGTGCGTGGCCTTGAGCCAGCTCCAGCGCCGCGGCACGAAGAAGTTGGCCAGCGGGCCGTGGTCGCTCGAGTTCTCCGAGGGCCGCACGGGGGCGATGGACATGCCCCGGGTGACGTAGGCGAGGAAGTCCCTGAGCACGGTGTCGGCGTTCGGGGTGTCTCCGGTGATGTGCGTGAGCAGCCCGATCTCCCCGCCGGATATGTGGTTCAGGTTGAGCAGGGAGACCAGGCCCGGCGTGTCGCCCGGTTCGGCGTGTAGCTCGTGCCAGGTGCCGAAGTTGCGCACCAGCGTGGTGAAGTCCGCCTGCGTCATCTTCGCCCAGGGCCAGGCGAGGGCGCTGACGAGGACCTCGGTCGGCGGCTTCGGCAGGAGAGCGGAGGGATCGGTCCCCGTGGCGTTCGGGGAGCGGAACCAGTAGCGGGTGACGATTCCGAAGGTTCCGCCGCCGCCACCGGTGTGCGCCCACCACAGGTCGTGGAGGTGACCGGTGTCGTCGCGGGTGGCGACCACAGCCCTGGCCTTCCCGAAGCTGTCCACCGTCACGACCTCGACCGCGTACAGGTGGTCCACGATCAGGCCGTCGCGGCGGCACAGCAGCCCCCAGCCGCCTCCGGCGACATGTCCGCCCGCACCCACCGAGTAGCACATGCCTCCGGGAACGGTCACGCCCCAGCCGCGGTACAGACGGTCGTAGACGTCACCGAGATTGGCACCCGGCTCGACCGCGAACGCGTTCTTCTCCGCGTCGAAGTACACGCGGTTCATCTCCGACATGTCGACGATCACATCGACGTCGGAGTTGTAGACGAACTCCTCGTAGCAGTGGCCGCCGCTGCGGACCGTCACTCGTCTCTTCGCCGCCGCGGCCTGCGCGACGACGGCGACGACCTGCTCGGTGGTGGACACCAGGTGGACGCTGTCCGGCGACGACGTCCAGCGCTGGTTCAGGCCGACCGTGAGGTCCGCGTAGCGGGGGTCGCCGGGCTGGATCGCGGTGGCGGCGAAGGGGGGCACCTCCGTCGTCGTACCGCTGGAGGCGGCCAGGGCCGGCGGGGCGAAGCCGAGTGCGGAGACGCCGGCCGCCCCGCCCGCGGCGGCGAGGACGGAACGGCGGGTGGGCTGTTTTCCGTTGCGTGACATGAGAACTCCCGAGATCAAGGGTGGGACAGACCGTGCGCGCGCCTGTACATCACTTCGCGCCGCGGACTACTCCAGGTACTCGTCGCCGAATTCGGGGCCTACCTCATAGCCGTAGGCCACATCCTTGAGGCGCTGTTCCTCCGAGGGCGGCGGCGTGTCCCCGTCCGCGGGGACGCCGACGTTCAGGAAGAACCTGTCCTTCCCTCCGGGAAGGGTCATGAAGAGCATCTTCGCGGGCTCCGCGGTGACGTTCTTGAAGGCGTGCTCCGTGCCTCGCGGGACATAGATGAAGGTCCCCGCCGGGGCTTCGTGCTTGCCGTTCTTGTCCCGGAATTCGACGGTGCCCTCCAGGACGTAGAAGGCCTCCTCCTCCCAGTGGTGGACGTGCAGCGGCGGACCGCCGCCCTCCGGGACGAGCGCCTCGATGAGGGTGAGCGTCTTTCCCGTGTTGTGTTCACCGGACTTCACGGTGTACCGGTCGCCGAACGCCCACCGGCTCGGCCCTTCGCCCGGCGGGACGATGACGACCTCGTTCTTGTTCTGACCCGCGAAGAAACCCAGGCTCACCGGCCCTCGCCTCCGTACAGCGCGTCCAGCTCCTTGACGTCGGTCTCCGACAGGCGCAGGCCGGCCGCCGCGATGTTCTCCTCCAGGTGGTCCGGGCTGGAGGTGCCGGGGATGCAGCAGATGTTCGGCGAGTGCTGCAGCAGCCAGGCGAGGGCCACCTGGTAGGGGGTGGCCTCCAGGCGCCGCGCCACGGCGTGGATGACCTGGGCGTCCAGCGGCACGTGCTGCGGCACCTTCGTGTCCGTCGCCGTGTCCTTCTCGTGCTGGAGGGTGAACGTGCCCAGCGGGAAGAACGGCATGAAGGCGATGCCCGCCTCGGCGCAGGTCCGCACGAGGTCCTCGTGGAGGCGGCGCACGACGTTGTACTCGTTCTGCACGCAGACGACCGGGGCGATCTCCCGGGCCTCGGCGAGCTGCCCGGCGGTGACGTTGCTGACCCCGAGGTGCCGGATGAGGCCCTGCTCGCGCAGTTCGGCGAGCGCGCCGAAGGGTTCGGCGATCGAGTCGTCGGGGCCGAGACCGCCGGCCTCCTCCACGATCCGCAGGTTCACCACGTCGAGATGGTCGCGGCCCAGGCCACGGAGGTTGTCGTACACGGCCCGGCGCAGCTGTTCCGGCTTCAGCGCCGACGGCCAGGCCTGGTCCGGTGTGCGGAAGGCGCCCACCTTCGTCACGATGACCAGGTCGTCGTCGTACGGGTGGAGGGCCTCACGGATGACCTCGTTGGCGACGTACGGGCCGTAGTAGTCGCTGGTGTCGATGTGGTTGACGCCCAGCTCCACCGCGCGCCGGACCACCGCCACCGCTCGGGCACGGTCCTTCGGCGGGCCCCAGACGCCGGGGCCGGGAAGCTGCATGGCGCCGAAACCCATCCTGCGGATGACGAGTTCACCGGCCAGGGCGAACTCCCCCGCCGCCGCCGCGGGCTCGGTACCGGAGATGGCGTGACTGGTGGACATGATCTGCTCCTTGAAGAGGTGATGGTGTCGGCTGTGCCCGGGTGGCACCGGTCAGCCGCGGATGACGGTCTTGCTGCGCATCAGGAACTCGCCGAGATAGCCGTCGTGCGGCACGCCGCGGTCCATCCAGTGGGTGGGGTGGTCACCGACGTACACGTTGGCGATCGTCCGGTCGGCGACCAGCTCGTCGATCAGCTCCTCGTCCGACGGCGTGACCTCGTCGTCGGCCAGCACACCGACGACGAGTGAGTCGCCCAGGACGGCGGCGCCGTCGGCGCGGTTCCAGGGCACCACCCACACACAGGGGAAGGGCAGTTCGGCGGTGTGCCAGCCGCCCTCGAGGTCGGGCGCCTCGAACACCGCGGGGCGCAACACCGCGCCGCCGTCGACGAGTTCGTCCACGACGCCGTCGCCGCCGAGGTGTGCGGTGGTTCCCTTGGCGCGGTCCAGCAGATGCCGCTCCAGGGCCCGCGCCCGGTCGAGCGGCTGCACGGGCAGCCCCGCCTTCTCGTCCTCGGCCGGCAGGCTGGGCAGCGCGCCGAGACGCTCGGCCAGCGCACGGGCCACCGGCGCCGGATCGCCCTCGACGAAGACAGCGGTCGCGTTGACGCATTTCATGCCGCCGTGGTGCGCGATGGAGTCCACCATCGTGTCCAGGTGCGCGCGCCAGTCCGACTCGGCCGTGACCAGGATCTTCGCCCGGCCAGGCCCCTGTACCAGCACGTCGGGGTCGTCGGCGTACTTGCGGACGACGTCGTCACCGCCGTACACCAGCGCCAGGTCGGCGCCGGTGAGCAGCTCGCCGGCCACCGCGTGGTCGGTGGGCAGCAGCACCACGTGGTCGTCGCCGAACCCGGCCGTGCGCAGCGCGGCGACCAGCCGGTGCGGGGTGAACGGCTCCCGGCGGGAGGGCCGGATCGCGACGCGGAAGCCCAGCGCGAGCGCCTCCAGCCACAGCGCGTGCGGCGCCGGGTGGTTGCCCGCCGCGTTCACGGCGAGCACCTCGCCGCGCCGCGTCCACACCGCGCTGCCGGTGCGGGTGCGCGCGTCCTGCCAGTCCAGCACGGCGCCGCCGGGCAGCGCGCCGTAGGCCCCGGCCAGGGCGCGGCGCGCCGAGTCGGCGATCTCGTCGGCGGCGGAGCGGACGGCGGGCAGCGGGATCCCGGAGACCCGGGCCACGGTGCGCTCGTACGCGTCGTACGTCAGCCCGTGCACCTCGTCCTCACGGAAGACGCGGGCCGCACGGGCGAGGGCCGCCAGTCGCCGCTCGCGCGGCAGAGGCGTCGCCTTGTGCAGGGCGGTGAGAGCCCGGCTGACGAACAGCCGCGGCACCAGGCTGAGTTCGGCGACCGCCGTCCCGGCCGTGTCGGTGACGGTCTCGCGGTTGCGCGCGCGGTACGGGCCGCCGGGACCCAGCGCGTCCAGCGGGTACGGCTCGGAGGTGGGCATCAGTAGACCCCCTCGATGACCTGCTGGTCATCGAACTCCCGCACCGGGGCGATGTCCGCGACCGAGTCGCCGACCTGGCCCGGCAGGGGGCGGACGCGGGTGGCGACGTCCCGCTCCACGTTGTTGGGCAGGAACAGGCTCTTGCCGACGTAGTGCATCACCACGCGGCCGCGCTCGCCGTACTCGACCGGCCGGCGCTTCTCCAGGTCGACCACGTTGTAGGTCATGTACGGCGAGAACGGGTCGTAGACGCAGGGGTCGTCGTCGCCCAGGCCCGGGCGCTCGGTGACGTGACCGAGCGTCATGGTGTTGCCGAAGCCGCTGCACAGCACGGTGTCGGGGAACAGTTCGGTGCGGTACAGGTGCCGCGTGTCGGGGTCGAGCTGGGTGCCCACCCACATGATTGCCCTGACCTTCTCGCGGACGAGGTCGACGAGTTCGTCGCGGCGGCACAGACGCTCCAGCACGGGCGGCGTCAGCATGAGCACGCCGATGTCCTGGGAGCGCAGCGGATGCTGGAGCTGGTCGATGAGGTGCTCGGTGTACTGGTCGGACTCGGCCTGGTCGCCCCGCGCGATGATCTTCTTCACCCATCGCGGGTCGACGTCGACGGCGAAGGACAGGCCGCCGCGCTGGGCCACCAGCTGCTGGAAGGAGGCGCCGACCATGTGCGGCCCGGACGGGATGGCCAGCAGCCAGTTCACGTCGCGCGGCACGCCGTGCGCGTCCAGCTGGGCGTTGCTGTGGGCCAGCAGCATGTCCAGCCACTCCTGGAGCATGACGACGCGCTTGGGCGCGCCGGTGGTGCCGCCGCTGTCGAAGACGCCGACGATCTCGGGGCGGCCGCCGTACCCACGCGGGATCAGGTCCTCGGCACGCACGTCCCGCAGGTCGTTGGCGAAGTTCGGGAAGAGCTTCAGGTCGTCGAAGGTGCGGATGTCCTCGACGGGGTCGAAGTCCAGCCGGCCGAGGCGGTCGAGCCAGAACGGCGCGCCGGTCTCCTTCGAGAAGTGCCAGCGGATCGCGGCGCGGAGGAATTCGTCGGGGTCGGGCGTGGTGCCGTAGGGCAGTTCGAGAAGGGGGTCTGCAGCAGACATCGGAGAGCTTCCTTTCGGCCAGGTCCGGCGGGGGGCGTGTCACGGCCCCGGGTTCAGTCGGCCTGCGGTGCCTTTGCGATTCGGTCGAGGAGTTCGTCGGCCCAGTCGCGCGTGTAGGAACGGAAGTGGGGGAATCCGCCGTCGTACGGGTCGCCCGTCCACACGAAGTCGGCACCGGGGTTGTGCGCGTCGGTGCCGGAGGCGGTGAAGAGGTGCGGGCTGCCCTGCACCCGGGGGCCGCTTGCCACGGCGAAGTCACGGTGGATCGCCGCGCGGGCCGTGCCCTGTGCCAGGGCGTCGGCGAGCGCCGCCTCGTCCACGAGCGGGCACGTGGCGGCCACGGCGAGGATCTCGGAGGTGAGACTGATGCAGCGGCCCTGCCCGTAGAAGGCGTGGCGCAGGGCGGTGTCCAGCTGATCGCTCGCGGGCAGCCCGCCGACGGCCGGTGCCTTCGCGGCCTGTACGGCTTCCAGCGCCGGCAGCGTCGTCACCGGATAGCGCCAGTCCGGGCCGGGCCACAGGCGCCAGCCGAGCGTGGGCACCAGCGCGCCGATCGCCACCGTCTCGGCGTCGATGATGGGCTTGGGTGTGGGTTCGGAGTTGAACAGTTCCAGGGGAAAGGCCCTGTGGTCGACCAGGAGTTCCTGGCCGCGCCGGGCGGCGGCGGTGTGCAACGTGGCCAGCGCCAGCGTCGCCCACGGGCAGCCGATGTCCGACCAGACGGTCACGACGGCCTCGTCGGTCGCGTGGAGCGCGGCGGTGTCGGCCTGGATGGTCATGGCGGGAACGCTCCTGCTGATCGGCGCAACGGGCGGGTCGGACGGCCAGCATTCTGGTCACAGGGGCGGTCGCCGCCGCACGGGGCGGCCGCGGACTCTGTCACACGCCGCAGACTTCGTCAGAAGCGCTCGGGCAAGGTGACGAAGTCGGCCGCCGCCGGTCGACACCCGGCCGGCGGCCGGCGGATCATGACGCACCGCGTACGGGGAAGGGCCGGACACCGTTCGGTGTCCGGCCCTTCCTCGCTCGGGGTGGTGACCGGTCGGGAGTCCCGGCGGCGTCGCGCGTCAGGCCGCCGCGTAGCCCCGCTCGAGCGCCGCCGCGACCTCGACCGTGCGGCGCGTCTGATACTCGATCGCGGCGAGGGTGGCCTCGTCGACGGCGCCCTTGTCGTACGAGACATGGCCGGTGCCGTACGGATTGCCGTTCCTGACGTGGAACTGGACCGGGTCCGTGTAGCCGGGCGGGACGATGATCGCGCCCCAGTGGTAGAAGGTGTTGTTCAGCGCGAGCAGCGTGCTCTCCTGGCCCCCGTGCGTCTGCGTCGTGGAGGTGAACGAGGAGACGACCTTGTTCGCCAGGCCTCCCTGGGCCCACAGGCCGCCCGCGGTGTCGATGAACTGCTTGAGCTGCGAGGCGGGCAGGCCGAAACGGGTCGGCGTACCGAAGAGGACGACGTCGGCCCACTCCAGGTCTCCCACGTCGGCGACCTGGATGTCCTTCGTCTGCTCATGGTGCGCGGCCCACGCCGGGTTGGATTCGATGGCGGCCCGGTCGGCCAGCTCGGCCACCCTGCGCAGCCGCACCTCGGCGTCGGCCTTCCTCGCGGCGTCGGCCGCGGCCTGGGCGAGCGTGTGGACGTGGCCGGTGGAGGAGTAATAGATGATGGCGACGTTCGTCATGACGGACATTCCTTCTGCGTTGTCGGTGTCCGGTGGCCGAAATCGCGGCTCATGACGGCAGCGGAGCCTTCCGGAACGGTGGAGGAGCGGCAATCGCGGCCGCGTTACTTCGTCAGATGTCCCGCCCCCGTGCCGCGTCGAGTTGACGGATTAGGCGCTTTGGCGACGGACTGAGCGCCGTCTCGACGGACTACGCGCCGGTGCGTTGCCGCTCGGGACGCCCCGCTTCCACAGTGGTGTCCGCCCGGCCAGGCCCGGATGCGAACCCGCTGGAGGACGCACGCCGGGATGCCCGCAGCCGCGGCCCCACCGGGCAGAGACCCTGCCGGCGCGCACGTACGACCGTGCCCGCTTCACACACGGCCATGCCCGCCACCAGCCGGAGTTTGCTCCGGCATGCCCCCGCCGAGGGAATTCGATGACCGACATTGAGTCCTACCTTCGCTCCCTGCCCGCTCTCCAACAGCCCGACTGGGCTCACCACCCCCGTCTGGACACGGCCCGCGCCCACCTGCGACGCATGCCCGCCCTCGTGGACATCGAGGCGGTGCACCGCCTCAGGTCCCTGCTGAGCGAGGCCGCGGCCGGCCACCTGCAGATCGTCCAGGCCGGCGACTGCGCCGAGGACCCGGCCGAGGCGACCCCCGAGGACGTCGCCCGCAAGACGGCGCTGCTCGACGTGCTCGCCGGGACGATGAAGCTCGCGTCCGGAAGGCCTGTGCTGCGGGTGGGCCGCCTCGCCGGACAGTTCGGCAAGCCCCGCTCGCGCCCCACCGAGACCGTGAACGGCGTCGAACTGCCCGTCTACCGGGGCCACCTGGTCAACCGGCCCGAGCCCGATGCCGAGCTGCGCCGCCCCGACCCCGACCATCTGCTCTCTGGCTACCGGGCCGCCAGCGACACCATGCACTACCTGGGCTGGCGCGGCACCGCAGGCCGCCGTTCGGAGTTCGGCGTGCCGGTGTGGACCAGCCACGAGGCACTGCTGCTCGACTACGAACTGCCCATGCTGCGCCGCGAACCCGACGGCTCGCTGCTGCTGGCCTCCACCCACTGGCCTTGGGTGGGCGAGCGCACCCGGCAGCCGGACGGCGCCCACATCGCCCTGCTCGCCGCCGTGTCCAACCCGGTCGCCGTCAAGGTCGGGCCGGGCATGACGCCCCAGGAGCTGCTCGCGCTGTGCGAGCGGCTGGACCCCGAGCGCAGCCCCGGCCGGCTCACCCTGATCGCCCGGATGGGTGCGGAGAACGCCCCGCGCAAGCTGCCCGCCCTGGTGGAGGCCGTCACCGCGGCCGGCCATCCGGTCCTGTGGCTGTCGGACCCGATGCACGGCAACACCGTGTCCGGCCCCGAGGGGCTCAAGACCCGCCTGGTCGAGACCGTGGTGTGCGAGATCCAGGCGTTCCAGGACGCGGTGTGCGCCGGCGGCGGCGTCGCGGCCGGCCTGCACCTGGAGACGACTCCCGAAGCGGTCACCGAGTGCGTCTCGGACGCGGTCGCGCTGGACCGCATCGGCGACAAGTACCTGAGCTTCTGCGACCCGCGGCTGAACCCGCAGCAGGCCGTCGAGGTGACCTCGGCCTGGCGGGGCTGACCCGCACGCGTCACTCGAATCGCCGACGACACAAGGAGGTTGGAGACGTGCAAGGAACACTCGCCCTGGTCACCGGGGCGGCCGGCGGTATAGGAGAGGCCGTCGCCCGGGTGCTGGCCGAGCGCGGAGCACGGGTGGCCGCCGTCGACCTGGACGCCGAACGGATCGCCGCCACGGCCGCCAAGCTCCGCGCGGACGGCCTGGAGGTGACCGGCTTCGCCGCCGACGTCACGTCGAGTTCGGCCGTGGAGCAGCTCGTCGACGACGTCGAGACCCGGCTCGGCCCGGTGCGGCACCTGGTGAACGCCGCCGGTGTGCTGCGTCTCGGCCAGGCGCGCGCCCTGTCCGACCAGGACTGGAACGCCACGTTCGCGGTGAACGCCACCGGCGTGTTCCATGTGTCGCGGGCCGTGGTCAACCGCATGATCCCCCGTGGCGCCGGCGGGATCGTCACCGTCGCGTCGAACGCCGCGGGCACCGCGCGCGCGGAGATGGCGGCCTATGCGGCGTCCAAGGCCGCCGCGACCGCGTTCACCAAGTGCCTGGGCCTCGAAGTGGCGCACACCGGCATCCGCTGCAACGTGGTGGCCCCCGGCTCCACCGACACCCCGATGCTGCGCGGCATGCACACCGCCGACACCGCCGCCAAGGCGTCGATCGCCGGCAAACCGGAGCAGTACCGAGTCGGCATTCCGCTGGGCAAGGTCGCCCGTCCCGAGGACGTCGCCCGGACCGTCGCCTTCCTGCTGTCGGAGGACGCCGGGCACATCACGATGCACGAACTGACCGTGGACGGCGGAGCCACCCTCGGTGTCTGAGAACGAAAGGAAACGCCCCATGCCCGGCATCCCCCCGGTGGAGTCCTACCCCCTGCCCACCGCGGAGCAACTCCCCGAGAACACGGTCGACTGGCAGCTCTCCCCCCGGCGCGCGGTGCTGCTCCTGCACGACATGCAGGAGTACTTCCTCAGGCCGTTCCCGCGCACCACCGACCTCGGCCGGGCCCTGGTGGACAACACGGCGCGGCTGCGCGCGCAGGCCAGGGCACTGGACATTCCCGTCGCCTACACCGCCCAGCCCGGCAGCATGACGCCGGAACAGCGCGGGCTCCTCAAGGACTTCTGGGGTCCGGGCATGCGGGCCACGCCCGAACACCGCAAGGTGGTCTCCCCGCTGGAGCCGGAAGACGGCGACTGGACGTTCACCAAGTGGCGGTACAGCGCCTTCTTCAAGACCGACCTGCTGGCCCGGATGCGCGCGCGGGGCCGCGACCAGCTGATCATCTGCGGGGTGTACGCGCACGTGGGCGTACTGATGACCGCGGTGGAGGCGTACACGAACGACATCCAGCCGTTCCTGGTGGCCGACGCGGTGGCCGACTTCTCCGCCGACTACCACCGGCTGGCACTCACCTATGCCGCCGAGCGTGCCGCGAAGGTCGTGACGGCCGAAGCGGCACTGACCGAGCTCGACGCGGCGACCGTGGCAGCGCACTGAGCGTGCCCCCGGCGAAAGGATCCCCATGACAAGGCAGGACGGCGCGCTGGCGCTGCTGTCGCGCATCCTGGACGGCTCGACGGAGGCGTTCGCCCTGCTGCATCGCCCGGAGGCGGCGGGAGACGACACCCTCGAGGTGCTGACCGGTGAGATGGCGCGGGTCGGCACGCTCGCCGACCTCGAATTCGACGAGACGCAGGACGCCGGCGCCGGCCAGGAACTGCTGGTGCTCATCCCCTATCGGCAGCTGGCCGAACGCGGCTTCGCGGCCCCGGACGACGGCAGTCCGCTGCTGGCGATGCGGGTGCGCGAACAGGCATCCCTCTCGCTGCGCGAGAACCTGGGACTGCTGCCCAACGATCCGGTGAAGGTGACCGGGGGTCACTTCGACATCGACGACGACTCGTACGCCGAGACGGTACGCCGCGTCGTCGCCGACGAGATCGGTACGGGTGAGGGCGCCAACTTCGTGATGAAGCGGTCCTTCACCGCTCAGCTGCCGGACTTCGGCGTGCCGGCCGCGTTGTCGTTCTTCCGCCGCCTCGTCGAACGGGAGGCGGGCGCGTACTGGACGTTCCTCATCCACACCGGCGAGCGGACCTTCGTCGGAGCCACCCCCGAGCGGCACATCAGCGTCCGGGACGGCCGGGCGGTGATGAACCCCATCAGCGGCACCTACCGCTACCCCGCGACCGGCCCCGACCTGGACGGAGTTCTCGCCTTCCTCGCCGACACGAAGGAAGCCGACGAGCTGTACATGGTCGTCGACGAGGAACTGAAGATGATGGGCCGGATCTGCCCCGGGGGCGGCCGCGTGGTGGGGCCGTACCTGAAGGAGATGGCGCGCCTCGCGCACACCGAGTACTTCATCGAGGGCCGGACCGACCGCGATGTGCGCGACATCCTGCGCGAGACGCTGTTCGCGCCGACGGTGACGGGCTCCCCGCTGGAGAGCGCCGCACGCGTCATCAGCCGCTACGAGCCGGCGGGGCGCGGCTACTACAGCGGTGTGGCCGCCCTCATCGGACGTGACGCCGCGGGCGGGCGCACCCTGGACTCCTCGATCCTGATCCGCACCGCCGACATCGACACCACCGGAGTGATGCGGATCGGCGTGGGTGCCACGCTGGTGCGCCACTCCGACCCGGCCTCGGAGGTGCAGGAGACCCGCGCCAAGGCCGCGGGGCTGCTGGCGGCGCTCGGCGGGGCCGAACCCACCCGGTTCGGATCGCATCCGGCGGTGCGCGAGGCGCTCGACTCGCGCAACGACGACATCGCCCGGTTCTGGTTGCGGGACACCGCCGTTCCCGCCCGGCCCACCGGCCCGCTGGCGGGACGCAGGGTTCTGGTGGTCGACGCCGAGGACACGTTCACCGAGATGATCGCCCACCAGATCCGCTCGCTGGGCTGCGAGGTGAACGTGCGCCGCTTCGACGAGTCGTACGACTTCGGCGCGCACGACCTGGTGGTCATGGGCCCGGGGCCGGGCGACCCGCGGGAGACGTCCCACCCGAAGATCGCTCATCTGCGCTCGGCGGTGTCCCAGCTCCTGGAGGAGCGCAGGCCGTTCCTCGCCGTCTGCCTGAGCCATCAGGTACTGAGCACGCTGCTCGGCCTGGACCTGGTACGCCGCCCGGTGCCCAACCAGGGCGCGCAGCACGAGATCGACCTGTTCGGCAGGACGGCGCGGGTGGGCTTCTACAACACCTTCGCCGCCCAGTGGGACGCGGACTCCTTCGAGCACCCGGTGCACGGCAGGGTCGAGGTGAGCCGGAACCCGGCGACGGGTGAGGTGCACGCGCTGCGGGCGGCGGGGTTCGCGTCGATGCAGTTCCACGCCGAGTCCGTGCTGACCGTGGACGGGCCGAGCATCATCGGCTCGCTGCTCCAGGAGGTGTCCGGCACGTGCACGCGGTGATCGTCTGGTGGGATCTGGCGGACTCGCGGCAGACCATCGAGTCTCTGCGCGGTTTTCTCCGCGACGAGGCGGTGGAGCGCTTCTCCCACGTGCCCGGCCTGCGGCTGAAGTTCTGGATCTCCGACGCGGCCACCGACCGGTGGGGAGCGGTACTGCTGTGGGAGTCGCGGCAGGCGGCGCAGGTCGTTCTGCCCAATCTGGCCGCCCCGCTGATCGGCTACGCGCCGACCGAACGCCACGCCTTCGACGTGGAGGCCACCGTGGAGGGCGAGTTCGCCCTGGCCGCGCTCGCCGGGCGCGGCCTGGCGCTGGAACCGGCCGGTTCCTGAACCCACCGCCACGCCATGCGGCCGGCCGGACGCCTCATCGCTGTACGCCGATCGGATTCCCTCCGGTCCGCCGATCGGTTCCCCCGGTCGGCCGGCGTACGGCACCGGATGCGCGATGTCAGCGCACTCGGGCGGCCCGGCTCGGCACTGGCGCGGCGGTACCCGGACCCCGCACGCGCCTTCTCCCGACGCGAAAGGCAGACGCATGACCGGACCCGCGGCCGTCCTCATCGGCATGCCCGGAGCAGGCAAGACCACCGTCGGCCTGGCGCTGGCCGATCTGCTCGGCGTCCCCTTCCGCGACACCGACGACGATGTGGCACGCCTGGCCGGGCGGCCCACGCCGGATGTGCTGAGGGAGCGGGGCGAGGCGGCCTTCCGGCTGCTGGAGCATCAGGCGGTCGTCGCCGCACTGGCCGGACACACCGGTGTCCTCTCGCTGGGCGGCGGCGCCGTGCTCCACGCGGACACGCGCGTACGGCTGGCCGGGTGCCGCGTGGTGCACCTGTGGGCCGGCCTCGACACGCTCGCCCAGCGGATCGGCGACGACGACAGCCGCCCCCTGCTGGAGGGCGACCCCAGGCACCGGCTCGCGCGGCTGACGCGGACCCGGCTGCCCCTGTACCGGCAGCTGGCGGCGGTGTCGGTATGCGCCGAACACCGTGCGCCACGCGAGATCGCGGAGGAGATCGCCGCGGCGCTCGCCACGGCCACCTGACGCCCGGCTTCCCGTGACACACGTGGCGGCCACCCCTCGACGAAGGACAGCAATGATCACCGCCATCGCGCCACCCCGGGCGTTCGACGCCCGTATCCCCGGCTCGAAGTCACTCACCAACCGAGCCCTGCTGCTCGCCGCCGCGGCCGACGCGACCAGCGTTCTCACCGCTCCGCTGGTCAGCGACGACACCCTGGCCTTCCGCGACGCGCTGACCCGACTGGGCGCCCGTGTCGAGCCGTCGGCCGACGGCGACGCCTGGCGGGTCACCGGCCTGGGCGGCGGCCCGGTCGGCGCCGGCCGGATCTGGTGCGCGGACGCGGGCACGGCCGCGCGCTTCCTGCCGCCGCTGGCGGCCACGGGCCACGGCGATTTCGTGTTCGAGGGCAGCGCCCAGCTCACCGCCCGCCCCGTGGCCCCGCTCGCCGACGCACTGCGCCGGCTGGGTGCCGAGGTCACCACCGCTCCCGGCGGGACGCTGCCCCTGCGGGTGGCGGCGCGAGGGCTCGACGGCGGCGGACTGGACGTGGACGGCAGGCTCAGCAGCCAGTTCCTCAGCGGGATGCTCATGGCGGGCCCCCTGCTCGGCACCCCCCTGCTGGTCCGGGTGCGCGAGCTGGTCAGCCGCCCCTACATCGACATGACACTCGCGCTGATGCGGCACTTCGGTGCCGAGGTGACCGAGGACGCCCCGGATGAGTTCACCGTCCGTCCCACCGGCTACCGCGCCGCCGATCTGCGCATCGAGCCGGATGCCTCCACCGCGTCGTACTTCTTCGCCGCGGCGGCCGTCACCGGTTGCGCTGTGACGGTGGACGGCCTCGGCCGGGAGAGCCTGCAGGGCGACGTGCGCTTCGTCGACGTACTCGAACGCACCGGGGCCCGGGTGCGCCGCGGACTGGGGGCGACCACGGTCACCGGGACCGGCGTGTTCAGGGGCGGCTTCACGGTCGACATGGGAGAGATCTCCGACACCTTCATGACGCTGGCGGCGATCGCGCCCCTGGCCGACGCCCCGATCACCGTGCGCGGCATCGCCCATGCGCGGCTGAAGGAGTCGGACCGGATCGAGGCGGTCGCGCGGAATCTTCGGGCGTCGGGCGTGCGCGTCGAGACCGGCCCGGACTGGATCACCGTGCACCCGGGCAGCACGTCACCCGCGCGCATCGCCTGCCACGGCGACCACCGGATCGCCATGGCGTTCTCCGTACTGAACCTGCGCACCGGGAACCTCACCCTCGACGATCCCGGCTGCGTCGCCAAGACGTTCCCCGGCTTCCACGAGGAGCTGCACCGGCTCTTCCCGCAGCACCCGCTGCCGCCCTCCACTGCGCGTGCGCAGCACTGACTCACGATCACCATTCATCTGATTCTGAAGGGATTTGACGGACCATGGCACACATAGTGATCGCCGGGGGCGGCATCGGCGGGCTCGCCACGGCGCTGTCGCTGGCCCGGACGGGACACAGCGCGACGGTGCTGGAGCGCAGCGACACCTTCGCCGAGATCGGGGCCGGTATCCAGCTCGGCCCCAACGCCTTCCACGCCCTCGACCGCCTCGGCGCCGGTGAGAGCGTGCGCGAACGTGCCGTGTTCATCGATGAGTTGCGTTTCATGGACGGCACCACCGACGAGAAGGTCGCCGCCATGGAACTGACCGGCGCCTACCGCGAGCGGTTCGGCAACCCGTACGCGGTGGTGCACCGCGGGGACCTGTACCAGCCCCTGCTCACCGCCTGCCAGGAGCTGGACAGCGTCGAACTCGTCGCCGACGCCGCGGTCCGGAGCTACGAGCAGGACGCCGGGGGCGTCACCGTGCGGACCGTCGACGGGCGGACGTTCCGCGGTGCGGCGCTGATCGGCGCGGACGGCATCCGCTCCACCGTGCGCGCGGCGATGCTGGGCGACGGTGAACCCCGTGTGTCGGGTCACACGATCTACCGCTCGGTGATCCCGATCGAGAAGGTGCCCGAGGAGCTGCGCTGGAACACCGTCACGCTGTGGGCCGGCCCCAAGTGGCACTTCGTGCACTACATCATCGGCGGCGGCAAGTACCTCAACCTCGCGGTCACCCGCGACGACGGCGCGACCGTGCCCGTGGCCGGGCGGGAGACCGCACGCGCCCATGTCCTCGCCCAGTTCCCCGGCATCGGCGCCACCGCCCGCCGCCTGCTCGAACTCGGCGAGGGATGGCGCGAGTGGGTGCTGTGCGACCGTGACCCCGTCGACCGGTGGACCGACGGCCGGGCCGTCCTGGTCGGTGACGCCGCCCACCCGATGCTCCAGTACGCGGCCCAGGGCGCCTGCCAGGCGCTGGAGGACGCCGTCGTCCTCGGCGACCTGCTCGACGGCATGGGCGCGGACGACGTCGTGCAGCGCCTCGAGAAGTTCAACGCCGTGCGCCGCGAACGCGCGGGACGCACCCAGCTGATCGCCCGGCGCATGGGCAGCGAGCTGTACCACCCGGCGGGTGAGGAGGCCGAGGCGCGCAACGCCATGCTCTCCGCGCTGTCGCAGGGCGAGATGTACGACAAGGTGACCTGGCTGCACGGTGACCGTGACTTCACCGACAGCGGCCTCGGGGGGACCCGTTGAGCAGGCTGCGGTGGCTGACCGCGGGGGAGTCCCACGGTCCCGCACTCGTCGCGACGCTGGAGGGCCTTCCCGCCGGCGTGCCGATCACCACGGAGGTGGTGGCGGACCATCTCGCGCGGCGGCGCCTCGGCTATGGCCGCGGTGCGCGGATGAAGTTCGAGCGGGACGAGGTCACGTTCCTCGGCGGGGTGCGGCACGGGCTGACCCTGGGTTCCCCGGTGGCGGTCATGGTGGGCAACACCGAGTGGCCGAAGTGGGAGCGGGTGATGGCGGCCGATCCCGTGGATCCGGAGGTGCTGGCGGGGCTGGCCCGCAACGCGCCGCTGACCCGGCCGCGGCCCGGACACGCGGACCTGGCGGGCATGCAGAAGTACGGCTTCGACGAGGCCCGGCCGGTTCTGGAGCGCGCCAGCGCCCGGGAGACGGCGGCGAGGGTGGCCCTGGGCGCGGTGGCCCGGTCGTACCTGAAGGAGACCGCGGGCATCGAGATCGTTTCGCACGTCGTCGAACTCGCCGCCGCGAAGGCCCCTTACGGCGTGTACCCGACCCCCGCCGATGTGGCGAAGCTGGACGCCGATCCGGTGCGCTGTCTGGACGCGGACGCGTCGAAGGCGATGGTCGCGGAGATCGATCAGGCCCACAAGGACGGTGACACCCTCGGCGGTGTCGTCGAGGTCCTCGCCTACGGCGTACCCGTCGGGCTCGGCTCGCACGTGCACTGGGACCGGCGCCTCGACGCCCGCCTCGCCGCCGCGCTGATGGGCATCCAGGCCATCAAGGGCGTCGAGGTCGGCGACGGCTTCGAGCTGGCCCGCGTTCCCGGCTCGCAGGCGCACGACGAGATCATGAGGACCGAGGACGGCATCAAGCGCACCACCGGCCGCTCCGGTGGCACCGAGGGCGGTCTGACCACCGGCGAACTGCTCCGCGTACGGGCGGCGATGAAGCCGATCGCGACCGTCCCGCGCGCCCTGGCCACCGTCGACGTCGCCACCGGCGAGCCGACCGAGGCGCACCACCAGCGCTCCGACGTGTGCGCGGTCCCGGCAGCCGGGATCGTCGCCGAGGCCATGGTCGCGCTCGTCCTCGCGGACGCCGTCGCGGAGAAGTTCGGCGGCGACAGCGTGGCCGAGACCCGCCGTAACGTGCGGTCCTACCTCGGCGGCCTGCGGATCCGGTGAGATCGCGGCGGGCCGGGGTGGCCGTGCCCCACTCCGGCCCCTGATCCGCGGTTGTCCCGGCACCACCCGTCCCGGCGGCGCGGTACGCCGTACAGGTTCGTGCGGAGACACGGAAACACGCGGTTCACGTACGCCGACGGCAGGTGACCGTCGGCGCATCGAGCCGTGAAATCAGGTGTCCGGATCACCTCGTGAGATCAGGGCCGTGCCAGCCATGGTGAACAGGCAACCCCGACAGGGCCGCCCCCCACACGGCTGGAGCATCGTGAACACATTCATCCTCGGGACAGACGACCCTGCCGACACGCCGGCAGTGCCCCATCAGGGCGGCGTTCCCTCCGGTGCCGATGTGTCCGACGACATCGTCGCCGAGCTGTGCACCGTCCTGTTCTCCCTTCTGAGCCGAAGAAACCACCGGCTGCGCGCGGAGCAGTATCTGCGCGGTCTGCTGTCCACGCCGGGCCGCAAGTCCATCCGCAACATCGCGGCCCATCTGGGCGGAGCGTCCGTGGAGCAGAGCCTGCACCACTTCATCTCCAGCTCCGCCTGGGACTGGCGGCCGCTGCGCATCGCCCTGGCCGAATACCTCGAGCACACCGCGGCACCACAGGCGTGGGTGATACGGCCGATCCACATACCCAAGGCGGGCAAGCACTCGGTGGGCGTGGACCAGCACTTCGCGCCTCACCTGGGTCAGGTCTTCCGCGGCCAGCAGGCGCTCGGCGTCTGGCTCGCCTCTACCGAGCTGAGCGCGCCCGTCAACTGGCGGATGGTCCTTCCGGAACCGTGGATCAACGACCCGGAGCGGCGTGAGCAGGCCGAAGTACCCGAAGGGCTCGGGGCGGAGAGCACGGAGGAGTGCGCCGTGTCCGCCGTCGTGCGGATGGTCCAGCGGTGGAGCATTCCGCGGCGGCCGGTCCTGCTCGACCTGCGGTGCGGCGGGATCTCCGCCGCGACCGACCGGCTGGCCGCGAGCGGCGTGCCCTTCGTCGCCCGGATCAGCCCCTTGTGCCGGATGGCCGTCGCCGACCCGTCGCTGCCCGGCTACCGGACCGGTTCGCTGCCCGCCCCGCGGATACTCGAACTGGTCAAGGGCATGCGGGTCCCCATCGCCTGGCGGGACGCGGCGCACGGGAACACCCTGCGCACGACCCTGGCCGCGACCGTGCCCATCGCGCTGCCGGGCACGGCCGGGGCCAGACCCCGCCGTCTGCTCCTGCTGGGCGAGTGGACCAACCCGGCGCAGCCTCCCTCCCAGCTGTGGGTCACCGGCATGACGCATCTGCCGGTCGGGTCGCTGCTGCGGATCGCCAAGCTGAACGGCCGGGTGGAGGAGGACTTCGCGCGCATCGGCGACCGGGCCGGGCTCCGGGACTTCGTGGGGCGCTCCTTCCGAGGCTGGCACCGCCACATGACGCTGGCCTCCGTGGCGCACACGGCGATCGCCCTGGGAGCCGCCGAGTGAGGCCCCCAAAGAGCCGGCTCAGCCGGAGACCCGCTCCCAGGCGGCGTCGAGACACCTACAGGGCGCCCGATACGACCCGCCTGTCCCTCGGCGGGTCGTAGGCGGCGGACGGTACGCGAGAGCGAACGAAGAGCGGCAGACGAGTCGGGCTGTACGCCGGGTTCTGTGCCCCGGGACCTCGCGGTCGTCGGGGTGACGGCCATCCATCTAGGACCGGTGTCGCCACCGGTCTCGTGCGGTCTACCCGCGAACTCGGGCGGGCAGCCCTCGAGCGTTCGCGCAGAGCCGCCTGTTGCCAAGCGGCCCCTCTTGACCTTGCTCCGGGTGGGGTTTACCTAGCCGCCTGAGTCACCTCAGGCGCTGGTGGTCTCTTACACCACCGTTTCACCCTTACCGAGGACCGAGGTCCCCGGCGGTCTGTTTTCTGTGGCACTGTCCCGCGGGTCACCCCGGGTGGCCGTTAGCCACCACCCTGCCCTGTGGAGCCCGGACGTTCCTCGGGAGGATCCAGGATCCCCACGCGGCCGCCCGCCCGGCTCGTCTGCCGTGTCGACCATGCTACCTGGCGCGAAGGAGGGAGAACGGCCGCACTTGACCTTGTCGTAGCGTCAGGGTTTGTACTGGGCCCATGCGAATCGGCGAGATCGCCGCGCTCGTCGGGGTCACCCCGCGGGCCGTGCGGCACTATCACCGTCTGGGGCTGCTGCCCGAGCCTGTGCGGCGGGCCAACGGATACCGGGAGTACGGCCTCCGCGACGCCGTGCTGCTCGCGCGGGTCCGGCGGCTGGCCGAGCTGGGCCTCGGGCTCGACGAGGTCCGGGACGTCCTGGCCGACGACGAGGGCCGGGAGCTGGTCGAGGTCCTGGAGGAGCTGGACGCCGATCTCGGGCGGCAGGAGGCCGTGATCCGGGAGCGCCGGACGCGCCTCGCCGAGCTGCTCGGGGAGGCACGGGCCGGCCGGATCACCGCCGAGGGACCCGTCTCCGCCGAGCTGGCCGGTCTGCTCGCGGGCCTCGGCGAGGTCTCCGCCTCCCCCATGGCCGCCAAGGACCGGGAGCTGCTCGCCCTGCTCGACACGGTCGCCCCAAAGGAGGAGCGGGGGCGGCTGATGGAGGCCATGCGGAGCATGACCGAGACCCCGGAGGCGCTCGAGCGCGCCCGCGACGTGTACGCACGGCTCGACGCGCTCGCCGAGGCCGAGCCGGACGACCCCCGCGTCGCGGCGGCGGCCGAGGCCCTCGCCGACTGTGTGCCGGACGAGGCCGTCGCGTCGCTGGAGGCCGGGGAGCTGCCGGAGGGCGGGTTCACGGACGCGTTCCTCGCCGACCTCTCCCCCGCCCAGGCCGCCGCCGTCCGCCGCGCCCTGCGGCTGGTCCAGGAGCGTGCCCGGTGACCGGCCCCTCCACCCCCGCCGCCCCGCCCGCCGCCGGGTCCCGGGTGCTGCGCGCCACCGCGTACGCCCTCCTTCCCGCCGAGATCGTCCTCCTGACCTGTCTCGTCGCCGGACTGCGCATCCCTAGGCCCGTGCTCGTCTGCGCCGAGATCGCCGTCCTCCTGCTCCTCGTCGCCGAAACGGCCGCGTACGTGCGCCTGCGACGGCGCGGGCTCTCCCGGCGCGAGGTCCTCGCGGAGCTGGTGCCGGAGCCCGTCCGCCGGCTCGTCGGGCACGAACTGCGGCTGATGGCGAGCCTGGGCCTGTGGGTGGCCCGGCGCCGGCACGGGGTGCGCGCCGGGGAGCGGGCGTTCTCGCACGCCCGCGACCAGGCGGCCCTGATGTACGGCTTCGCGTTCGTCTGCCTCGTCGAGACCGTCGGGATGTCGTATCTGCTCGCCGACCTGCCGGCGGTCCACGCGGTCGTCCTCGTCCTGGACGTGTACACGGTGCTGTTCGTGCTCGGTCTGCACGCCGCCTCCGTCACCCGCCCGCACGTCCTCGCCTCCGGCGCGCTCCGGCTGCGGCAGGCCGCTCACGTCGATCTGACGGTCCCGTTGAGCGGGATCGCCGCCGTCCGGCACGAGCTGCTCTTCACCCACGAGAAGGCCGAGGGCGTGCTGAACCTCGCCGTCGGCTCCCAGACCTCCGTCACCATCGAACTCACCGAACCGGTCGACGTGGCCCGGCTCCTCGGCGGGACCCGGTCCGTCCACACCGTGCGCTGTCACGCGGACGACGCCCGGGCCCTCGTCCAGGCGCTCGTACCGGCCCTCACGCGGGCGCGAACAGCACCTTCGCCCGCCCAGGGTCCGCCTGCGTCAGTCTGACCCGCAGCCATTCGCCCAGCGGCAGCCGCGTCTCGCCGCCCTCGATCCGGGCGACGACCGCGGGGTCCTCCAGGTGAACGGTGCCGACGGCCGGATCGCGCTCCTTCACATCGATCACGTACGCGTCGAAGACCTCGCCGATCCGCCCGCTCATCAGGGCGGCCTCCACGATGTCCACGGTCTCGCGCTCGACGCCGTTCGCCCGCCGCGAGCCCTCCGCCATCTCCCGGGGGAGGGCGTCGAGCGCCGCCCGTACCCACTCCGGGGGCTCCTGCCCCGCCACGGCCGCGACGCACAGCTCTCCCGCGTACCGGTCGACGAGCCGCCGCAGCGGGGCGGTGCAGTGCGTGTACTCGTCGGCGACGGCGGCGTGGACGGCGGGCGAGGGGACGCTGCCGTCGGTGAAGACGGTGTAGCCCGCGCCGCGCAGCAGGGTGGTGCACTCCTGGAGGAAGGCGGCGTGGCGGGGGTCGGTGGGGTCGACGGAGCGGACGACGTCCGCGTACGAGACGTGGTGCGGCCAGTCGACCCCGAGGGCGTGCGCGGAGCGGCGCAGCCGGGCCACCGCCCCGTCGGGGGCGGTGGGCAGCGTACGGAGGATCCCGGTGCCGGCGGCCGTCATGAGGTCGGCGGCGGCCATGCCGGTCAGGAGGGAGATCTGGGCGTTCCAGCCGTCGGCGGGGAGCGGGGCGCGGTAGGCGAGGGAGTACGAGTGGTCCCAGTCGACGATCTCCTGCTCGGGGACGTTGAGGGAGATCCCGCCGCGCTCGGTCTCCAGGGCCTCACGGAGCATCCCGATCTCGCGCAGCAGGGCGAGGGGTTCCTTGGCCGTTCCCGAGTCGATCCGCTCCTGCACGCCGGCGTAGTCCAGCTTGGCGCGGCTGCGGACGAGGGCCCGGCGTACGTCGGTGGCGACGCGGCGGCCCTCCGCGTCGAGGTCGATCCGCCACAGCAGAGCGGGGCGGGTCTCGCCGGGCAGCAGGCTGGCGGCGCCCTCGGAGAGGACGGCGGGGTGGAGGGGCACCTTGCCGTCGGGGAAGTAGAGGGTGAGGACCCGGCGGTGGGCCTCGGCGTCGAGGGCGGACCCGGGCGCGACGAAGGCGGCGACGTCGGCGATGGCGTAGTGGACGCGGTAGCCGCCGTCGGCCCGGCGGGCCAGGTGCATGGCCTGGTCGAGGTCGGTGGAGGTGGGCGGGTCGATGGTGAAGAAGGGGATGTCGGTGGCGTCGTGGCCGGGAAGTGTCGGCGCCTTCGCCGCGGCCTCGGCCTCGGCGAGGACGGCGGGTGGGAAGGCTTGCGGGATCGTGAGCTCGGTACGCAGTGCGCGCAGGGCGGCCCGCAGCGGAGCCTCGGCTGCGCCGGTCACGTGAATGTGGCGGCGGGGCATGGACCGAGCCTAGGGGGTGTCTCGTCGATCAGGACGGATCAGCGAGCGGTGTCTGGTGCGTGCGATCGCAAGGCGGAGGAGGGAGTCCACGCGGAGCGTCGAC